>CBFGUK010000046.1:0-28016 GCA_965651925.1 uncultured bacterium | reverse complement strand
GCGCGGTATGGGCGGGGCATGCACGACACCTTCGCGATCATCCTGGCAGGCGGCAGCGGCACGCGCTTCTGGCCGGCGTCGCGCCAGCTGCGGCCGAAGCAGCTCCTCGCCATCGCGCCGGGCTCGACCGACTCGCTGCTCGCCGCGACGGTGCGCCGCATCCGGCCGCTCTGCGCCCCGGAGCGGGTGCTCATCGCCACCGGCGCACACCTGCTCGCGGCGACGCGCGCCGGGCTGCCGGAGCTGCCCGCCGCCGCGTTCCTCGCCGAGCCGTGCGCCCGCAACACTGCGGCCGCCATCGGCTGGGCGGCGAGCCTCGCGCGGCGGCGCGATCCGGACGCGCTGTGCATGGTGCTGCCGAGCGATCATCACATCGCCGACGAGGAGGCGTTCCGCGCCGCCGCACAGGAGGCGCTCGCGGCCGCCCGCACCGGCGTGATCACCACCCTCGGCATCACGCCGACGCGGCCGGAGACCGGCTACGGCTACATCGAGCTCGGCCCGCGCATCGACGGTGCGATGCACGCGGTGGCGCGCTTCGTCGAGAAGCCCGACCACGACACCGCGGCCGCGTACGTCGCCAGCGGCCGCTTCCTGTGGAACGCGGGCATGTTCTTCTTTCGTGCCGAGACGCTGCTCGAGGCGATCGCGCACCATCTGCCGGCGCTCGCCGAGGGTCTGCGTGTCATCGACGCGGCGGCGGCGCGTGGCGCAGCCGCGGAGGCCGAGGTCACGGCGCGCGTGTTCGAGACGCTGCCGTCGGTCAGCATCGACCACGGTTTGATCGAGCACGTCGACCGGCTGCGCGTCGTCCCGGCGCGCTGCGGCTGGAGCGATCTCGGCAGCTGGGCGAGCGCCTGGGAGCTGTCGGCGCGCGATGCCGACGGCAACGCCGCCGAGGCCGCGACCGTCCTCGCCGAAGCGCACGGCAACCTCGTCCGCGACCTGCGCACCGACGGCCGACCGCGCACCATCGCGCTGGTCGGTGTCGACGACCTGTGCGTGATCGAAACCGATGACGCCCTGCTCGTCATCCCGCGCCACCGCGCCCAGGACGTGCGCCTGGTCGTCGAGGCGCTCAAGCAGCGCGGCGAGACGGATCGGTTGTGATTGCGCGTATAGCGGAATCCGCAGATTACGCAGATTACGCAGAAGGGTTGGGGGTTAGGGGGTTGGGGCTTGGGGTTCTGGGTCTTAACCCCAAACCCGGCTTTGCACCTAGAAGCCGGCGTCCGTCGTCGGCGCTAATGGCATATGGCATATAGCTTATGGCCGGAGCGCTCCGGACCATATGCCATAAGCCATATGCGATAGGCTTGCAGGGGGAGCGGTTGCTGAACTGAGTCGTTCCGCGACTTTAGGTGCAAGGCCCGCAAACCCCATAACCCCCTAGCCCCTTGACATCGGCGCCCGAACCGCTGGCCGCGCACCGCGGTCTCGATGGAACGCTTGCCTGCCACCACTCACTGGTCAGCGGTCACGCTTCCTGGCGCGGCTCAGCGTAAGCGTTCGATCACGTCCAACGCGTCGCGACAGAGCGCGGCCGCGCGGGTCTCGGTGTCGGCTTCGCTGTAGCAGCGCAGCTCGGGGGCGTTGCCGCTCGGGCGCAGGTGCACGATCTCGCCGGAGCGGAACGTGAGGCGCAAGCCGTCGAGCTGGTTCACGTCGGCGACCGCACCGAACGCCGGGAAGCGCGCCGCGATCGCCGCCGCGCCGCCGGTGGCGAGCTCGTCGAGCAGCGCGCGGCTGCGCGCGACCGGGAAGCGCTCGAGGCGGTTGCTCGCCGTGTGGCGCGCCGGCAGCGTGGCGGTGAGCGCCGAGACCGGGACGCCGCGTTGCACGGCGTCGAGCAGGACCGCGAGGTGGACGATCAGCGCATCGCGGGTGGGCAGCGGCGCGAGCGTGCCGCCGCCGGGCAGCGCGAGCGGGCTGGCGGTGAGGAAGCCGCCGTTGGCCTCGTAGCCGACGACGCGCTGGCCGCCGGCCGTAAGGGCCTCGTGCATCGCGGCAATCACGTACGGCGAGCCGATGCGCGTGCGCACGACGCGCGCGAACGCCCCGCTGCGCTCGACGGCGGTGTTGCAGCTCACCGGGCAGACGACGACGTCGGCAGCGAGGAGACGCGCGGTGAGGATCCCCGCGACATCGCCGCGCAGCCAGCGCCCGGTCTCGTCGGCGAGCAGCGGCCGGTCGGCGTCGCCGTCGGCGGACACGATCGCGAACGGCTGCAGCTCCGCCGCCCAGGTGCGCGCCAGCGCGACGTCCTCGGCCCGGATCGCCTCGGTATCGACCGGCACGAAGCGCTCCGACCAGCCGACGCGCACGACGTCGGCGCCGAGCCGGCCGAAGAGTTCGGCGAGCAGCTCGCGGCCGACCGAGGAGTGGCCGTACACGGCGATGCGCCGGCCGGTGAACGCACCGGTGGGAACCGCGTCGAGATAGCGGCGCACGTACGCCGCGCCCGCCGCCTCGGTCGCCGGCGGCGCGGTGTGCCGCGCATCGGCGCGTCGCATGCCGGCGGCATCGAACCAGTCGGGCAGCACCACCGTCTGCGCGGCGATGCCCGCCTCGTCGGACTTGAGAATCTCGCCGTCGGGGCGGTTGAACTTGATGCCGTTGCGGTCGTCGGGGATGTGGCTGCCGGTGACCATGATCGCCGGCAGGCGCTGCGCCAGCCCGTGCAGCGCCACCGCCGGCGACGGCACCCGCCCGCAGTGCACGACCGTCGCGCCGGCGTGCGCGACGGCGGCGCACACCGCGTCGAGCAGCCGTCCGGTGCTCGGCCGCAGGTCGCCGGCGACGGCGACGCGCCCGCCCTGCGGCCGCCAGCCGAGCGTGCCGAGATGCGCGAGGAACGCCAGGGTGTAGGCGACGCACACCTCGTCGGTCATTGCCTCGACGAGCCCGCGCGCTCCGCTGGTGCCGAACGTCACCCCGGAGGTCCGCATCAGCTCCGCGATGCGTACGCTGCGCGTCATCGCGCCCTTCTGGCACGAACGCCGAACACGCGGGAAGACCGCCTCCCCCAGGGAGGAATCAGCCACCGAGGTGCCGAGGACACCGAGTGGCGCCGGATCGGTCGAAGCCGGTCGACTCGGTGTCCTCTCCGGCTCGGTGGCTTCCGTCACGCTCGCCCGCGGCCTGACAGGCATTTCTCGGCCGGTAGTGGACATTGGCGGCGCACTCGGGCTTGTGGCTCGGGCAGCATGTACCGTCTCTCCTGCGCCATTCAGCGTTATGCGTGGGGCTCCCGCACCGCCATCGCGGCGCTGCAGGGGCGGCCGACGCCGACTCCGGAGCCGGAGGCCGAATTGTGGATGGGCGCCCATCCGCTCGCGCCGTCGTGGCTCCCGGAGGTGCGCCGCACGCTTGCCGAAGAGATCGCGCGCGATCCGCTGGCGATGCTCGGCCAGCCGACACTCGCGCGCTTCGGCGCGGCGCTGCCCTTCCTGGTCAAGATCCTCGCCGTCGAGGAGCCGCTGTCGCTGCAGGTGCACCCGAACGCCGCGCAGGCGCGCGACGGGTTCGAGCGCGAGGAGGCGGCGGGCATCCCGCTCGGCGCGCCGTTCCGCCTCTACCGCGATCGCGCGCACAAGCCCGAGCTGCTGGTGGCGATGACGCCGTTCGAGGCGCTGGCCGGATTCCGCGCCGTCGACGCGACGCTGCGCCTCCTGCGCGCGCTCGCCGTGCCCCGCCTCGCCTGGCTCGTCGATGCGCTCGCCACGTCCGGCGCGGCCGCACTCGGCCCGGCGGTGCGCCGGCTGTTCGACACCCCTGCCGCCGAGCGCGCGGCGCTGGTCGCCGACGTCGTGCGCGCCGCCGAACGCGACACGGCGGACGGCGACCATGTCGCCGAACGGCGCTGCGCGCTGCGCCTCGCCGAACGCTATCCCGACGACGCCGGCGTGGTCATCGCGCTGCTCCTCAACCACATCCTGCTCGCCCCCGGCGAGGGGCTGTTCGTCGGCGCCGGGCGCCTGCACGCCTATCTGCACGGCACCGCCTGCGAGATCATGGCATCGAGCGACAACGTCGTGCGCGGCGGCCTGACGCCGAAGCACGTCGACGTCGCGGAGCTGCTGCGCACGCTCGACTTCACCGCCGGTCCGCTGCCGGTGCTCGCGCCGCGGCGGCTGAACGGGGAGATCGGCTACGACACGCCGGCGACGGAGTTCCGGCTCTCGCAGGTCACGGTGGGCGCCGCCGCGTTCAGCGCGCCGGTCGGCGGACCGGAGATCTGGATCGTCACCGAGGGCGCGCTCGAGCTGCGCGGCGCCGGCACGGCGGCGCTGCCGCTCGGTCGCGGCGACGTCGCGTTCGTCCCGGCGGCGACCGCGACGGTGCACGTCACCGGCCGCGGCACCGCGTTCCGCGCCACCGTGCCGACCGGCGCCTGAACGCGCCGGGAGACCTGCACAGGCCGCCGGACCCGCGCCGGGCGCGGCGCGACATCGCAAGTTGCGCAGGGCAACGCTATCATCGACCCGACCGGCGAGGAGAGCTGCCGATGAAAGCGCTCGTGTACGAGGGTCCCGGCAGGAAGGCGTGGCAGGACGTGCCGGTGCCGCGGATCCAGCAGCCGACCGACGTGATCGTCCGCACCGAGGTGACGACGATCTGCGGCACCGACCTGCACATCCTCAAGGGTGACGTGCCCGCGGTGTCGCCCGGGCGCATCCTCGGCCACGAGGGCGTCGGCGTCGTCGTCGAGGTCGGCAGCGCCGTGACGACGCTCGCCGTCGGCGACACGGTCATCCTCTCGTGCATCAAGTCCTGCGGCCGCTGCACGTTCTGCCGCCAGGCGCTGTTCGCTCACTGCCTCGGTCCCGAGGGCGCCCCGGGCATCGGCTGGGTGTTCGGCCATCTCATCGACGGCACGCAGGCCGAGTACGTCCGCGTGCCGTACGCCGAGACGTCGGTGCACCCGCTGCCGCCCGGCGTCACCGCGGCGCAGGGCGTGCTGCTCAGCGACATCCTGCCCACGGGCTTCGAGATCGGCGTGCAGTATGGACAGGTCTCACCCGGCGACGTCGTTGCGGTGATCGGCGTCGGCCCGATCGGTCTCGCCGTCATCGCCACCGCCGGGCTGTGCGGCGCCGCGCAGATTCTCGCCATCGATCGCGATGCGCACCGCCTCGAGCAGTCGCGGGAGTTCGGCGCCACCGCCACCGTGCGCGCCGGCGATCCCGACTGGAAGGCGCAGGTGCTGGCGCACACCGACGGGTGGGGCGTCGACGTCGCCGTCGAGGCGGTCGGCGTCCCGGAGACGTTCGAGATGGCGACGCAGATCGTCCGCCCGGGCGGACGCGTCGCCAACATCGGCGTCCACGGCCGGCCGGTGCAGTTGCGCCTGCAGGACCTGTGGCTGCAGAACATCGCGATCACGACGGGGCTGGTGAACACGAGTACGACGCCGATGCTGCTGCGCCTGATCCGCGACGGCCGCCTGTCGGTCGACCGCTTCATCAGCCACCGCTTCCGTCTCGACGACATGCTCGCCGCCTACGACACGTTCGCGCGCGCCGCCGAGACGCGCGCGCTCAAGGTGCTGATTGAGCGCTAGGGCGCCCGCCGGGCGCGGCGGCCGGGCACCGCGCCGGCGGTCGGAACGCGCCACGCCGCGCGACACGCGGCCGGACCGCACGCAGCACGCCGCGGTGCGCGCCCTGGCGGCGCAGGCGTTCTCGCGCGCGGCGAACGCGCCGCTCATCGCCGGCAACGCCGTGCGGCTGCTCACCGACGCGCGGGAGAACTACCCCGCCTGGCGCGCGGCGATCGAGGGCGCGACGCGGCACGTGCACTTCGAGAGCTACATCATCCACGACGACGAGGTCGGCCGGCAGTTTGCCGAGCTGCTGATCGCCACCGCGCGGCGCGGCGTGTGCGTGCGCGTGATCTACGACTGGCTCGGCGGCGTCGGCAAGACGCGGCGCCGCTTCTGGAACGCGCTGCGCGCCGGCGGCGTCGAGGTGCGCTGCTACAATCCGCCGCGGCTCGATTCGGCGTTCGGCTGGCTGAGCCGCGATCACCGCAAGCTGCTCGCGGTCGACGGCACGATCGGGTTCGTCAGCGGTCTGTGCATCGGCCGCATGTGGCTCGGCTGTCCCGCCACCGACCTCGCGCCCTGGCGCGACACGGGGGTCGAGGTGCGCGGGCCGGCGGTCGCCGATCTCGAGCGGGCGTTCGCCGACATGTGGGCGATGACCGGCGAGCCGATCCCCGACGAGGAGCTGCGCGCGGCAGGCCCGGCGGCGCCGGCGGGCGACGTGTCGTTGCGCGTCGTCGCGACGCTGCCGGCGACGGCGAACGTCTTTCGCCTCGATCAGCTCATCGCCGCGCTCGCCGGCCGTCGCCTGTGGCTCACCGACGCGTACTACGCCGCGACGACGACGTACGTGCAGGCGCTGTGCGCCGCGGCGCGCGACGGGGTCGACGTCCGCCTGCTGGTGCCGAACGGCACCGACATCCCGCTGCTCCGGCCGCTGTCGCGCGCCGGCTACCGTCCGCTGCTCACCGCCGGCGTGCGCGTGTTCGAATGGAACGGGCCGATGCTGCACGCCAAGACCGCAGTCACCGACTCGCGCTGGTCGCGCGTCGGCTCGACCAACCTCAACGTCGCGAGCTGGCTCGGCAACTGCGAGCTCGATGTCGTCATCGAGCACGAGGGCTTCGCCGAAGAGATGGAGGCGGCATATCTCGCCGACCTGCGCAACGCGACCGAGATCGTGCTCGACGCCCGCGCCCACGTGCAGGCGCCCGGCCAGCCGCGCCAGCGCCACACCCCCGCCTCGGGCAGCGCCGGGCGCGCCGCGGCGGGGGCGATCCGCGTCGGCCGCACGGTCGGCGCGGCGTTCACCAACCTGCGCGTGCTCGAACCGATCGAACGCCGCATCACGATCGCCGCCGGCGTGCTGCTGCTCGCCGTCGCGGCATTCGGCGCCGCGTTCCCACGCGTCGCGGTCTATCCCCTCGTCGTCCTCGCGGTCTGGGTCGCGATCACCCTGCTCTACCGCGGCTGGGCGATGCGCGGCGGGTCAGAAGAGAACACGGATGACCACGGATCCCCACCGCCTCCGCCCCCCGCCCCGGACACAGATGGCCACTGAATCCACCGCCGCCGCCTCCCTTTGACTCCGTGGCCATCGGGGTGGGGGGCGGGGGTCTGTGGTCATCTGTGTTCCCCGGCTGCGCATGTGACGCATCAATCTGAAAAGTGCGCGCGGCGTAACTGGAAGTAATACTTCGCATACCGGCGCTCGATGAACTGCGAGCTGTAGCGCCCGCCGAGGGCGGCGCGGTTGGTCTGGTCGTTCACACCGACGACCAGGTTCGGCGTCACCGCCGTGGTCCCATCCTCGTTCTTCTTGTCCATGTACATGACGACCTTCCCGAATCGCCTTCGAGCACCCACACCGGGCGCGGCACGAGCACAAGGTCGTCGATCAAGGCCGCGTCCGAGACGCCGGGCGCCAAGGGGTGCTGTCGAGCGTCCAGGTCGCGCCGTTGCCGCCGGCCTGCGCGCCGGCCGCCGCCGCCCACAGGGCGACGGCGACGAGCACCACGGCGCCGCCGAGCGCCACTCGCAGCCGACCGGCCACTGACCCCGCCACCGCCCCGCCCTGTTCTGATCTGTGGTCATCGGGACGGGGGGCGGCGGGGATCCGTGGTCATCTGTGTTCCCGCTTGTGGCGAAGCGCGCGACGCATCAATCCGAGATGTGCGTCAGCGTGCGCAGGCTGAAGTAGTCGTCCGCGTACTGGCGCTCGATGAACTGCGAGCTGTAGCGGCCGCCGAGGGCGGCGCGGTTGGTCTTGTCGTTCACGCCGACGACCATGTTCGGCGTCACCGCCGTGGTGCCGTCCTCGTTCTTCGAGAAGTGGTACGCGCACATCGCGTTGTAGAAGTACTCGCCGGCGCGGTTGTGCACGAGCTTCCAGTAGATGCGGTAGAGATCCTTGTCCATGTACATGATGACCTTCCCGAAGTTGTAGTACGGGTCGGTCGACTCGCCCTCGAGCACCCACACCGGGCGCGGCACGAGCACGAGGTTGTCGACGATCAGCCACGGGATGCCCTTGGCGCCCGGCGTCTCGTACGCGCCCTTGAAGTACGGGATGTCGACCTCGAAGCGCGTCGGCGAGCTGGTCTTCTTCTGCATCAGCGGCTTGGGGCTGAGCAGCGGCGCCAGGATGTTCTGCTCGCCGACCAGCTTCCACTTGTAGTACTCGACCTTGCCGCCGTAGCAGTTGAGGTCGTCGGCGAAGATGTCGAGCCCGGCGACCGGGTCGGACCGCGTCGCGGCGTTGACGCGGCGCACGCGGCGCGTCGCCGGCACGTAGAACCACGAGCGATCCTGCGACTCCCAGTCGTTGATGCGCTTGGTCAGGCCGCCGACGCCGTCGACGTCCTGCGGCTCGAGCACGTTCGACAGCGTCGTGGCGCGCAGGTTCTCGGGATTGTCGATCGGCCCCGACGAGCGGCCGAGAAACGAGTTGGTGTGCAGCCAGAGCTTGATGCGCTTGAACTCACCGGTGGCATCAATGCCGTTGAGCGTGAACGTCGCGCCCTGGCCGTCGCCCATCGAGTTCGCCGAGTCGAAGTTCCACGCCATCTTGCAGGCCGCGAGCGGATCCTTCGGATCGATCTTCGGGAACGGATAACCGAAGTAGAATTCCGGCATCTTGCCGGTCTTCATGTCCTTCAGCCCGCAGGTCTCGGGATCGACGTCATACTTGCCGGCGTTGGCCTCGCTCGCCGCCCAGAACTTCTCCGAGTAGTTGCGCTTCAACTCCTCGGGATCGACCTGCATCACCTTGTACCAGTAGTCGCCCTTCTTCACGCGCTCGAGCACCACCGGCGGCAGCAGATCCTGCGCCTGCTGCCAGTTGTTGCTGTCGAGCGTCCAGGTCGCGCCGTTGCCGCCGGCCTGCGCGCCGGCCGCCGCCGCCCACAGGACGACGACCACCAGTGCGCCGCCGAGCGCCGCTCCCAGCCGACCGCGCGTGCGATGTTGGGAAATCATGCTCACCTCCTGCTGACGATCTTCCGCAGGCCGCGTGCGGACGCGAGCCCTGCGCGTCCCGGACCATCGATGCGGATGTCTGTCACAGACGTTGGCCAGCCTAGGGTGTTCGATGGCGCGCGGGCAAGCGCCACACGTGCAGGGGCGCGGACGTGCGACTCAGACGTGCCTTTCCCCTTTCGCCGCCGCTCCGCGTCGCGTCGCAACGTGGAGCCCTGCCCCGCCTGCAGAGCTGAACGCATCGGGACGGGACGCGTCCGCGCACACCGAGCCTGCGCTTGTGCAGGGTTTACATGACGATCCGGGCCGGTTCGGACTGCAAGGCCCAAGCCAGCACGGTCCGCGGCTTGCACCAGCAGGGCTGCGGGAGTGAGTCGCTTGCGTTTCGGGGTCGCATCACCGCTGCGCGCCGTGGGGCTGTGCGCGCTGTTCTTTGCGGTCATCGCCGCGTTCTGGATCCAGAAGCCGATCCGCACCTCGCGCTTTCTCACCGAGGTCGGCGTGACGTGGCTGCCGCTGGTCAAGCTCGGCACGGCGCTGCTCGTGCTGCCGGCGGTGCTGCTCTACTCGAGCCTCGCGGCGCGCATCCGGCGGGCGCCGCTCATCGCCGTCTTCTGCGGCCTCTTCATCGCCAGCTCGGTGCTGTTCTGGTGGCTGCTGTCGAGTCCGCGCGGCGGCGGGTCGGGCGTCGCCTGGGGGTACTTCTTCTATCTCGACGTGTTCAACTCGGTACTCGTCGCGCTGTTCTGGAGCCTGGCGAACGACCTGACGCCCCCCGACGAGGCGCGGCGCACGTACGGCCTCGTCGGCGCCGGAGGCATCGCCGGCGGCGCGGTCGGCAGCGCCGTGACCGGTTGGTCGATCGCGCAGGTCGGCGCGGCGAACCTGCTGCTCGTCTGCGCCGCGCTGCTCGCCATGATCGCGCTGCTCGCCTGGCTGCTCAGCCGCGGCGCTCCACCGGACGTCGCGGCGCCGGCGCCGCGCAGCAGCCCGCGGGCGGCGCTGCACGAGGCCGTCGCCGGCGCGCGCCTGACCGCCGCGACACCCTATCTCTGGTCGATCGCGGCGCTGGTCGGCGCCTACGAGATCACCTCGAACGTCATCGACTACCAGTTCAACAGCGCCGTGGCGGTGCGCTTCGGCGACGAGGTCGCCATCGCCGCGTTCCTCGGCCGCTTCAGCACCGCGGCGAATGCCGCCGCCCTCGTCGTGCAGCTGCTGCTGACCAGCTGGATCCTGCACCGCTGGGGACCGCGCGTCGGGCTCCTCGTGCTGCCGCTGGTGCTCGGTGCCGGCAGCCTCGGGTTCCTCGCCGTGCCGGCGTTCGCCCTCGTTGCGGCGACGTTCTTCGGCGACGCGGCGCTCGGCTACTCGCTGAACCAGAGCAGCAAGGAGATGCTGTACACGCCGACCGACGCGGCGACGAAGTACCAGGCGAAGGCGTTCATCGACATCTTCCTGATGCGGTTCGCGAAGGCGGTGAGCGCTGCGCTGATCCTCGGCGCGACGGCGTGGGTGCTGCCGGCCGGCGCGGTGCACTGGCTGGCGGTGATCAGTATCGCGCTCACCGGCCTGTGGCTGCTGGTCGCGCGCCGCGCGGCGCGCGGCTTCGCACGGCGCACCGGCGGCCCCGACCCCGGCACGAACGCCCTGCCCGCATCGGCGCCGGCGGCGGTGCGCGCGTGAGGACGCGGCGATGCCGCTGACGACGCAGGTCCGGCGCGAGGAGCGGCGCGAGTTCGGCGCCGCGCTGGCGACCGTCTTCCTGGTCATGCTCGCGCACGCCCTGCTCGAGACGGCGCGCGACACGGTGTTCCTGTCGCGTGTCCCCGCCGCACACCTGCCGTGGCTGTATCTCGTCATCGCGGCGCTGGCGGTCGCCGGCGGGCCGGTGCTCGGCCGTCCGGGCCGACCGGCGACGAACCGCCGCACGCTGGTCGTCATGCAGCTCGCCGCCGCGCTCGGCACGGCGCTGTTCCTGCCCTGGGTGGCGATCTCGTCGCGGGTCGTGCCGTACGGACTCTATGTCTGGGGCGGTGTCGCGACGGCCGTCGTCCTCACCCGCTTCTGGCTGATTCTCGGCGAGCGGCTCACGGCGCCGCAGGCGAAGCGCCTCTATCCACTCATCGCCGCCGGCGCCGTGGCCGGCAGCCTCGCCGGCTTTGCCGGCGCGCTGCCGATCAGTGCCGCCCTGACCCCGGCGGCGCTGCTCGTCGCCAGCGCCGCGGCGTACGTGGCGAGCGCCGCCGCGGCGCTCGCGTGGTGGCGCGTCCGCACACCGGAGCCGCCCGATACGACGGCGGCGCCGGTGCGCGCCAGCGAGCCGCCGCATCCGCTGCGCAGCCTGCGCAGCGCCGGCCGGCACCCGTACGTGCAGCGGCTCGCCGCGATGCTGCTGCTCGCCGCGGTGTCGGTGACGCTCGCCGACTTCCTCTTCAAGAGCGCCGTCGCCGAGCACGTGCCGACACCCCGCCTCGGTCCGTTTCTCGCCACGGCCTATCTCGCCTTCGACGCCGCCGCGCTGCTGCTGCTGCTGCTCGCCGTCACGCCGCTGGTGCGCACGCTCGGCGTGCCCAACGCGCTCCTCGTCCGGCCGGCGCTGCTCCTCGCCGGCGGCGTGGCGCTCACCGCAGCGCCCGGTCTCGCGGTCGCGCTCGCGCTGCGCGGCGCCGACGGCGCGCTGCGCTGGTCGCTGCACAAGACGGTGAGCGAGCTGCTCTACGTGCCGATGACGCCGCGCCTGCGCACCGCGGTGAAGGAAGTCAGCGACCTCGTCGCGCAGCGCGGCGGCCAGGCGCTCGGCTCGCTGCTCATCCTCGTGCTGCTCGCCCGGGGCTTCGGCTGGCACGCGATCGGCGTGCTGCTGGTCGGCTGCGCCGGCGTCTGGCTGCTCGTCGCGCGCGCGCTGCGCCGGCCGTACCGCACGCTCTGCCGCGACACGCTCAACGACGCGATGATCGAGACGCGGCTGGCGTTCCCCGAGCTCGACCTCGCCTCGCTCGAGCGCCTGCTGACCGAGCTGAACAGCGCCGACGATGCGCGCGTGATCGCCGCGCTCGACCTGCTCGCCGCCACCGGCCGGGTGCGGGTCGTGCCGGCGCTGATCCTCTACCATCCCTCCGCCGCGGTCGTCGTGCGCGCCCTCGAGCTGTTCGCCGCAACGCGGCGCGCCGACTGGCTGCCGCTGGCGCCGCGCGTGCTGCGCCACACGGACGTCGCGGTGCGCGCCGGCGCGGTGCGCGCCCTGGCCGCAACCGCGCCGCCGCCCGACGACCTGCACCGCCTGACCACGGCGGACTGTCCGGTGGTCGCGGCGCTGGCGCTCATCGCCGCCGCGGCGCGCCACCTCGTCGATCCGGCGGCCGCCGCCGCGACGGTGCAGGCCCGTGCCGCAGCCGACCCCGGCGGACCGCTGCCGCGCGCGGCCGCCCGTGCGCTGCGCGACTGGCCGCAGCCGGCCTTCGCCCCACTGCTCGCCGACCTCGCCACCCAGGCGGATCCGGAGACGGCGCGCGAGGCAGTGCGCGCGCTCGGCGCGCTGCGCGATGCGCGACACCTGCCGCTGCTGCTCCAGCTGCTGCCACGCCGCGAGCTGCGCGACGCGGTGCGCCGCGCGCTACCGGCGTTCGGCGATGCCGCGGTCGACGCGCTCGGCGCGGCGCTGCGCGATCCCGCCCTGCCGTTCGCCGTGCGCGTGCACGTGCCGCGCGCGCTGTCGCGTTTCGGCCACCAGCGCGCCGCCGACCTGCTGCTCGCGCAGCTGCGCTCCGAGCCCGGCGGCCTGATCGGCTACAAGATCCTGCGCGGTCTCGGCCGGCTCGTCGCGGACGTGCCCGGGCTGCGGCTCGATCGCGCGAGCCTCGATGCGATCGCCGAGGCGCAGCTGCGCAAGTGCTTCGCCCTGCTGCACTGGCGCGTGGTGCTCGACGGCGCGCCCACCGGCGCCGCGCGGCCACCGGCGCGCGAGCTGCTGATCGAGCTGCTGCGCCAGAAGCTCGTGTTCGCGGTCGAGCGGCTGTTCCGCGTGCTCGGCCTGCGCGACCCGCGCACCGACTTCGAGCAGCTCTACCTCGGGGTGCACAGCGGCGACCCGATGACGCGCGGCACCAGCCACGAGCTGCTCGAGCAGGTCGTACCCACCCCCTGGCGAGCGGCGCTGCATGCGCTGACCGACGATCTGCCCGACGCTGAACGCCTGCGCGCCGGGCGGGCCTTCTACGAGCCGTCCGACCTCGACGAGACGACGCTGATCACGCGCCTCGCCGCCCACTCCGACGCCGCGCTCGCGGCGCTCGCCGGCCACCTCGCCGCGCCGCCGGTGGGCGAATCCGTGTCGGGGGATGCCGCGCCGCCGCTGCCGCGCGCCGCCGCGAGACACTGATGGCGCTCGTCCAGACCACCGGACCGCTCGAGCGCGCGCTGCTGCTGCGCGCGCTGCCGCTCTTCAGCGCCATGCGCACCGCGCAGCTCGCCGCGCTGGCGCGCGTCGCCGACGAAAGTCAGGTGCGCCCCGGCACCGTTCTCCAGGCCGGCAACCAGCCGCCGCGCGCGCTTCAGGTCCTGCTCGACGGCGCCGTGCGCCTCGCGCGTGGCGCCGGCGGCGCGACGCGCCTCGACGCGCCGGCGGCGCTCGGCCTCCTCGACCTGCTCGCCGAACGGACGGGCGGGCTGACGATCATCGCCGACACCTCCGCCACGCTGCTGACCATCGACTCCGCCCTGTGGTGGGACGTGCTCGAGGACGACTTCGCGCTCGTCATGCGCCTGCGTGCGGCGCTCGGCCGCACGCTCGCGTGGCACGCCGCGGCGCAGCGCGCGTACGACGTCGCGCCCGGGCCCTCGCCGCGGCCGGACGCCGCCGCCGGCCCGCCCGCCGATGCCGTCGACCTGCTGCTGCGCCTGCATCGCATGCCGCTACTGACGCCGTTCGGCGTCGCGGTCCTCGCCGCGCTCGTGCGCAGCGCGGACGGGCCGCGATACGCGGCGCCCGGAACGGTGCTCGTACAGGCCGGCGCACGCGCCACGCACCTCCTCGTCCTGCTCGACGGCGCGGCCGAGTGCCGCGCGATCGGCGCGCCGCCGGTGCGCGTCGAGCGCGGCACGGTGCTCGGCGAGAACGCCGCGCTGTCGGAGCTGCCGCAGGCGCACACGGCCGTTGCCGTGACACCGGTGGTCGTCCTCGAGCTCGAGGCGCAGCGCGTCTGGGATGTCGCCGAGGATCACTTCCACGTCGCGCGGGCGCTGCTGGCGCGGGCTGCCTGCCGCCTGCTGGAGCTCGATCCCGGCGCCGCCAGCCGCGGCGCGCTGGCCGCGGTGCCCGTCGATCCGGTACGCGACGAGGAGCTCGTATGACCGGCCGCGCGCTGCTCACCGCGGCCGCGGCGGTGCTCGTTGCCGCGACCGCCGTCGCCCAGCCACCCGATCCGGGCGGCAACATCCCGCTGCCCGCACCGCAGCTGCAGCAGCGCCTGCAGCACGAGCCGTTCGCGATCGTCGCGGTCGACGACACCGAAGGCGGCATCATGTTCACGAGCCGGCTCGAGCTCGCCTTCGCCGCTCCTCCGCGCATCGCCGCGAAATGGAAGGAGGCGCCGTGTGACGGCGAGAGCTGGAACAACGCGCCGCGCCGCGAGGTCGCCGCCTATGTCGTGCAGCAGCTCTTCCTCGACCCGCACGACCAGGTCGTGCCGCCGGTGGCGATCCGCTGCATTCCCCTGCCCGTGTACCGGCCGGTCGACGACGACGCCGATCCGACCCGGCCGCCGCATCCGTGCGTGCTCGGCACGCTCTCGGCGTGGCTGCACGGCGTCACGCAGCCGGACGACATTTTCGTCCCCGACCGCTTCCGCCGCGACCGGCGCTATGCGTACCATTTCGCGAACTTCAATCTGCTGGCCGTCCTGATCACGCACCGCGACCGCAAGGACAGCAACTTCCTCATGGCGACCGACGCGCTGAACCCGCAGGTGTTCTCGATCGACAACGGCATCGCGTTCGGCGGGGTCGCGTACAACGTCTTCATCCGCCATTTCGACCAGCTCGCCGTCGCCGATCTGCCGCGCACCTCGGTCGAGCGGCTGCGCCGCGTCACCCCCGACCAGCTGGCGGCCCTCGGCGTGCTCGTCGAGCTGCAGCCCGATGACGCGGGCGTGCTGCAGGCGGTGCCCCCGGGACCGAACGCGGATCCGCACGCCGGCGTGCGCCCGGCCGGGGACGGCATCCAGTTCGGGCTGACCGCGGAAGAGATCGCGCGCATCGCGCGGCAGCGCCAGTGGCTGCTCGAGCGCGTCGACCGCGGCGCGGTGGGCCTGTTTTGAGCTCCGCCGCCCGTCTCCTCGCGCCTGCCCGGCGCGCGCGCGCCGCCGGTGCCCTCGCCGCCGCGCTGCTGGCAGCGAGCGCGCTCGCCAGCGCCTGCTCGCACGTCACACCGTACTATCGCGCCGCGACGGCCCACATGGCTCCGCGCGTGGCCGAGACGGACGTCGTCGCGCGCGTGTTGCTGATCGGCGATGCCGGCAAGCCCGATCCCGCCGGCGAACCGGCGCTCGAGGCGCTGGCGTACCAGGTGAGCCGGCTGCCGGAACGCACCACGGTCGTGTTCCTCGGCGACAACGTCTACGAGCGCGGCATGCCCGAGCCGGCGCCGACGCCCGATCCGATCGCGGATGCGGCGGTCGACGCGGCCAGCGTGCTCATCTCGCCGGTCTTCCAGACCCGCCAGGATGCCGAACGGATCATCAACGCGCAGGTCGCGGTGGTGCGCGGCAACGGCGCACGCGCGATCTTCGTCCCCGGCAATCACGACTGGGATCAATCGGCACCGGGCGGCTGGAAGCGCATCCTCGCCCAGGAGGCGTATCTGCGGCAGCTGCGCGAACGCGACGGCCTCGACGTCGCCCTGCTGCCGCCCGGCGGCTGTCCCGGCCCGGTGACCGTGCCCGTCGGCGCGGTCGCCGATCTCATCCTCCTCGACACCCAGTGGTGGCTGACGGGCAGCGACGGCGAGCGGCCGGTGCCCGACAACAACCCGACCGGCTGTCCGTACACCACCGCAGGCGCGATCCTCGACGCGCTCGGCCGTGCGCTGCGCGACGCGGCGCGCGGCGGGCGGCGCACGGTCATCGCCGCACACCATCCGCTCGCCACGCACGGCGCGCACAGCGGCTTCGTCGATGCGCTGACACATCTCTTCCCGCTGCGCGTCGTGCGCCACTACGTCCCGGTGTACGTCGAGTGGCTGCCGCTGCCGGTGCTCGGCTCGGCGATGGTCGGCGCGCGCGCCTGCTGCTCACCGACCGCGCAGGACATGGCAAACGGCACGAACCGCCGCTTCCGGCGCGCGATGCTCGACACGCTCGCGGCAGCGGCGCGCGATCAGGCCGCGCCGCTCGCCTGGGTCGCCGGCCACGACCACAGCCTGCAGGTCATCGAATCCTCGCTCGGCACGCTGATGGTCGTCAGCGGCCTCGGCTCCGCCAACCGCGCTTCCGAGGTCGGCAGCGGCCCGCGCACGCTGTTCGCGCACGGCAACGACGCGCATCCCGGTTTCGTGCAGATCGATTTCCTGCGCGCCGGCGGCGCACGCCTCGCCGTCCTCGAGTACGTCGCCCGCCAGACGCCGCCGCGCGAGATGTTCGCGCAGGTTCTCGCCGAGCCGGTCGTGGCGGCGGATGCCGCCGCGGCGGGCGTCGATGAAGCCACCGAGATCGAGAGGACACCGAGTCGACTGACCATCGAAGCGGAGGTCGACTGACCAGCGAATCGCAACGGAGGTGACGGATGGAGCAGCGCCTCTTCTCCGGGTCCCTCTCCCCCCGCCAGGGGAAAGGGTCAGGTGAGCGGCGTCTGACAACTCAAGCCGCGAGCAACGCGCACGGATGGACGGCGGGCCGGCACGCGGAGGGCGATGATGAGCGATGCATGCTCGCGTCACGCCGTGCACGGCGGGCGGGCCGCCCGCGCTCCCGGACGCGTGTCGCTCGTGTGGCGGTCGTATCGAGCGCGTCGTGCACGAGGCCCCTTCATGCGGGCGGGGACGCCCGCGGTCCGGTCCCCTCGTCCCGCAGCGCGCTGCAGCAGCCGGGTCCCCTCTCCCCGCCAGGGGAGAGGGTCAGGGTGAGGGGCGTCCGACATCTCCAGCGCGAGCAAGGCGCTGCGGCGCAGCCTGGACGTGTCGATGCCGCATGAGACAACGCGCGTCCGCGGCCGCGCGGCAGCGCGGCCCTCCAGCGGTTGTGATGACGGGGCCGTCTCGCGTGCGAGACGTTCGCTGGTGTGCAACCGCTGCCATCCTCTCCCCCTGGGAGAGGGGACCCAGGCGGTGAGGCGGTGCATCAAGACCGCGACGCCGATAGCTATGGATCCCCGCGAGGACCGCGGGTGTCCCCGCCGGTATGCAGCGACGGCGTGTCTGCTGGCCGCCGTGGATGATTGGAACAGCCGATGGATGTCTCGAAGACGATCTGCTCCACCTGTGTGATCTGCGCCGGATCGGTGCTGCTCGTGCGGCGGGCGCGCGACTACCGGGAGGTCGCGTACGGCCGCGGCACCTGGGAGCTGCCCGGCGGAGCGCCGGAGTTCGGCGAGGATCCCGTCGCGGCGCTGCGCCGCGAGCTCGCCGAGGAAGTCGGCATCACGCTGCCGCCGGCCGTCCGCCCGGCGATCCTCGACGCGTGCGGCTACTGTCTGACCGCCGGCAGCGTGCGCGCCTACCGCATCGCGATCGTCTACGCCGTCGCACTGCCGGGCGAGCCGGCGATCCGGCTCGGCGAGGAAGTGGACGCGCACGCGTTCGTGCCCGCCGCGGCGGCGGCCGGGCGGGTCGCGATCCCGGCGCTCGCCGCGCTGCTGCGCCGCCACGCGCACGCGCTCGCCGCGCGGCGGTGAGCGCGGCGGGTGCGCCGCCGCGTCAGGGCGGCGGCGGCTGCCCGGCGCGCCGCGCGAAGCGGTGGCGACGCGCCCGCCGCCGGCGCTCGCGCGCGCCCGACAGCCGATCGATCATGCGCACCCAGCGGTGGCGCAGCATGCCGCGGATGTGGCGCTTGTGCAGGCGCGGCAGCCGCCGGGCGCCGGGCACGTGCCGGTGGAGGTATTCCTGCACCGCGTGCACCGAGAGGAGG
Organism: uncultured bacterium; assembly: GCA_965651925.1. Taxonomy (GTDB): domain Bacteria; phylum Desulfobacterota; class Binatia; order HRBIN30; family CADEER01; genus CBFGUK01. Next base: position 9,875 of record CBFGUK010000046.1, on the reverse strand, counting down.
ACCTGTCCGGCGCTGAAGCCGAGCAGGATGAAGCCGGCCAGCCAGAAGACGAAAGCCGGGCCCGGCATGACGCTGAGGATCAGCGCGATGACGAAACAGACCGCGGCCGCCACCATCCGGATGAGGAGGCGCACCGTCGGCGAGGCGGGCACGAAGCGTCGCACGGCGGCAGCGTAGCGCACTTCGCCGGCCGGCGCGCCCCGTCGGGATCGCGGCGCCGCGGCGCGTTGCGCGGCGCGATCAGCGCCCGGCGGGCAGCGCGGCGGCGAGGAGATCGTCATACACCTGCGCCAACGCGTGCAACGCGGCGACGCAATCGCCGTTGAACGACGAGCCGTGCATCAGGGCGAGCGTCCGCGGCCGGAGCGCGGCGAGGCTGCGGATGGTGGCGCCGGTGGCGGGCGTCAGGCAGGTGGCGCGGAACGTCGCCTCGGCGCGCCGCGCCGGCTCGACGATGTCGTCCGCGGTGAGCGGCGGCACGTCGCCGATGTGCGTGAACAGGTCGCCGCAGAAGAGCGTCTGCGTCACCTCCTCGAACAGCACGCGCGCCTCCCACGCGTGCGGCACGTGCGGGGTGTCGAGGTGGCGCACACGGCGGCCGCCGAGATCGAGCACCTCGCCGTCGGCGAGCGCCCGCGGCGGCCGGTCGGCGAGATCGTTGAGCGACACCTGCACGCCGGTGATCCCGTGGGCCACCTCGGCGTGCGGGGCGGCAGCGAGCCACTGATTCATCGCGCCGCACTCGTCGGCTTCGACGTGCCCGAACGCGATCCAGCGGACGCGGTCGACCGGCACGAGGCGCGCCACCGCCGCCGCGACGAGCGGAAACAACCCGCGCATCCCGGTGTGGAACAGCAGCGGCTCCTCGGCGCGGATGAGGAACTGATTGAAGCCGAAGCCGCCCGGCGCGACGTCGGGAATCAGCGTCGAGAAGCGGAAGATCCCATCGGCGATCTCGTGCGTCTGCGTCTCCATGCCCGACGAGTGCCTGACCGGCGCCCCGCCGCGCAACCGGTCACCGCGCCGCCCCCGCGCCGGGGGGCGGCGCCGGGGGGGCGGCCCGCCGAGGACGGAAAAAGCGCCGTTAACAACTCCTGTTTGCTTGGCAATCAACTTTCCTTTGGTAGGATCGGGGGCAATGGCGGAGCGGAGCACGGCCCGCAAGGGGATCAAGGACGTCTTCTACGAGACGCGGGTGCTGACCGGGCGCGACTACACGCTGCGCCGGTTTGCGAGCGAGGTGCTGGGCGACACCGTCGATCCGGTGATGCTCGGCTACATCGAGAAGGGCAAGCGCTTCCCGAGCGAGTCGCTGGTCCGGCGCCTCGCGGCGGTGCGCCAGCAGGATGCGCACGAGCTGCTGGCGCTGCTCTGGCGCGACCGCATCATCTACGCGTTCGCCAAGGAACTGAAGCGGGTGCTGCGCGCGCCGCGGGCGCTCGCCGGCGTCGAGGACGCCGAGCTCGCGGTGCTGGTCAGCCAGGCGATCGCGGCACTGCCGGACGACGCGAGCTGGATTCCGGTCGGCACGTGGCGCAAGGCGTTCCGCACGATCCCCGGCCGGCGCGCGCAGCCGGTGAAGGCCTCCGACGCGCTCGCGCGCGATGTCGAGCGCGTCCTCGCCGAGCGCGGGCTGATCGAGGTGCAGGCCGGCAAGGTGCGCCGGCGCGGCCGGCATTTCGTACCGCAGAGCACCGAGGAGAAGCAGGCGCTGGCGCTCGAGTTCTGCGCGCTGTTCGCGAAGGGCCTGCTCGACAAGCTCGCCCTCGGCGATGCCGACACCGGCACCTATCTGCGCAACCACTACCTGCACATCGACCCGGCCCGTCTGACCGAGTTCCACCAGCGACTCGACGCCGCGGTGCGCGCGCTCGCCGAGGAGTTCGCCGCCGATCCGTCGCCGGACAGCCCGTTCCTGAACGTACTGGTGACCGCCACGCCGTTCTGAGCGCCGGGAGGACGCATGTTCGCCGTGATCTTTCACCCGTTCGCCCGCCTCCGCCCGCGCCGGCGCGCGCTGCTCGCCCTCGCCTGCGCCGCGCTGCTCGCCGCATGCGCCGGCGGCAGCGGCTCGAGCGGCTTCGACATCGCCGCCGAGAACCTCGCCATCGAGGAGGCGCTCGACGCGCAGACCTGCGTTGCCAGCGAGGGACTGGTCATCTGCCCGTCCGGTGGCGAAACGCCGGGCGAGCCGCCGCTGACCCGCACGGCAACGCCGCTGCCCACCACGACGCCGACGGCGGAGCAACCCGCCCCGACCGCGGGCCCGACCGTGCCGATCCCGGCCACGCTCACCGCCACCGTGCGGGCGATCACCGCCACCCCCAGCGCGACGCCGATTCCGGCGCCGCGGGTCGAGACGAACCTCGGGATGAGCGACATCGCCGAATGCGCCCTGGCGCTCGACAGCGCCGACTGCGTGTTCCTGTTCAGCTTCCAGCCGATCGGCTTTCCGGCCTCGGCGCGCTACGAGGTCGCCTACCGCGCCCGCGAGCCCGACAGCGACTGGATCGTGGTGCCGGCGCCCGAGCACGTCGCCACGCTCGCGCTCGACCCCGGCGTGCAGTACCAGCTCTCCGTCCTCGTCTACGAAAACGGCCCGCCAGCCGCACCGGGAACCGTCAATGCGCTCGCCGTCACCGGCGCCACCTACGCCTTCGTCACCCCGGTGCTGACCGTCGAACAGGTGAACGCGCGCTGAGAGATCGTCCGCGGCGCATGCAGCGCGCTGCCCAACCAGTCCCCTCTCCCCCGCCAGGGGAGAGGGTCAGGGTGAGGGGAATCCGACATCCCCAGCGCAAGCAACGGCCGCGCACAGCGCGGCTCAACTCGTCGCCGGCGCGCTACGCAGCGGGCGGGACGCCCGCCCTCCCCCGAACGGCGCTGCGGCAGCCCGGGCAGCAAGGACACAGGTCAGGTGGGCCAGGTCATGAATCGCGGCCGGCGTCGTCCTTGCTGCCCGCGCTGTCGTCAGCATCGGCCACACTGCATGCGGCGCCTATGCATTGCGCCGGCAGCAGCATGACCACTGACAGCCCGTAGCACCGCCGGCAGCGGGCGTACAGCCGCCCCACCCCGCTTTTCCAGTGACGGCAGCGAAGCCGCTGCGCCACCCCGGCCGGTGCGCCGCCCGCGTCAGAACGGGGCGGGTGGCCCGAAGTTGTAGGTCACCTGAAACGCGATCAGGTCGCCGCGGCTGTCCCGGATGTTGCCGCGCACGTTTGGCGAGCCCGGCTGCAGGGCGGTTTCGTTGATGCTGCCGTCCTCGGCGAAGATGTGCATGTAGCCGAAATCGAAGACGATCTCGTCGAGTGGCTGGATGCCGACACCGGCGCCGAGCAGCCAGCGATTGGTGTCGGGGATGCGCACGGTGCGGTGCTTGTCCGAGACCGCGGCCTGGTCGAAGGCGAAGCCCATGCGCACCGACCACATGCGGTTGATGTCGTAGCTCGCACCGAGCGCGCCGAACCACGTGTCGCGGAAGTTCTCCTCGATGGTGAGCGGCGGCAGGCCATTGTCGAACGTCGCATCGAGCTGGTCGAAGACCGACCAGTTCGTCCAGGTCAGCGAGCCGAGCAGTGCCAGCTCGGGCAGGACGTACACGACGGCGCTCGCGGTGACGTTGTCCGGCATCGTGACCGAGGAATCGACCTTCCCGTCGGTCAGGCCGGGGAACCCGCCGAGCTGCACGGGCCCGCTCAGGTCGAAGCTGATCTGCGAGCGGTAGCTGACGCCGAAGCGCGCCCGATCGGACGGCTCGAACAGGACGCCGGCGTTGGCGCCGAACCCCCAGTCACTGAGGCGGACCAGGATGTCGGCGTCGTTCGGATCGGGGGGAAGCTGGAACTTCTGCTCGAGCTTCGCCTCGAGGTACTGGGCATTGAAGCCGACGCCGACCGACCACTGCTCGTTGATCCGGTAGGCGATCATCGGATTGATGTTGTAAGTGGAGAGGATCGATTTCGTCGCCAGGTAGCGGACCACCGAATCGGCCGGGTATTTCGATTCGAGCCCGAACGGCACGGTGAGTCCGAGGCCGAGCACCCAGCGGTCGTGCAGGCGATAGGCGGCATGCACGCTCGGCACGTAGGCGTCGCGGCTCGGATCGACGGTGCGCTCGCCGGTCACCGGCATGCCGAAATTCGTCGAGCTGGTCGCCTCGAACTCGCCGGTCAGCAGGTAGTCGGTGATCGTCGCGGCGAGGCTGATCTCTCGGATGCGGGTGAGCCCGGCGACGTTGTAGAACCCCGTGGTCGCATCCTCGGCGAGCGCCGCGCTGCCGGCAAAGGTCGTCGCCATCAGCCGCGCGCTCGACTCGCGCAGGGCGAAGCCCGAAGCCCCGGCACGCGAGGACACCGACCCGACCAGTACGAGTGTGGCGAGGACCGCTACCGTCCGGCGCCCGACCAGCTCGCAGTGCGTCATCACGGCTGGCTACCTCCGCCAGCAACTTACCCAAGCGCAGGCTGGCGAGACTAGTCGCAAAATGCACACGCGCGCCGGCACCGGCTGCGCCCGCCGTGGATCGACGCGAAGCAATCCGCGGCAGCAGCTTCCATGAAACGATCCGGAGGACGGACGCCGCTCCGTCGGCGCCTGTTGCATGGTTGCGCCGTCGCTCAATCCAACAGGCGCCGACGGAGCGGCGCCCTCCAGCGTCACGGCCCGGTCCGAGGTGCTGCCCCGTGCCCAGGGCGCCGGGGGGTATAGCAGCGAGTGCGAGACCACGGCTCGATCTCTGGGTCCCCTCTCCCCGCAGGGGAGAGGGTCAGGGTGAGGGGCGTCCGACAACTCCAGCGCGAGCAAGTCGCGGTTGTTCGACTGCCCCGCTAGGTCGCGCGGCGTTCCGTTCAGCACCCGCCGGTCGACCCTCGAGGGCGAGCGCCCGTCGACCGCGTCAGCCGCAGCCGGCGAGCGCCCGGCTCACTGCCATCAGAAGCTCCTCGATGGTCACCGCCCCGTCATCGTTTGCGTCGGCGACCGCGCAGGTCGCGACCGCCGTGCGATCGAGGGCGATGTTCACCATCTGCAACAGCTCGGCGATCGTCACTTCGCCGTCGCGATCGCAGTCGCCGACACACGCCGGCGCCGGAATGCTGTCGGTTGGCGATGGCGTCGCGGTGGGCGTGTCGATGCTGGGCGTGGGCGATGGCGTCGGCGTCTCGGTGGGCTCGCTACAGGTGTTCGTGCCGCCGGGCACGCAGAGGCCGGCATCGTTGCAGGTATCGTCAGGCGTGCACGCGTCGCCGTCGTCGCACGGCGTGCCGCCGGGCAGCGGGATGCCGCCGAGCTGGCAATCGATCGACACCGCGCCGATCGCGGCGTAACCGGGCGCGAGCGCGACCCCGGGTCGCACCGGCAGCACCTTCGGCGCCGGCGCGCCCACGAGGCCGTCCAGCGAGCCGGGCGCCTCGAGCACCGGAATGCGCAGGTCGACGTCCTCGATCGTCACCGGTCGCTGTTCGTTCGAGGGCCGGCCGAAGTTGACGAGGAAGCCGGGCGTCATCTGTCCCCCGTCGCGCGGCAGCAGCTCGAGCCGCAGGACGTGGCCCTCCTCGACCGTCCAGCCATTGGCGGTGAGCTGGAACACCTGCAGTCCGCTCGGTTCCGGTCGCCACAGGCCACGCTGGATCAGGATCTTCGTCGCGCGATCGGGGGAGAGGTCGACCAGCCGGGCGGCGACCTGCGAGGTGGTATCGCCCTCCGCCATGGTGATCCTGGCGATCACGGTGACGGCGCCCATCACGGTGTAGCCGCCGGCCGGCGCGGCGGGCAGCTCGTAGTTCGCGGTTCCCGGTTCCTCGGCACCTGGAGCGGGCGTGCAGGCGGTTCCCCACTCCGTGTTGAAGAGGTAGCCGAGCGGGTTGAAGGCGGCGCCGACGGCGGGATCGCCGCCATCGGAAGCGATCGTCTGCGGGACGCCGTCATCGACGATGCGGATTTCGCCCGGCGCGATCGCAGCCCAGTCGCCGGCCGTGTACGGACCGCCGGCGTCGGCCCCGTTCGGGCAGGTCTGCGTGAAGGCGGTGACGTTCGACGGCGGCTGCGGCCCGACGTCCTTGAGATAGTAGGCGAGCCATTGGTCCTGGAGCGCGGTGAGCGCGGTGAACACATTTGCCTGGACCTGTCCGCGCGGGTGCCCCAGCGAGGCAAAGAACAGGGCCAGCGGCGCGTCCGGATACTCGGCCCTGGTGCGGTTGTAGAAGCGCGTCGCCTCGCTCGCCGGGAAGATGTCGTCGGTGAACCCGGACACGATCAGCAGTGGCGCCGGCGCGACGCTGTGATCGACCCAGTACGCGGCGTGATAGCGGTTCGCCTCCTCGAGCATGGCCTCCATCTGCGGATCGCCGTCGTAGGGCTCACCCTGCGCGAGCCGCGCCGCCCAGCCGTCGGGGTCGCCGGACGGATCCGCCCCCGCCGGAGCCTTGAAGCCCTGACTCACCAGCCCCTGAACGATCGATTCCTTGTTCACGCCGAAGCGCCCGAAGTACCCCGCGTCCTCGATGTAATCGAGGTTGCTGCCGTTCGGCGTGAGCGCGTAGCTGAGCTCGCTCCAGGTCGCGAGCGGCAACGCGACCGCCAGGCTCATCGGGGTGCCGCTCGGGCTCGTCCACGGAACGAGCGTCCCGTCGGGGAGCATCACCCGGTTCCTGAGCGCCGCCAGCGCCAGCGACATGGCGCCCCCGTAGGAACCGCCGAGCGCAGCGATCCGGTTCGGATCGATCAGCCCCTGATCGACCAGCTTGCCGAGCAGGAGCTGCGAGTCGCGCACCTCGTGGCGGAGGTCCATCAGGTGCAGGTAGCCCGTGGCGCAGCCATCCGGATCAGCGGCGCGCGCCGCCGGGGTTCCGCACGACTCGCCCCAGCCGCGCTGGCTCAGCGAGTAGACGGCATAGCCCTGGCTGAGCCAGCGCTGCAGCCCCGTGAAGCTCACCTTCGCCTGGCCCCAGCCGTGGTACTCGCCGACCACGGGATACGGAGGGCTGCCGGTGCTCGGGAACGCGACGTTGACGTCGAGCGGGACGCCGTCGAACGTCCGCGTCGTGCTGCGCGGCTGGTTGAGGTCCGCCGTCAGCGTCGGGCCGGTCGCACCGGGGTTGAAGGTGCCGCACCACGTCTGGCCCAGCGCGCCGGGCACGGCATCGGCGCCGCTGCCGACGTCGGTGACGGTGCCGCACGCGACGTCGCCGTCGAAGATCGACGTCGGCGGCGCGGCAACGGCCGACGACGCGACGATGAAGACGGCGAGAACACCCAGCAGCAACGGCGCGTACCTGTTCATGGACTCCCCCTGAGTTGTGGCCGACCGGATCTCTGGCGCTGCATGAGCACCGATCTCGCAGTCCGGACACTTCCGCCCGCTCCTGTGATGTCGCGCGCTCGGCCGTTACCTCTCCGCTGCAACGGATGGTGTCAACCGCGCACTGCCGATCCCGGCGGTCGTGCGTTCCTTGCAGAAACGAACGGAGGGGGAGGGATTCGAACCCCCGAGCCCTTGCGGGCTGCCGGTTTTCAAGACCGGTGCCTTCGACCACTCGGCCACCCCTCCGGCTTCGGGAGTGCAACCGCTTAGCATGCGGCGTTGCCAGCGGCGACCGGCGACGCGCGCCGTGGCGCGGGTCGGGGCACGCGCCGAACGGCGGATCGTGTACGGCAGATCACGCGACGGCAGCGGCGGTGGCGGCGCGCGCGCACCGGACGGGCGCCGACAAGTCCCCTTTCGGGTCGCGGGGTAATGGTTTAGACCAACCCTAGCCCGACGCCTGCCGCCCTCTCGTCTGCGAACGGCCGGCGTCGGGGCTGCATCGGCCGGCGGAGCGGTTTTGCCCGGCGGTGCGGCAGCGAGGCTGCATGCACATCAGGATCGACGCCCCGGTCCAGGGGTCTGCCGACGAGCGCACGGCGCGGGTCCCGGTCGGCGTGCCGACCGCGCAGTGGTTCGACGAGCCGCACTTCCGGCGCCTGGTCGAGCTCCTGCCGGTCGCGCTCTACACCTGCGAGGCGCCGTCGGGCCGCATCACGTTCTACAACCAGCACGCCGCCGAGCTCTGGGGCCGCGCGCCGCGCATCGGCGACGGCGCCGAGTGCTTCTGCGGATCCTACCGCCTGTGGCTGCCGGACGGCTCGCCGCTGACGCGCGAGCAGACGCCGATGGCGGCGGCGCTGCGCGACGGCGAGGCGACGCGCAACGCCGAGGTGATCATCGAGCGCCCGGACGGCAGCCGCGTCTGGGCGGTGGTGAACATCGATCCGATCCGCGATGCCACCGGGCGGGTGATCGGCGCGATCAACGTCTTCACCGACGCGACCGCGCGGCGCCAGGCCGAGGTCACCCGCGCGCATCTCGCGGCCATCGTCGCGTCGTCCGACGACGCGATCATCAGCAAGGACCTCGACGGCCTCATCACGAGCTGGAATGCCGGCGCCGAGCGGCTCTTCGGCTACACCGCCGCCGAGGCGATCGGGCAGCCGGTCCTGATGCTGATTCCGCCCGAGCGATACGCCGAGGAACCCGACATCCTGGCGCGCATCCGGCGCGGCGAGCCGCTCCATCACTTCGAAACCGTGCGGCAGCGCCGCGACGGCACCTGCCTCGACATCTCGCTCACCGTCTCGCCGATCGTCGATGCGGACGGCGCCGTGGTGGGCGCGTCGAAGATCGCGCGCGACATCTCCGAGCGCAAGCGCGCCGAAGCGCAGCGCGAGGAGCTGCTGCGCGCCACCGAGCACGCGCGCGAGCAGGCGGAGGCCGCGAACCGCGCCAAGGACGAGTTCCTCGCCATGCTCGGTCACGAGCTGCGCAACCCGCTGTCGGCGGTGCGCAACGCGGTCGCCTCGGCGCTGCTCGACCCGGCCAGCCGCGACCGCGCCCTCGACATCGCGCGCCGGCAGTCGAATCAGCTGGCGCGCATCGTCGACGACCTGCTCGACATCGGGCGCGTGACGCGCGGCCGCATTCCGCTGCGCCTGGCGCGCGTCTCGCTCGCCGACGTGCTGCAGCGCACCGTCGATGCCGCCCGCGCCGGCATGGAGGAGCGCGGCCACGCGTTCGGCGTCACGCTGCCGGGCGAGCCGATCCCGCTCATGGCCGACGCGACGCGCCTCGAGCAGGCGGTCGGCAACCTGCTCGCCAACGCGGCGAAGTACACCGACCCGCGCGGCCGCGTGTGGCTCGAGGCGGCGCGCGACGGCGAGGAGGCGGTGATCCGCATCCGCGACACCGGCATCGGCATCGCCGCGGACGTGCTGCCGCAGGTCTTCGAGCTGTTCTCGCAGAGTCCGCGCACGCTCGACCGAACGCAGGGCGGTCTCGGCATCGGCCTGGCCCTCGTGCGCCGCATCGTCGAGCTGCACGGCGGGTGTGTCACGGCGCACAGCGCCGGTATCGGCCACGGCGCGGAATTCGTCGTCCGCCTGCCGGCCCTGCCACCGGGCGGCGAGGCGACGGTCGACGACGCCGCCGAGCCGGCCCCGGTCCGTGGCGGCCGCCCGGTCCGCCTGCTGATCGTCGAAGACAACCCCGACGTCGCCGAGAGCCTGCAGATCTTCCTCGAGCTCCTCGGCCACCGGGTGCGCGTCGCCGGCGACGGCATGGCGGCGCTCGCCACCGCCCGCGCGCACGCCTGCGATGCCGTGCTGATCGACATCGGCCTGCCCGGCATGAACGGCTACGAGCTCGCCCGCGCGATGCGCGCCGACCCGGCACTGCGCTCGCTGGTCCTCGTCGCCCTCACCGGCTACGGCCGCGCCGAGGACAAGGCGGAAGCGCTGGCCGCAGGCTTCGATCATCACCTGCCGAAGCCCGCCGACCTCGACGTCCTGCGCGGGCTGCTCGAGGACATCGGGGCACACGGATCGGACGGCACAGCGCCGTC
>CBFGUK010000045.1:0-28125 GCA_965651925.1 uncultured bacterium | reverse complement strand
TTTCGGGTCCCCTCTCCCCGCCAGGGGAGAGGGTCAGGGTGAGGGGCGTCCGACATCTCCGGCGCGAGCAAGACGATGGACGGACGTCCGGCTCGCGGAGGACGATGATGGAACGATGGCTGCTCGCGTCACGCCGGGCACGGCGGGCGGGCCGCCCGCGCTCCCGGGCGCGTGCCGCTCGTGTGGCGGGCGTGTCGAGCACGTCGTGCGCGAACATCCTGCATGCGGGCGGGGACGCCCGCGGTCCGGTCGCCTCGTCCCGCCAGCGCGCTGCATCGACTCGGCCTGGGTCGGGGGCGGCGCCCTCCTGGTCCCACACGACTGGGCGGCGCGCTTGGCGGCGGGGGCGCGCTCCGCTAGCTCGGGGCAGGCGGAGGGACGGCTCATGACGACGGCAACCGGCGCGCTGCTGGCGGGGGTGCGCATCATCGAAAGCTCGCTGCTCGGACCGGCGGCGGTGGGCATGCAGCTCGCCGATCTCGGCGCCGAGGTGATCAAGGTCGAGGCGCCGGGCGGCGACTACGTGCGCAAGATGGCGTTTCCGATCATCGACGGCATCTCGCTGCTGCACTGGCATCTCAACCGCGGCAAGCAGAGCATCGTGCTCGACCTGCGCACGGCGGAGGGCGTCGCGACGTACGCCGACCTCGTGCGCAGCGCCGACGCGGTGATCGAGGCGATGCGCCCCGGCGCGCTCGAGCGGCGCGGGCTCGGCTTCGCGCGGCTCTGCGAGCTCAACCCGCGCATCGTCTTCTGCCAGATCTCGGGCTATGGCCTCACCGGCCCGTACCGCGACATGCCGAGCCACGGCATCGCCTACGACGCGTGGGCGGGCGTGGCGCGGCCGACGTTCAACGCCGACGGCGAGCCGACGATCCCGAGCTACACGACGATCGGCATCAACGCCGGCCCGCTCTACGCGGCGCTCGGCATCTGCGCGGCGATCATCCGCGCCCGCGCCACCGGCCAGCCGTGCCGCTTCGAGGTCGCGCAGAGCGATGCCGCAGCGGCGTTCAACTGGAACGGCATCGAGGGCAACAAGGCGTACGAGCGCCCCGAGGACGAGGTGACCGGCAACGACGGCGACGGCACCGGCCCGCGCCGGCCGGTCGGCGACAACAGCATGACCGAGTCGGTGCGCTACCAGTACTACCGGTCGCGCGACGGCCTCGTGCTGTTCATGGCCTCGGAGCGCGAGTTCTGGAAGAACTTCTGCGTCGGCGTCGGCCGCCCGGAGCTCTTCGAGCAGAACCCGGGCGCGAAGTACGCCGACCACGCGCGCGGCAACGTCGCGCTGCGCCGCACGCTGGCCGACATCTTCGCGACGCGCACCACCGCCGAGTGGGTGCAGTTCGGCCTCGAGGTGAACACGCCGATCGCGCCGGTGCACGACACGAAGTCGATCACGCGCGACCCGCAGTTCGCGGCGCGCCTGGCGATGCGCCCGTATCAGGAAGCGGGCACCGACCTCATGCCGTCGCCGATCCGGCTGCTCGACGAGACGCTGCCCGTCCCGTCGAAGGCGGCGGTCACCCCGGGGCGCGACACCGAGGCGGTGCTGCGCGACGTGCTCGGCTACGACGCGGCGCGCATCGCCGCGCTGCGCGCCGCCGGCGCGCTCGGCTGAGTCGCGGGTGCGGCGGCGCGCACGGGTTCCACCCCGCGCGCGCCGCCGCGACGGCGTTCCTCAGCGGCAGTCGGCGAGCGCCGCGTCGGTGCAGCGCGCGTAGGAGTCGTCGACCGAGCCGTCGGCGCCGTAGTCGATCTCGACGCCGCCGCCGCCGGTCAGGCGCACGATCGCCTCGCTGCCGTCGGCCATGACGCGCAGCGCGCCGCCGGTGCCGCACTCGGCGTCGGCGGGGAAGACGAGCGGCTCGAGGGTCTCGAACGACACCGCGCCGGTGCAGTTCGTGTCGACCGTGCCCTCGGTCTCGATCACCGCGCTGCCGTCGCTGCCGTAGGTGACGGTCTGCATGACGTCGTACTCGCCGGCCACCGTCTGCCCGCCGCCGCTCGCCTCGATGCGCGCGTCGACGATGACGCCGAACGGCTGCCCGACGGGCAGCGGCACACCTGGGCAGCCGGCCGGCGAGTCGATCGCGATCGTGCCGTCGATGAACGAGCTCGCCCCGCCGGCACTGGTCCGGCAGCCGTCGAACGTGAAGCTCAGCTGGCTGCCGCCCCCGGCCGCCGTGCAGCCGGTCTGGATCGTGCCGCCGCTCGGGCAGGGCACGGCGATCGGCGGCAGCTGCAGCGCCGCGCGTCCGGCCACGCCGGCCTGCGGATTGCCGCCGGCGAAATCGGCCAGCGACGCGATGCTGCCGAGCACGCCGGAAACGAAGCGCTGCACGGTTGCCTCGCCGCCGCCGGTGCCGCCCGGCGTGTTCGTCGCCCCCGGCAGCGCCGTCGCCGTCGGGGTCACCGTCGGCCCGCCCGGTGTCACCGTCGCTGCCGCCACCGTCGGCGTGCGAGTCGGTCCCGGCGTGCCGCCGCCATTGTCGTCATCGCCGCAGCCCGCGGCCCCCAGCAGCAACCCGGCCAGCGCCGGTGCCGCCCATCGCAGATGTCCCATCCCGTCCTCCCGGTAAATGATGTGGCGCGGATCAGCCCGCGCTCTTGTCCGGAGTGCGTTCGCCGGGAGTGAACGACGTTCAGCGGCGCGGAACGGCGGACGGGAAACGAACGCGTGTGCGTCTGGACGGCGGGCCGGACGGCCGCCGGTTGGTCTCGTCCGCGCCGGGCGGCTACGGGCGCACCTCGTAGTACGCGTTCATCGGGTTGCCGAAGTCGTGGCGGCGGAAGCGCGTGAAGCCGGCGGCGGCGGTCATCTCGCGCGCCACCGGCTCGCTGAAGCCGAGCGTGCCGAGCCCGGCGCCGCCGGGCTCCGAGAGGCTGGACGACAGGCAGCTCAGCACCGAGAAGCCGTACAGCATCGCGGCGACCGGGTTCCGCGCCAGGTTCTCCTCGAACGTCGGCAGGCAGGCGATGTCGGCGATCAGCCACGTGCCGTCGTCGCGCAGCGCGCGGCGCACGGCGCGGATCGCCTCCTGCGGCTGCGTCATGTCGTGCAGCACGTCGAACGCGGTGACGAAATCGAGGCGCCCGTCGGCGGGCAGCGGCTCGCGCCGCGGGTCGTGGAAGTGCAGGTTGGCGAGGCCCGCCTCGTGCCGGTAGCGCTCGCCGTGCGCGAGCGCGTGCGTCGAGATGTCGTAGCCGTGGAACTGCGAGCGTGGAAACGCACGCGCCAGCTCGATCAGCGCCACGCCGGTGCCGCAGCCGACGTCGGCGGCGATGGCGCCCGCCTCGAGCTTCGCGACGACGCCGTCGAGCGCCGGCAGCACGATCGGGACGAGCATGGTGCGGAACCACGGCGCGGTCATGCCCTCGACGCCGAGCGCACCCTCGCGGCCGAACACATCGTAGGGCAGGCCGAGCCCGGTGCGGAACGCCTCGCGCAGCGGCTCGAGCACCGTCAGCTGGTACGGCAGCGCGGCAAACGCGCCGCCGGCGAACGCCGGACTGTTCTCGTTGGCGAGCACCAGTGCCGCCACCGGCGAGAGCGCGAAGCGGCCGTCGCCGTCGTAGTCGATCAGCCGCGCCGCGGCCTGGCCGCGCAGCCACTCGCGCACCCAGCGTTCGCTGAGGCCGGTGCGCTCGGCGAGCGCCGCGCTGGTCAACGGCCCGGCGCCGTCGAGGGCACGGTAGAGGCCGAGGTGGTGGCCGAGATAGATCATCGCCGAGACCACCAGCCCACCGAGATTGTCATAGACGCGCTTCGCGTAGTCGTTCAGCGCGCGCTCGAAGTCCTGCGGATCCGCGGGCGGCATCGTCACCAGGCGCCACTGTTCGGCATCGACTGCCACGGCTCGCGCGCCGGCAGCGCCTGGCCGCGCTGCAGCAGCTCGATCGAGATGCCGTCCGGCGAGCGGACGAACGCCATGTGGCCGTCGCGCGGCGGCCGGTTGATCGTCACGCCGTGATCCATCAGCCGCTGGCAGGCGGCGTAGATGTCGTCGACGAGATACGCGAGGTGGCCGAAGTTGCGCCCGCCGCCGTAGACCTCGGGATCCCAGTTGTAGGTCAGCTCGACCTGCGCCTCGGGATTGTCGGGCGCGCCGAGGAACACCAGCGTATACCGCCCCTGCGGCACCTCGCGCCGATTGAGCTCGCGCAACCCGAGCGCGTCACAGTAGAACCGCAGCGACGCATCGAGGTCGGAGACCCGGACCATGGTGTGCAAGTAGCGCATGCCGGCTGTGTACCAGTGTCGGTGGGGATGTGGGGAGACCTGAAGGGGTGCGGAGGTGCGGACGGGAAGACGCGCTTGACGCTCGTCTGACGGTGCGCTGACTTTTCTGCGGCAGACGAGACAACGGAGGAGGATCCATGGCAACGACTTCAGGCCAGACGCCCGAGACCGCGTTCGACGCGCCGCGCGCCGCCGCGTTCGGCGAGCGCATGCTCGCCGCCCTGAACCAGTCGGCGATCGTGCTGATGGTGTCGATCGGGCACCGCACCGGATTGTTCGACGTCATGGCGCGCCACGACTGGTTGACCGTCGCGGCGCTGGCGCAGGCCGCGGGCTGCACCGAGCGCTACGTGCGCGAGTGGCTCGGCGCGATGGTCACCGGCGGCGTGGTCGACTACGACCCGGCCGGCGACACCTACCGCCTGCCGCCCGAGCACGCCGCGGCGCTGACCCGCGCCGCGGTGCCGAACAACCTCGCGGCGACGGCGCAGTGGATTCCGGTCCTCGCCGCGGTCGAGGACCGCATCGTCGAATGTTTCCGCTCCGGCGGTGGCGTGCCGTACGCGGCGTACCCGCGATTCCACGACGTGATGGCCGAGGAGAACGAGCAGACCACGCTCTCGGCGCTGCCCGACGGCATCCTGTCGATCGCGCCCGGACTCATCGATCGGCTGCAGGCCGGCAGCGAGGCGCTCGACGTCGGCTGCGGCGCCGGTCGCGTCAGCCTGCGGCTCGCGCAGGCGTTTCCGAACAGCCGCTTCACCGGCGTCGACTTCTCCGAGGACGGCATCGCGCGCGCCCAGGCCGAGGCCGAGCGGCTCGGCGTGCGCAACGCGTGCTTCCGCGTCGGCGATGCGGCGCATGACATCGAGGCGGACGCGTACGACCTGGTCACGACCTTCGATGCCGTGCACGATCAGGCCGCGCCGCGCGCCGTGCTGCGCGCCATCCACACCGCGCTGCGCCCCGGCGGCGTCTACCTGATGCAGGACATCGGCGTCTCGACGCACCTGCACGAGAACATCGGCCATCCGCTGGCGCCGTTCATCTATACGATCTCGTGCCTGCACTGCATGACCGTGTCGCTCGCCGCCGGCGGCGAGGGCCTCGGCGCCGCCTGGGGCGAGCACCAGGCGCGCGCGCTCCTGCAGGAGGCCGGCTTCACCGACGTCACGCTGCACCGGCTGCCGCATGACATTCAGAATTACTACTACGTGTGTCGGAAGCAGTGACCGGTGGCCGGTGACCGGTGGCCGGTCGGGCGCGCTGCCGCGCGCCCGGTGCTGACGTGTTGACGTGCTGACGTGCGGACGTGGTGGCGGGCGTCGATGTCGGCACCGCGCGTGTGGCGCGCAGCGGTCTGGCGTCTGCAACCGCTGGAGGGCGCGGCTCCCGCCGCGCCGCGGACGCGCGTGGCCTTCCGCATGAGGCGACACCGTCCGCGGCCGTGCGGGAGCACGGCCCTCCACCGGTGGTGATCACCGGCCCGCGTCTGGTGCTCCGCGGACGCGCGTGCCCGGTTCAACAGGCGCCGAGGGACCGGCGCCCTCCAGCGCGCTGCTGACGGACGTTGCCTCTCGTCAACACGTCAGCACGTCAGCACCGGCCGCGCGACAGCGCGGCCACTGGTCACCGGTCACCGGTCACGCTTCTGTTCCCTCGGCACGGCGCGCTACATTCGGGACCGATGCTGATTCGCGATCCCGTGCACGGCGATCTGTCGCTTTCGGCGCTGGAGGCGGCGGTGCTCGATCTGCCCGACGTTCAGCGGCTCCGCGGCGTCAAGCAGCTCGGCACGGCGTACCTCGTCTATCCCGGCGCGCTGCACACGCGCTTCGACCACGCGCTCGGCGCTGGTGCGCTCGCACACCGCGTCGTCGCGGCGCTGCGCCGCGACGGGCTCGCGATTCCCGGCGACGTCGAGGAGCTGGTCGCCGTCGGCACGCTGCTGCACGACGTGACGCACGTGCCGTTCGGACACACGCTCGAGGACGAGCGGCGGCTCTTCCCGCGGCACGACAAGGGCACGCGTCTCGCGCGCCTGCTCGACGGCGCGCTCGGGGCCGGCCTCGAGCGGCTCGGCATCCGTGCCGCGATCGCCGGGCTGCTCGGCGCGGCGCCGAATCCGCTGCCGGCGTGGACCGCGGAGGTGATCAGCAGCACGATCGACGCCGACCTGCTCGACTACCTGCGGCGCGATGCCTACTTCACCGGCCTCGCGCACGACTACGACGACCGCGTCTTCCGCTACTTCACCGTCGCCGACGGCCGGCTGGCGCTCGGCATGGCGAAGCACGGCATGGACCGCCCCGACGCGCGCTCGGAAGTCGTCCAGCTCCTGCGCATGCGCTACTTCCTCACCGAGCGCGTCTACTACCACCACACCAAGGTCGCCGCCGGCGCGATGATCTCGAAGGCGGTCGAGCTGGCGCTCGATGCCGGCACGCTCGCCGAGCCGGATCTCCTGGCGGTGAACGACTGGACGCTGCTCGAGCGCCTCCGGCAGCGCGCCGGGCCGGCGGGCGCGGCGCTCGCCGACCGCGTGCTGCGCCGCGACCTGCTCAAGCGCGGCTACGTCGTCTCGGCGCACAGCGTCGATGCCGCCGCGCGCGCCGCGCTCGTCGCGCGCTACCACGAGACGCGCACCGAGCGGCGCGCCGCCGAGCGCGCGCTCGCCGCGGCGCTCGGCTGCGACGAGGGCGAGGTGATCGTCTACTGCCCGGCGCTGACGGTGATGAAGGAGGCCGCGGCGCGCGTCGTCACCCGCCACGGCGTGCGCGCCCTCAACGCCGTCGACGACGACGCCAGCAGCGAGATCCGCGCCCTCGAGGAGCGCTACGCGCAGCTCTGGCGTCTCTACGTGTTCGTCCCCGCCGCGCAGCGCGAGCGCGCCGCCGCGGTCGCCGGCGAGCTGTTCGGGTTTCCGAGCGAGCACCGGTGACGCGTGCGGGCGCGGCGCGCCCGCACGTGTCAGCGGTCAGCCATCAGCGGTCAGCCGTCAGCCGGAGCCGCTCGAGCTGACAGCTGATTGCTGAGGGCTACCGCTTCCTCACGGCTCGCTCCAGACGGTCGCGCCGTCGGCGCCGAGCAGGGCGATGCGGCCGCTGTTGGCGCGCAGCGCGAGGCGCGCGCGCTCGCGTTCCTCGGCATCGTAGAGGACGATTCCGGGGTCGCCGCCGACGGTGGCGAAGATGGCGCGCAGCGCGCCGCCGGTGCCGGTGAACGAGAGCGCCGGGCCGTGGTCGGTGACGTTGAGGATCGCGCGGCTGCCGTCGCCGTAGAGCACCAGCGCCGGGGTGTCCTCGCCGTCGAGGCCGAGAATGGCGCGCACCTTGCCGTCGGCGCCGAGGAAGCTCAGGCCGCTCGCCGCGTTGGCGAGGATGCGCACGCGGCCGTTGGCGTCGACGAGCTGCAGCGTCCGCCCCTTGAGCACGACGTCGGTCGCCGCGCCGGCGCCGACGAGGACGCCGGCGACGAGGATGGTGCCGAGCACGAGGGTGATGCGCCGCAGCCGCCGATGCGCGAGCTCGAGTGCCGCGAGCCGGTTGGCCAGCGTATCCGTCATGAGATCCTCCAGAATGTTCACCACGGAGGCACGGAGACACGGAGCGGTTCGGATACTCCGTGTCTCCGTGCCTCCGTGGTGAAATCAGATCACGTTCGCGTCCTTGAGCTCGGCGATCTGTTCCCACGAATAGCCGAGCAGCTCGGTGAGGATCTGCTCGGTGTGCTCGCCGAACTCGGGGGCCGGCAGGCGGATGCTGCCCGGCGTCTCGCTGAGGTGGACGGGCAGGCCGATGACCTGCGTCGGCCCGAAGCGCGGGTGGGCGAAGTCGACGACGTAGTCGTTCGCCTGCACCTGCGGATCGCTCGGCAGATCGTCGACGGCATTGACCTGGCAGAAGATGAAGTCGCCGCCGGCGCGCAGGATGCGCAGCCAGTCGGCGAGCGGCTTCGTCGCGAACACCGCGTCGAGGATCTCGATCGCCGCCGGCGCGTGCGCCGCGCGGGCGCGCATGTCGGCGAAGCGCTCGTCGCCGGCGAGCTCGGGCCGCTCGATGACGCGGCAGAAGTCGGCCCAGTAGCGGTCGGGCTGCAGCATGCCGAGGCAGATCCAGCGCCCGTCCTGGCACTGGTAGTGGTTCCAGAGCGGGTTCGCCTGGTACTTGCGCGGCATGCGCGGGATCGCGAAGCCCCACATCAGGCGCGCCGAGACGCTCAGGCCCTGCAGCGCCATCATGCTGCCGAGGTGCGAGGTGTCGACCGCCTGGCCGACGCCGAAGCGCTCGCGCGCCAGCAGCGCCGCGAGCACGCCGTAGGCGAGCATGATCGCGCCCATCTGGTCGGCGATGCCGCCGGCGATCGCCAGCGGCGGCATGTCCGGTTCGCCGGCCGCCAGCATGATGCCCGAGCGCGCGAGGCCGAGCTGGTCGAACGACGGATCGCCGCTTTCCGGCCCCTGCGGCCCGTAGCCGGTCGCGGTCGCGTAGATCAGCTTCGGGTTGCGGCGCCGGAGCTCCGCGTAGCCGAGGCCGAGGCGCTCGGCGACGCCCTGGCGGAAGTTCTGCACGAACACGTCCGAGCGTTCGACGAGCCGGTAGAGGATCTCCCGCCCCTCCGGCTTCTTCAGATCGACCGTCAGCCCGCGCTTGTTGCGGTTGTTCGCCTCGAAATAGAAGTTCGGCCGGTCGGCGAGATCGACGCCGCTGAGCTTGGCCATGCCGCGGCCGGGATCACCGCCGACCCGCTCCTCGACCTTGATCACGTCGGCGCCGAGATCGCCGAGCATCGTCGAGCAGACCGGCCCCTGCTGCCAGATCGTCCAGTCGATCACCCGGATCCCGTCGAGCGGCATCGCCATGGCACCGACCTCCTTTCATTCGCCGCGGACTCTACGGGCCGGCGCGGCGACCTTCAACGCAGCGGCGCAGCGCCGCGCGCGACGCAGACGGCCCTGTTGCCGCCGAAAATGCCTCTGCAGCCCTCCGCGTCTCCGCGCCGCTGCGTTGAAGGGCCTCGCATGCGCAATCGCATGCGCCACAAGGGATTTCTGTTGACATCGGTTTCCTGCCTCGACAGTAGCGGAGTGCACGGCATCCTCTACGGACTTTCTTTCACCGGCACGGGCGAGCGTCGCGCGAGGCGCGACAGCGCGTGAGCACCTGATGTGGCGGCATGATGCGGACTGACGACACGCGCGGCGGGTTCTGGCAGCGATGGCGCGGCGCGCCGCGCGCGGGGGCGCCGCGCCACGCGGCGCTCGCGGCGCTGCTCGAACGCCGCCACGGCGAGGCGGAGAAGCTGCTCGTCCAGGCGTTGCGCGAAGCCGAGCGCTCGCGCGCCGGCACGTCCGCCGAGGCCGAGGCGCTCGTCGATCTCGGCGACCTGTACCGGGCACAGACGCGCTTTGCCGATGCCGAGCCGCTGTTCACGCGCGCGATCGCGCTCATCGAGCGCCTCGGCGGCGCCAGCGACGTGCAGCTCATCCGGCCGCTCAACAGCCTCGCGCTCGTCCTGCGCGCCCAGGGGTTCTACGACCGCGCCGAGCCGCTCTGCCAGCGCGCGCTGGCGATCACCGAGCGCGCACACGGCCCCGAGCATCCGACCACCGCCGGCGTGCTCGCCAATCTGCTCACCGTCTATCTCGCCCAGGGGCGCTACGGAGAGGCCGGGCCGCTGTTCCGGCGCACGGTGGCGATCAAGGAGCGGCTGCTCGGCCCGGGGCATCCCGATCTCGCCTCGAGCCTCAGCACGTATGCCGCCTTCCTGCGCAAGACCGAGGGCGAGAGTGCCGCCGCCGCCTGGGAGGCGCGGGCGCGGGCGATCACCGGGGCCCGGCATGGCTGAGCCGTCGCGCAACGACCGCCCGGCGATGGCAACGCTCGCGCGCCAGGAGCTGCCGGCGCTCGTGCTCATCATCGTGCTGCTGATCGCCGCGGTGTTCGTCTGGCGCCTGCCCGAGTGGCAGGCCGCGTCGTGGCGCGAGGCGCTGACCGCGCGCGAGCTGCTCGACCTGCAGAACGAGCTGCGCCAGACGCTCGCGCTGCTGCTGCTCGGCGCCGGCGCCGTGCTCATCGTGCTCGCGCTGCTCTGGCGGCGCGTCACCGCCTCGGAACGCGCCGCGCTCGAGGCGGCGCGCGCCGCCGAGGAGGGCCAGCGCGCCGATCGCTTCTCGCGCGTCGTCGGCCAGCTCGCCGACGAGCGCCTCGAGGTGCGGCTCGGGGCGATCTACGCCCTCGAGCAGCTCGCCATGGAATCGCGCGAGCAGCATCGGCCGAGCATCGCCGTGCTGTGCGCGTTCCTGCGCGAGCGCGCCGCGTGGCAGCCCGAGCGGGCAACCACCGGGCGGCCGCCGACCGACGTGCAGGCGGTGCTCTCGGTCCTCGGCCGCCGGACGCTGACGCACGAGCGCGAGGACGCGTTCCGCCTCGACCTGCGGCGCACCGACCTGCGCGGCGCCGACCTGAACGGCGTGCGCTTCGCGCGCGCCGTGCTGCTCGAGGCGCATCTCGAGGGCGCCTCGCTGCAGGGCGCGCAGCTCGCCGGCGCCGATCTGCGCGGCGCGTGGCTCGACAACGCGGATCTCGTCGAGGCCGACCTGCGCGGCGCCGACCTGCGCGAGGCGCACCTCGAGGGCACGTACCTCGTCGACGCGCAGCTCGACGGCGCCGACCTCGGCGGCGCCCACCTCGCCGGCGCCTATCTCGGCGGCGCCTCGCTGCAGGGAGCCGATCTCGGCGGTGCCCAGCTCGACGGCGCCTACCTCTACAAGGCGAACCTCGACGGCGCCTCCCTGCACGCCGCCCGCGCGGTGAGCACGATCGGCGTGCCACGCGACGAACGCGAGCGCATCAACCGCACCGCCGCCGCGATCGAGGCGCCGCCGCCGGCCGACGACGCCCCCGCCGCCGAGCCGCCACCACGCCCGGCACTCGTGCGGCGCCGCTGAGCGCGGCGGTTCGGCCGCCGCATCGGGCCTGGCGCGCCGGGTTCGGAGCCGGAACGCTCCCCGCGTCGGCCGCCCGCGTGGGGCGTCGGGCAGAGCGATGAGGACGAGCGCGTTCCGGCCATCCGGCATGCGCGCGCCGCCGCGGCGTCCTCTCACCTTGTAGCGCCCGGGCCCCTCGGATAGCTTCGCGCGCGCAGATGGCCAACGAACGCAACGTCCTCATCGTCACGGGCGTCGGCCATTTCACCACCCACTTCTTCGAGCTGATGTTTCCGACGCTCGCCGTCGCGCTGGCGCGCGACAGCGGCCTGCCGCTCGACGAGGTGCTGACCTGGAGTTTCTTCGGCTACCTGCTCTACGGGCTCGGCGGCCTGCCGGCCGGCCTGCTCGCCGACCGCATCGGCTCGCGCGTGCTGCTGCTCGCGGCGCTGTTCGGCCTCGGCGTCGCCGCCCTCGCCGCCAGCGAGGTCACCTCGCCGCGCGCGCTCACCATCTGCCTCGCCCTCATGGGTGCGCTGGCCAGCATCTACCATCCGGTCGGCATCGGCCTGATCTCGCGCGCCATCGCCGCGCGCGGCCGGGCGCTCGGCGTCAACGGCCTGTTCGGCAGCGCGGGCATCGCGCTGACGCCGGTGATCACCGCGGCGCTCTGCGAGCGCGTCGGCTGGCAGGACACCTACCGCATCGTCGGCTACGCGATGTGCGCCGTCGCGGTCGCCTGCGCCTTCCTGCCGATCCACGAGTCGCACACGGCGGCGCCGGCCGCCGGCGAGGCCGCGCCGTCGCCGCGCCCGGCGTGGCGGCCGATCGTGGTGCTGCTCACCGCCGCGACGCTCGCCGGCATCAGCTACCGCGGCAACACGCTCGTGCAGCCGGCGTACTTCGCCAGCCACGTCAGCCTCGTCTGGTACGGCGCCGCAACCTCCGTCGCCTATCTGCTCGGTACCGTCGGCCAGTACGCCGGCGGCGTGCTCGCCGACCGTCACGAGCTGCGCCGGCTCTATCTCCTCTTCCATCTCTGCAGCCTGCCGGCGCTGCTGGTGATGACCCTGCTCGCCGGCTGGCCGCTGGTCGCCAGCGCCGGCATCTTCGTGTTCTTCAGCCTCGGCATGCAGCCGATCGAGAACAGCCTGCTCGCGCACTACACGCCGCCGCGGCGCCGGGCGACGATCTACGGCATCAAGGCGCTGTGCGTCTTCGGCGTCGGCTCGCTGGCGGTGTGGCTGGTGCGCTGGGCGATCGAGGTCGGCGGCCTCGGCTACGCGATCCTCTGCCTCGCCGGCGTGGTGACCCTCGTCGTCGCCGCGGCAGTCGTGCTGCTGCTCCTCGACGATTCCCCGGCGGCGGCGGCGCTGCCGGCCGAGTCGCCGGCCGTGCCGGCGCGCTGAACGGAGCCCGCGCGATGAGCCTGCTCTTCCCCGGTACGGCGGCGCGCGCCCGGCAGCAGCGCGCCGGGCGCGCCGCCGAGCGGCTGCGCGGGCTGACGCTGTCGCCGATCAAGGACGTCGAGCTGCAGGCGAGCCGCATTCCCGGCGTCGTCTCGCTCGCGCAGGGCATCCCGAGCTTCGACACCCCCGAGCCGATCAAGCGCTTCGCCGCCGAGCGCATGGCCGAAGGCGCGTGCGCGCGCTACTCGGTGAGCCCCGGCCTGCCGGCGCTGCGCGAGGCGATCGCCGAGGCGCTCGAGCGCGACGGCATGCGCTACGATCCCGACCGCGAGATCCTGGTCACCGTCGGTTCGATCGAGGCGATCGCCGCGACGCTGCTGGCAACGCTCGACGACGGCGACGAGGTGCTGATCGTCTCGCCGACGTACGCATCATATCTGCCGGCGATCCGCCTCGCCGGCGGCGTGCCGCGCTGGGTGCCGCTCGACGAGGACGCGCACTTCGACCTCGATCCCGAGGCGATCGCCGCGGCGGTGACGCGCCGCACGCGCGCCCTCCTGCTCTGCAACCCGAACAACCCGACCGGCACGGTCTTCTCGCGCGCGCAGACCCTGCGCATGCTGCGCGTCGCCGCCGCGCACGACCTGCTGGTGATCACCGACGAAGTCTACAAGGACTTCGTCTACGGCGAGCAGGGCATCTTCAGCGCCGCCGCCGAGCCGTCGGCGCGCGAGCGCGTCATCCGCGTCTGCTCGTTCTCGAAGGCGTACGGCATGACCGGATGGCGGGTCGGCTTCCTGCACGGTCCGGCCGCGCACGTCGCGAACATCCTCACCGTGCACGATGCGCTGGTCACCTGCGCGCCGGTCGTCTCGCAATACGCCGCGCTCGCCGCGCTCGAGCTCGGCGCGCCGTTCATCGCCGAGTTCGCCGCCGAGTTCCGCCGCCGGCGCGATCACGTCATCGAGCGGCTCGACGCGCTCTCGCACGTCTTCGACTACCAGAAGCCGAACGCGTCGTACTTCGTCTTCCCGCGCGTCAAGGACACCGTGCCGCTGGCGCGCGACTCGCGCCGCCTCGCCGCCGCGCTGCTGCGCGAGGCGCGCGTCGCGCTCGTGCCCGGCATCGCGTTCGGTCCGAGCGGCGAGGCGCACCTGCGCCTGTGCTACGCGCGCCCGGCGGACGACGTCGACCTCGCCTTCGACCGCCTCGACGAGCACTTCGGCGGCCGCCCGGCGCGCGCCGCGACGACCGTCGCGGGCAGCGGCCAGCCGACCGCCGCGGCGCCGCTGCCCGTGCCGGCGGCAGCACGGCGCGTCCATCCGCTGCGCGGGCGCGGCGTCGCCGTGCTGCGCGCCCTGGCGCGGGTGCGCCTGCGGCGGCAGCGGCCGCGGGTCGTCGCGATCACCGGCAGTCAGGGCAAGACGGTGCTCAAGCGCACGCTCACCGACCTGCTCGCCACGCGGCTGCGCGTGCACGCGAACCCGCTGTCGTACAACACCGACGTCGGCCTGCCGCTCGCGATTCTCGACCGGCCGCTCGACACGCGCGGCCCGCTGGCGATCGCCGCCGGCTTCGCCGGCGCGGCGTGGGCGGCGCTCGGGCCGCTCGACCCGGTCGACGTCATGGTGCTCGAGCTCGGCGTGCGCCGCACCGGCGACATGCAGACCCATCTCGGAGTCGTGCGCCCCGACGTCGTCGTCGTCACGCCGCTCGCGGCGAGCTACCGCGACGATCTCGAGGGCCTCGCGACGCTGCGCAGCGAGATCGCGCTGCTCTGCCGCGACGCGGCGGCGCGCGGCGCCGCGGTGCTGCTCTGCGACGACGACCCGACGCTCGCGGCGCTCGCCGCCGAGCTCGGCGGCACGGCGCTGTACTCCGCCGGCGAAGTGCTGCGCGACGCCGGCACGCTGCGCCTGCGCAGCGGCGCCGAGACCCTGCCCGTCGGCCGCGACGTCGTCGGCGCCAGCGGCCGGCGCGCCCTCGCCGCCGCCGTGCACGTCGCCCGCCACCTCGGCATGGACGACGACGAGATCGCCGCCTTCCTCGCCCCATAGGGCTGCCTCATCACATCCCCTGGAGGGCGCCGGTCCCTCGGCGCCTGTTGAACCGGGAGACGCGCCGCGCACGACAAACGCCTGGGGCCGCGGCCCGAGCATCTTGGAAGGGCACGCGGCGGCCCGATCCAACAGGCGCCGAGGGACCGGCGCCCTCCAGGGGATGTGATGAGGCACCGATACACCATCCCGCCCCGCGGTTGCTTCCCACGGGGCCTGCGGGTTAGCTGGCGCTTCCCCAAACAAGGAGGTCCCATGTACCGCCGTATTGCCCTGCTCCCGCTGGCGCTGCTCGTCGCGCTCTGTGTCGCGACCACCGCGCAGGCCGGTGGCGACTGGAACGACAAGCAGATCGACTGGCAGTCCTACGAGGACGGTCTCGCCGAGGCGAAGAAGACGAAGAAGCCGATCTGCCTGATCTTCTACACCGAGTGGTGCCCGCACTGCACCAACTACAGCAAGGTCTTCCACGACCCGAAGGTGGTCGAGAAGGCGAAGGAATTCGTGATGATCCGCGTCGACGCCGACAAGAACAAGGCGCTCGGCCAGCAGTACGCGCTCGACGGCAGCTACATCCCGCGCACCTACTTCCTCGCCCCCGACGGCACCGTCGCCGCCGACATTCACGCGCCGCGCCAACAGTTCAAGTACTTCTACGACGAGCACAAGGCCGCCTCGGTGCTCGCCGGCATGGATGCGGCGCTGAAGAAGCTGAAGAGCTGAGGGCGGAGGCTGTTACGGGTCGGAGGGGGTGATCGGCGCGGGCCCCCGCGAACCGCGACTCCTTCACCCCGCCACATCCACGTAAATCGGCGACGACCACGCGCGCTCTTCGTTCATCGACAGGCAGTCGTCGTCCCACGGCGTGCGGAAGTCGCCGTAGCAGGCGTTGACCTGCACGCAGTTGCCGCTGGCGTCGTAGGTGCAACGCAGGCCGCCGGCGTTGACGGCGGGCGTCGGCTCCTGGATGGCGCGGACGTAATACAGCACCTCGCGGTTCGCGACCCTGAAGTCGGGGTCGTCGAACTCGACCACGCACCCGGCCGGATCGGCCGGGCATTCGAAGCGCCGCCACGGGTCCTCGATGAGGTCCGCGACCGCCTCGCCCCTGGCGCGCTGCGGGCGGATGCGCACCACCTCGATGCGGGTGATCATCCGGCGCTCGTCGCTCGGGTTGTAGCACTCGCCGCGGCACAGGTGCTCGAGGCGCTCGGGTGCCAGGGCCTTGGTCGCGTAGTCGGGGCAGCCGGGCAGCTGCTTGAACGCGCCGGCGGCGCGCACGCGGAAGCGCGGCGTCTCGCTCATGCGCACCTCGGCGCCCATCGGCGTCTCGCCGGCCGGGCCGTTGAGGAGGTCGAACCACAGCAGGATGCGGTCGCCGCTGGTGCCGTAGACTTCGCGCTGCTTGAGCGCGCTCCAGATCGCGTCGCGGCTGCGGCCGGCGCTGTGCACGGCGACCAGCCCGCCGGTCATGAAGAACGACGCCTGGCGCTCGAGGTCGACGAGCTGGAAGCCCTGGAATCCGCGCGGCTCGTTGGGGTCGAAGAACCGCGACTCCTCGGTCGGATCCTCCGGCCCGCCGAACACGCGGCGTCCCCAGGTGTCGTCCTTCGGCCCCGCCGCCTCGGTCATGCCGTGCCGGCCGTACTCCTTGTAGCCGGTGCCCGGCCGCGCGGTGTGGTTGTCGCTCGAGGCGATGAAGCCGAAGCGGAAGCGGCGCGGCGCGGCGTTGGGATCATCGAAGTTGCCGATGGCGGCGATGTACTGCGCCGAGCTCAGCGGCCGCAGGTTGAACGTCGGGTTGAAGCAGTCGCGGCACTGGCCGCAGTCCTTCCATTCCTCGAGCGTGCTGCCCGGCACGGTGAGGCGCCCGGCGGCGCCGGCCTTGAGGTAGTTCACGCGCGCGGTGGCGACGCGCTCCTCGCACTCGTCGGCCGGCGTGTCCTCGCAGCGGCTGCGGATGATCTCGCCCGCCTGCCAGCAGCACGGCACGTACTCGGCGGTCGGCGCCGGACAGGTCGGCTCACCGTTCGCATCGAACACCACCTCGTGCCAGGCGCGGTACTCCTCCGAGTTGCCGTGCCCGGAGTAGACCTCGATCAGCGTCTGCTTGTCGGGGTCGTGCATCGCGCCGACGAGCTGCTTGTCCCAGGCGCTGCCCGGCGGGGTGTAGAGGCCCCAGGTCGTGCCGTGCGGGATGACGATGGTGTCGAAGCCCCACTGCGTGAGCTTCTCGTACAGCGCCGCCGGCGTCTGCGCCGACTCGTGGCAGTCGGCCGGCAGCTCGCGCACGTGCACGCCCTCGGCGCACATCGGCGTGACGCGCAACTCCTCCTGATAGGCGGCGAAGTCGAAGTAGCGCTGCCGGTTGGCGAAATCGAAGATCGGCATCTGCAGCCGCTGCCACAGCGGCGGCGGGGTGCGCAGCGCGCCGACGAGCTGCGGGCTGAGCGCGCTGATCGGCCGCGTCGGCACCTGGTCGTCGCCGAGGTCCTTGAAGATGACGTTCTTGTGTCCGTAGTGGTCGGCCGGCGTCTGGCCGACCTGTGTCCATTCCCAGCCGATGAAGGCGACGACATCGGGGTTCTGCGGGTCGCCGGCCACCGCGTTGCACTGCCGGATCGCCTCCTTCGTCTCCTGCCAATGCTGCGGCGAGACGCCCTCGGCGTGATCGTTGATGCTCCAGAAGTCGAGATCCGAGCAGAAGCGCGCGAAGTCGCAGGCGTCGGCCGGCGGATGCGCGCCCTCGCCGTTGAGGAACGGCAGGCTCATCATGAACGCGTCGGGCGAGAACGTCGTGTGCACGTGCAGATCGCCGAACAGGATCTGCTTGTCCGCGGCCGTGCCGGGCGCGAGCTGCGCGCTTGCCTGCTGCTGCGTCGCGACGCGCGCCGCGACCACCTCGGCCGGCACCGCGGTCTGCGTCACCGTGCCCGGCCCCTGATGCTCCCCCTCACAGCCGGCCACGAGCAGCAGCGCGCCGAGCAGTCCCGTCCAGTGTGCGCGTCCCATCCGATCGCTCCTCCGCGCGTCGCTCTAGAACGACAGGGATGGGAATGCCAATGCGGGCGGGGATGTGGTGCGCGCGGGCGGCGCGCGAAGATTGAGCAGTGCGTACCCGCGGGTAACGGTCAGGCTGTCAGGCTGTTGGCTGTTAGGCTGTTAGGGGCCGGACGTCCGTACTCGATGCCGGCCAGATTCGAGCACCGACCTCCGGCCCCTAACAGCCTAGCAGCCTGATACCCTGCTCCATTCAACCGGCCGCCGCTTCTTCCGCCGGCTCGATCTGCAGCGGCGGCGGCTCGCTGGCGACGAGCGACTCGAACTGCTCGCGGAACTCGCCGAGCGTCAGGCCGGCGGTGGCGGCGAACTTCGCGAGCTCGTGCGGATCCTCGAAGTCGTCGCGGCGCAGGCGAATCATGTAGCGGCGTGCGATCGCGTAGCGCGCCGAGTGGATGTCGACGAAGCGCACCCTGGTCTTGCCGGTCGCCGGGTCGAGCATCTGCGCGAACGGGATGGGCACGAAGTTGCCGCCCTGCATCGACACCATCGCCGCGTGACCGCCGGCGAGCAGGTACTTCGCCGCGCAGTAGCCGAGGTCGCGCGTGTACTCCATGTCGAACGGCACCGGATCGGCGCAGCGCAGCTCGTAGCCGATGTTCTTGGCGGCGATCGTCGGCTTGAGCTTGAACTGCTTCAGCCGCGCGAGCACGGCGCGCTTGAGGATCTCGCCGATGTCGACCTCGGCGATGCGCAGGTTGCCGTGCGCGTCGCGCTCGACGTCCTCGAGCTGCGCCATGTCCTCGGGACGGATGCCCTCGACGACGCCCTCGGCGATCACCGCCACGCCGTGGCGCTGGCCGAGGCTGAGGCGCTTGATGATCGCGCCGACCAGCGTGTCGACGATCATCCGGAACGGAATGTTCGTGCGGCCGAACTCCTCGGGGATCAGCGTCAGCGTCGCGCCCGCCGCCTTGCCCATGCCGAGCGCGAGGTGGCCGGCCTTGCGGCCCATGGTGATGACGAAATACCAGCGCGAGGTCGTGTGCGCGTCGACCATCAGGTTCTTGATGATCTCGGCGCCGATGTGGCGCGCGGTCTGGTAGCCGAACGTGTCGATGTTCGCCGGCAGGTCGAGGTCGTTGTCGATCGTCTTCGGCACGTGCACGACGCGGATGCGGCCGGCGGACTTCTCCTCGAGCTTCATCGCCGAGAACGCGGTGTCGTCGCCGCCGATGGTGATCAGCTGCGAAACGTTGAGGCGCAGCAGCGAGATCACGGTGTTCTCGAGGTACTGCGGATCGGTGGTCGGGTTGGCGCGCGAGATGCCGATGAACGAGCCGCCGCGGAAGTGGATGCGGCTGACCGAGTCGATGTCGAGCGGGCGGATGTGATCGACGTTGCCGTGCATCACCCACTCGAAGCCGTCCTCGACGCCGAGCACATCGACGCCTTCGAGCACGCAGCGGATCGTCGCCGCCCCGATGACGCTGTTGATGCCCGGCGCCGGACCGCCGCCGACCAGAATCGCAAGTTTCTTGCGCGTACTCACGTCGTCGCTCCCTGCAAGGATCGTCCGGGGCCTGCCCGGGGCACCCGTCGTAGGCGCCCAGCGTAGCACGGCCGCGGCGCGACTGCGCGTCACCACTCTCTTCCGGGCTTCGCGCTCTCCGCGCCTTCGCGGCCGTTCCACGCTTTCACGACCGAGGGGGCCGGCGTATACCCGGCGCGCGCATGGATCCGCTCTCGCCCCGCTGCCACCCGCAGACCCCGTGCCGCGCCGTCACGCGCTTCAGCGTCACCGCCCGCCGCGACGCGGCGCTGCACGTCGCTTTCCGCCTCACCGGCGATCTCGACGAGATCGTCGTGCCGCCGCCGGCACCGCCGGCGTTCGCCGACGGGCTCTGGCAGCACACCTGCTTCGAGGTGTTCGTCGCGACCGACGGCGCGCCCGGCTACCACGAGTTCAACTTCTCGCCGTCGGGCCAGTGGGCGGCCTACACGTTCACCGCCTATCGCCAGCGCGACGCCGCGGCGCCGACCCCGCCGGCGCCGCAGGCGGTGTGGCGCCCAGCGGGCAACCGCCTCGAGCTCGATGCGACGATCGCACTGGCGCCGCTGTCGCCGGCCCATCGGCGCCTGCCGCTGCGCCTCGGCTGCGCCGCGGTGATCGAGCTGCGCGACGGCACGCGCGGCTACTGGGCGCTGCGCCATCCGCCCGGGCCGCCGGACTTCCATCACGCCGACGCGTTCGCGCTGCGGCTGGAGCCCCCGGCCGGCGAGTGCTAGCTCGCGCCGATGGAATTCGGCCTCGATCGCCTGCTCGCCGAGCCGGCGCTGCGCGCACCGCTCGCCGGCCGCCGGCTCGGCCTGGTCGCGCACCCCGCGTCGGTGACGCGCGACCTGACGCACGCGCTCGACGCGCTCGCCGCGTGCGGCGACCTGCGCGTCACCGCCGCGTTCGGCCCGCAGCACGGGCTGCGCGGCGACAAGCAGGACAACATGATCGAGTCGCCGGACTTCACCGACCCGGTGCACGGCATTCCCGTGTTCAGCCTCTACGGCACCGTGCGCCGGCCGACGCCGGCGATGCTCGACACCTGTGACGTCCTGCTCGTCGACCTGCAGGACGTCGGCACGCGCATCTACACGTTCGTCACGACGCTGCGCTACGTGCTCGAGGCCGCCGCCACGCACCGCAAGGCGGTGTGGGTGCTCGACCGCCCGAACCCCATCGGCCGGCCGATCGAGGGCCCGCGGCTGCGCGACGGCTGGGAGAGCTTCGTCGGCGCCGGCCCGCTGCCGATGCGCCACGGCCTGACGCTCGGCGAGCTGGCGCGCTGGTTCGTGCGCCACCTGCGGCTCGACGTCGCCTGCGAGGTCGTGGCGCTGCGCGGCTGGGAGCCCGGGCGCGCGCCCGGCTGGGGCTGGCCGCTCGGCGCGCGCACCTGGGTGAACCCGAGCCCGAACGCGCCGAATCTGTCGATGGCGCGCTGCTTCCCCGGCACGGTGATGCTCGAGGGCACGACGCTCTCCGAAGGGCGCGGCACGACACGGCCGCTCGAGGGGCTCGGCGCGCCGGATCTCGACATCACCGCGCTGCTCGACCGCATGCACGCCCTGGCGCCGGAGTGGCTCGCCGGCTGCCGCCTGCGGCCGTGCTGGTTCGAGCCGACGTTCCACAAGCACGTCGGCCAGCTGTGCGCCGGCTTCCAGGTGCATGTCGATGATCCGCACTACGACCACGCGCGCTTCCGCCCGTGGCGGCTCATCGCGCTCGCGTTCAAGGCCCTGCGCGCGCAGCGCCCCGACTACCCGCTGTGGCGCGACTTCCCGTACGAGTACGAGCATGACCGCCTGGCGATCGACCTGATCAACGGCGGACCGGAGCTGCGCGAGTGGGTCGACGACCCCGCCGCGACGCCCGCCGATCTCGACGCCCTCGCCGCGCCCGACGAAGCGTCGTGGGCAGACGAGCGGGCTGACGTGCTGCTGTACTCATGACGGCCCCTCAGACGCGGAAACGCGGAGCAGCCGATGCCGACAATCCGCACGGGCTGCTCCTGTACGACGCCGACGGCTCGCCGTGCGCGCGGCGCGTGCGCATCACGCTGCTCGAGAAGGGGCTCGCGTGGGAGCAGGAGCTTCTCGACCTCTCGCGCCTCGAGCAGCGCAGTCCCGCGTATCTCGCGATCAACGCCAACGGCACCGTGCCGGCACTCGCCCACGGAACGCGCGTCATCCACGAGTCGAACGTCATCACCGCCTACCTCGACGACGCGTTCCCCGACCGGCCGCTCTATCCCGACGATCCGTGGGAGCTCGCGCAGGTGCGCATGTGGCAGGCGTCCGAGCTGGCGATGGCGAGGGATTACCAGCCGCTGTTCCATCAGCGGCTCATGGGGCCGCTCGTGCACCTGACGCGCACGCTCGACGAGACGCTCGCCATCGCGCGCCGCTCGACGCGCGATCCCGCCGACCTCGCCTGGGCGGAACGCGTCTGGACGCTCGCGGTCCTGACGCCGGAAGAGGAAGCGGACGCCGAAGCGCGCCTGATCGCCTGGCTCGACCGCCTCGAGAAGCATCTCGCGACGCGCGCGTACCTCGTCGGCGAGCGCCTCACGCCGGCCGACATCGCCGTCTACCCGCGCATCGCGATGTATCCGTACGTCGGCATGCCGATCGCCGCCGACCGGCATCCGCACGTCAGCCGCTGGATGGAGCGCCTGGGCGGACACGCGTCGTTCGCGCAGACGCTGTCCCCCGGCGACCGCACCCTCGAGGGGCTGGCGCGCACGGACGTGCTGCCGGCGCTGGCGCGCTTGCGCGCCGGCGGCGAGCGACAGACGTTGAGCGACCGCCTGCGCCTCGTCTTCCTGCGCCGCGCCGCACGCCGCGCGCTGCCGGCCGCGCCGCGTTCGACGGCGAACGACCGGCCGGCGATCCGCCCGCCGGCACCGGGCCGCATCGCGCCGGCCGACACGCCGCGCCGGCCGCTGCGTGCCGCGACGGCGGAGGAGCGCGCGCAGCCGCTGACGCTCTATGACTATGCCGCGTCGCCGCACGCGCGGCGCATCCGCTGGCTGCTGTCCGACAAGGGGCTGCGCTGGACCACCGTCGACGTCGACCTCGCCCGGCTCGCGCATCGCGCGCCGGAGTTCCTTGCCATCAATCCCGACGGCGCGATTCCGGCGCTGCGCCACGGCGAGCGTGTGCTCGGCGACTCGCAGGTGATCGCCGAGTACCTCGATGCGATCTATCCCGGCGTGCCGTTCTTCCCGACCGACGCGTACCAGCTCGCGCAGGTGCGCATGTGGCTGGCGCTCGAGGCCGGCACGGACCAGGAGCTGCGGCCGCTGTTCTGGCTGTCGATCGTGCGCCCCGCGCTGCACGCGCAGGGCATCACCGAGGCCGACGTCGAGCGCAGCGTCGCCGACGGCGTGTCCCCGTCGGACCGCCGCTGGCTGCGCGAGGTGCTCGCCGGCCGGCCGCGCGCCGACAGCAGCGAGGAGCTGGCACGCGGCAGCGTTGCGAAGAAGCTCGACGTGCTCGAACGCCGCCTCGTCGGCAGCCGCGAGTTCCTGGTCGGCGACGGCTTCACGATGGCCGACGCCGCCTGGTGCACGCGCCTCGAGCTCCTGCCGGCGCTCGGCATGCCGCTGCCGACGCAGCGCTATCCGAACCTCGTGCGCTGGCTGGCGCGCATCGGCGAGCTCCCGAGTGCCGCGGCCTCGCGTCGCTGATCGCGGCCCGCTGGCGCGCGCGCCGCAGGTGTGCAGACTGCCTCGCGCCGGCTTCCAGCCTCGCCGCAGGGAGGATCGCATGACCACCAGCCTCGACTTCCTGGTCAACCGCTCGGACCTGCGCGACTGCGCGACCGAGGCGGGACAACAGTCGGCCGAGACGCCGCTGCAGCCCGATCAGGTGTTGATCGGCATCGACCACTTCGCGTTCACCGCGAACAACGTCACCTACGCGGCCGTCGCCGACATGATCGGCTACTGGAATTTCTTCCCCGCGCCGCCCGGCCGCGGCCGCATACCGGTGTGGGGGTTCGGCGACGTGCTCGCGTCGCGCTGCGCCGCGCTGCCGGTCGGCGAGCGCATCTACGGCTATCTCCCGATGTCGACGCACGTCGTGCTCGATGCGGCGCGCGTCACCGACGACGCGTTCGTCGACGCCGCGCCGCACCGCGCCGCCCTGCCGCCGGTCTACAACCAGTACACGCGCACGGCGGCCGCCGGCGTCCCCCGCGCCGACGAGCCCCGCTACGCGCTCTTCCGGCCGCTGTTCGCGACGGCGTTCCTGCTCGACGACCTCCTCGCCGAGACCGATGCGTTCGGGGCACGGCGCATCCTGCTGACCAGCGCGTCGTCGAAGACCGCGCTCGGCCTCGCGTTCCTGCTGTCGGCGCGCGGCGGCTGCGAGGTGATCGGGCTGACCTCGGCGGCGAACGTCCCGTTCGTCGAGCGCACCGGCTATTACACCACCGTCCTGCCGTACGAGGCCGTCGAATCGCTAACGCCGGAGGCGCCGATCGTCGCGGTCGATTTCGCCGGCAACGGCGCGCTGCTCGCGCGCGTGCACGGCCACTTCGGCGACCGGCTGCAGCACAGCGCGCAGGTCGGCGTGACGCACTGGGAGCGGATGACCGCCCCCGCGTCGCTGCCGGGCCCGGCGCCGGTGTTCTTCTTCGCCCCGGCGCGCGTCGACCAGCGCATCGCGGACTGGGGCGCCGCGGAGCTCTGGCAGCGGATCGCCGCGGCGATGCAGCGCTTCTCGGCCTCGACGACCTGGCTGCGCATCATCACCGGCCGCGGCCCGGCCGCCGTCGAGTCGGTCTACCGCGCCATGCTCGACGGCCGCGTCGATCCCGCAGAGGGGCACATCCTGAGCCTGCGTTCGTGAGGCGTGCCTGTGCGACGCTCCCGACACGCATTCTGGAGGGCGCCGGTCCCTCGGCGCCTGTTGGATCGGGCGCGCACCGCTCTCACCAAACGAACCCGACGGCCGCCTGGCATATCAACGATCGCCCGTTCCGAGAACGAACCAGTGTAGCCGCGTCCTGGGATAGGGCGCGCGTCGCCTGATCCAACAGGCGCCGACGGAGCGGCGCCCTCCAGAGCGCTCCGTGCCGTCGATGGCGCTACCCCAGCGCTTCGATGCGCACGCCGTCGGCGACCTGGTCGCTGGGATGGAGGATGACGGTGTCGCCCTCGGCGAGGCCGGAGAGCACCTCGGCGTGGCGCGGGTTGCTGCGGCCGATCTCGACGGCGCGCAGCGCCGCGCGCTCGCCGGCGACGGTGAACACGTGCCACTGGCCGCCGCGGCGGAAGAGGGCGCTCGACGGCACGAGCAGCGCGTCGGCGGCCTCGTCGACGACGATGCGCGCCTCGATGCGATAGGCGTCACCGAGGCCGTCGTGGGTACCGGCGAAGTCGCCGACGATGTTGACGCGCTGCTCCTCGACGCCGAGCGCCGACAGCTTCGTGAAGCCCGCCGGCTCGACGCGCCGCACCGTTGCCTGCAGCGGCTGCGCGCCGCCCCACTCCTCGATGAGCATCGCCGCGCCGGGGCGCACCTTGACGGCGTCGGTCGACAGCACGTCGACCACCACCTCGAGCGCGGCGGGATCGCCGAGCTCGAGCAGCGGCGTCCCCGCCGTCACGACGCGCTCGCTCTTCTCGGGCACGCGCAGCACCTGGCCATCGACCGGCGAGCGCAGCTCGACGCAGCCCGGCTCGCCGGACTCGCACGCCGCGACCAGCGCCTGTGAGCCGCCGCCGCCCGGCGCCAGCAGCGCCGCGCGCGCCGCTTCGAGATTGTAGGCCGCGGCGCGCGCCGCGAACTGCGCCGCCTCGCGCTCGCGCGCCCGCGCGGTTTCGAGCAGCACCGCCTGCTCGAGCTCCTCGTCGGCGATCGTGCCCGAGCGGCCGAGCTGCCGGGACCGCGCCGCGCTGCGTGCCGCCTGCTCGTGCGCGGCCTGCGCCTGGGCGACGCGCGCGTCGGCTTCGCGCACCGCGGCCTGCGCCGCCTCGAGGCGCGCCTCGGCTTCGGCGCGCGAACGCGGATCGAGCGGCAGCGGATGCATGCGCGCGATGACCTCGCCCTGCCGCACGGCGTCGCCGGCCTCGAGCACGAGGCGCGCGACGCGCCCGGCGATCGGCGCCGCGACGACGAAGCGGTCGCGCACGCGCGTCTCGCCCTCCTCGTCGACGGTCACCAGCAGCCGCCCGCGCGCCACCGTGCCGGTCTCGACGTGCACCGGCGACGGCCGGAAGACGAGGAAGAGCAGCCCGGCGATCGCCGCCGCGGCCGCGAAGCCGAGCACCCGCCGTCGCGTCACGCGTCCCTCATTCGATCCGTCACTCGCGCGTCTTCAGGACCTCGACGAGATCGAGGCGGTCGAGGCGGCGCCGCACGAGCACGGCGGACCCGAGCGCGGCACCGATCAGCACGAGGAACGCGAAGCCATACGTCTCGGTGGTGACGATGAGCGGCATGCGGAACAGCTCCCACTGGTAGCGGCCGCCGATCGCCATCGCGAGCCGATAGCCGATCCAGAAGCCGAGCGGAACGGCCAGCAGGGTGAGGATCGCCTGCTCGCCGAGCAGCAGCACCGCGACCTCGCGGCGCGTGAAGCCGAGCACGCGCAGGCTCGCCAGCTCGCGGCCGCGTTCGGAGAGCGCAATGCGCGCCGCGTTGTAGACGATCGCCACCGCGACGACGCAGGCGAAGCCGACGATCACCCAGATGAAGATGCCCATGCTCTGCGCCAGCGTGTCCTCGAAACTCTGCAGCGCCACCTCGCGGATCGCCACCCCGGAGACGGCGGGCAGCCGCTTGAGCTCGCGGTAGAGCGCGTCGGCGGCGGTGGGCTCGACGGCGAGGAACGCGCCGGACAGCGCCGGGCCCTCGCGCAGCAGGCGGTGCAGCGCGTCGCGGTTCATGTAGGCGTTGAGCCCGATCAGCTCGTCGACCAGGCCGGCGACGCGCACGCGGCGCACCGGGCGCCGGCCTTCGAGGACCTCGACGGTGACCTCTTCGCCGGGCGACACCGCGAGCAGCCGCGCCAGGGCGCTGGTCAGCAGCACGCCGTCGGGCGGCACCTCGACAGCGCGCAGCCGGGTGTCGATCAGCCGGTGCAGCTCGCTGCCGGGATCGAGGCCGGTCAGGCCGACGCGGCGCACGCGGTGGCCGACGCGCAGGCGCGCCGGCACGGCGCGGAACGGCTCGACGCGCCACACGCCGGGCAGCTGGCCGAGCTCGTAGCGCACGCGCGCCGGCAGCGGTTCGTGGAACGCGAGCGTCACGTCGTCGCGCTGCACGAGCCGGAACTGCACGTCGGCGAGGTGGTTGATCGCGTCGACGAAGTAGCGCCCGACGATGAGGATCGCGACCGCCATCGCCATGCCGAGGAGCGCCGCGCCGGCGCGCGCCGGGCGGCGCAGCAGGTTGCGCAGGATCATGCGCGCCGGGGCCGGCAGGCGGTCGCGCAGATGCGCGTGCTCGAGCGGGCCGGCGTGGAAGTTCGGCGGCGGCTCGGGGCGCATCGCCTCGGCCGGCGGCAGCGCCAGCGCGCGACGCGCCGCGCCGAGCGCGCCGAGCAGCGCCGCGCCGCCGGCGATCGCGATCGCCAGGCCGATGTCCTCCGGCCCGGCGACGAAGCGCAGCACCGGGAAGCGGTAGAACTCGACGTACATGCGGTTCACCGCCGCACCGAGCCACAGCCCGCCGGCCACCCCGCCGAGGCTGCCCGCACCGACCGCGACGAGCGCGAACTCGATGTAATGCCAGGCGATCCGCGCGTGCGGGTAGCCGAAGGCCTTGAGCACCGCGATCTGATCGCGCTGCGTGGCGATCAGGCGCGACAGGACGATGTTGAGCAGGAACGCGGCGACGCCGAGGAAGATCGCCGGCAGCACGGTGCCGAAGATGCGGTTCTGCGCGATCTCGTCGGAGATGAAGCGGTGCGAGATCCAGTCGCGGCGGCCGACGGCGCCGAGGCCGCCGTAGCGCTCGAGGAGGTCGTCGACCCGCGCCAGCACCTCGGCCTCGCTCGCGCCGGGCGCCAGCGCCAGCGCGACGTCGTTGAACGCGCCGTCCATGTCGAACGCCGGCCCCATCGCGTCGCGGCTCATCCACAGCACGCCGTAGCGGCGGTTGTCGGGGAAGATGTCGCTGCCGCGGATCTC
This sequence comes from uncultured bacterium, assembly GCA_965651925.1. GTDB lineage: Bacteria > Desulfobacterota > Binatia > HRBIN30 > CADEER01 > CBFGUK01. Next base: position 787 of record CBFGUK010000045.1, on the reverse strand, counting down.
GTAGATGTGCTCCGGCGACAGTGCCTCGCCGACGATGCGCAGCGTCTCCCAGCGGCCGTTGAGAATCGCGCCGAGCCGGTCGCCGATGCGCAGCCGATTGGCCTTCGCGAACGCCTCGCTGACGATCACCTCGTCGCGCCGCCCCGGCTCGACCCAGCGGCCGCGGCGCAGGTGCAGGTCGTTGAGCATCGGGACGCGGTGCTCGGGGATCGACTGCAGGCGCCCGGTGGCCGGCTCGGCGAGGCCGGGGACGTCGAGGGTGACGTCGAAGACGATGCGCGGCTGCACCGCGGCGACGCCGGGGATCGCCGCCAGCCGTTGGGCGAGCGCATCCGGCGCGCGCTTGAGGTGCGCGAACACGTCGGCGAAGCGGTACTCGGCGTAGTACGTCTGCTGCGAGAGCAGCAGCGACTCGTACGCCGAGCGCGTGCTGACGAACACCGCGACGCCGCAGGCGACCACCAGCGCGATGGCGAGCATCTGCCCGCGCATGTGCCAGAGATCGCGCAGCAGCTTGCGGTTGAGGGCGGTCATGCGGGAGCGGTCAGCGGTCAGCTGTCAGCCGGAGGATTGGCCACGGAGGTGGGGAGGACACTGAGTGGCGTATGTCTGTCGCTGAGATTTGATGAACATCGACTCGGTGTCCTCCCCATCTCGGTGGCCAATCACCACGACAATTCCTCGGGCCGGGCGCGGCGGGTGTTGGCGGTGATCTCGACGATGCGGCCGCTGCGCAGGCGGATGACGCGGTCGCCCATGGCGGCGATCGCGGCGTTGTGGGTGATCA
>CBFGUK010000044.1:0-28827 GCA_965651925.1 uncultured bacterium | reverse complement strand
ACCCTCGCGCGCATTGAATCCCCGCGCCGCATGACGCTACAACGCCCCCACACGACATGAGCGACGATCAGGAGCTGGCGGTCGCGGCGCCGCGGCAGAGCCTCGCGAGCTACCGGGTGCGGCTCGACCTCTTCGAGGGGCCGCTCGACCTGCTGCTGCACCTGATCAAGAAGAACGAGGTCGACGTCCGCGAGCTGCCGGTGGCGCAGATCACCGAGCAGTACCTGGCGATGATCGAGCTGATGCGCGACCTCAACCTCGACATCGCCGGCGAGTATCTGGTGATGGCGGCGACGCTGACGCTGATCAAGTCGCGCATGCTGCTGCCGACCGCCGAGCCCGACGCCGAGGAGGAGGATCCGCGCGCCGACCTCGTCCGGCAGCTGCTCGAATACCAGCGCTATCGCGAGGCCGCCGAGGCGCTCGGCGAGCGGCCGCTGCTGCGCCGCGACACGTTCGCGCGCGAGCCGAGCGCCGAGGGCGTACCGCCGGAAGCCGATGCCGTGCCGCGCATCAAGGTGACGCTCTGGGAGCTGCTCGAGGCGTTCCGCGCCGTGCTCAAGCGCGCCGAGCCCGATCCCGTGCATCACGTCGAGGGCGAGGCGATCTCGCTGCGCGCGCGCATCGACGGCCTGCTGCAGACGCTCGCCGTCGCGCGCCGGGTGACGTTCGACAGCCTGTTCGGCGAGCGGCCGACGCGCGGCTACGTCATCGTCACCTTCCTCGCCGTGCTCGAGCTGATGAAGCAGCACGTCGTCGAGGCCGTGCAGGAGGAGATCCTCGGGCCGATCGTCGTCGCGCTGGCCGTCGAGGACGTGCGGACGGTGACGCTCGATCTGCTAGAGGAATACGACGGCGAGACGGTGCCGGCGCCGCCGGCCGAGGAGTGAGGGCGCGGCGATGGCCCCGGGCGGAGAGGAGGACGCGGTGGAGGCAGTGACGGAGCAGGTGGCCGGCGCGGGCGCCGGCGAGATGGCGGCGGATATGGACGGCGAGACGCCCGGCGAGGAGCGGACGGCGATCGACGTGAGCGATGCGGCCGAGCGCCTCGACGGCATCGTCGAGAGCCTGCTGTTCGCCGCCGGCACGCCCCTGGCGCTCAAGCGCCTGGTCGACGTGCTGCAGGGCCCGAGCGCCAGGGAGATCCGGGCCGCGGTCGAGCGCCTGATGGCGCAGTACAACCGGCCGGGTCGCGGCATCACGCTCTGCGCCGTCGCCGGCGGCTTCCAGTTCCGCAGCGCGCCGGAGAACGCCGAGTGGGTGCGGGGGCTGCTGCGCGAGCGGCCGGCGCGCCTCGGGCGCGCGGCGCTCGAGACGCTGGCGGTGATCGCCTACAAGCAGCCGGCGACGCGTGCCGAGATCGAGGCGGTGCGCGGCGTCGACTGCGACAGCGCGATCACCACGCTGCTGGCGCGCAAGCTGATCAAGATCGCCGGCCGCAAGGAGGCGGTGGGCCGGCCGCTGATGTACGGCACGACGCCCGAGTTTCTCGAGGTGTTCGGCCTCAACGACCTCACGCAGCTGCCGGCGCTGAAGGAGATCGGTCCGGTCGAGGAGCCGGAAGATGAAACGACCATCGACGACGGCGACGAGTGGCGAGCGACTGCAGAAGATCCTCAGCCAGGCGGGAGTGAGCTCGCGGCGGGCGGCGGAGACGATGATCCGCAGCGGCCGGGTGACGGTGAACGGGCACACGGTGACGGAGCTGGGGACGAAGGCGAACCCGCACCGGGACCGGATCGCGATTGACGGCAAACCGCTGCGCGCCTCGGCGCCGCCGGCGACCTACATCCTGCTGCACAAGCCGGTGGGCGTGATGACCACGCTCGCCGATCCCGAAGGCCGGTCGACGGTGCGCGACCTGCTCACCGGCGTGCGCCAGCGCGTCTTTCCGGTCGGCCGCCTCGACTACCACTCCGCCGGCCTGCTGCTGCTGACCAACGACGGGGAGCTCGCGCTGCGCCTCACCCACCCGCGCTACGGCGTGCGCAAGACGTACCAGGTGAAGGTGAAGGGCGAGCCGCAGCCTGCCCAGCTGCAGGCCCTCGCCCGCGGCGTGCGCCTGCCCGACGGCATGACGAACCCGGCGACGGTGCACGTCGCTACGACGCGCAACGGCAAGGCGTGGCTCGCGATCACGCTCGCCGAGGGCAAGAACCGCCAGGTGCGCCGCATGTGCGAGCGCGTCGGCCTGCCGGTCGAGAAGCTCGTCCGCGTCGCCTTCGGCCCGCTGCGCCTCGGCAAGCTGCCGCCCGGCCACTGGCGTCACCTGACCGAGCCGGAGGTGGAGCAGCTGCGGCATGCGTCGCCGGACTCGGTGGCGCGCACGCCGCCGCCGCGACCCGGCCGCCGGCGGCGCGCGGACGACGCCGATCGCCCCCGGCCCGATCGCCCGCGGCCGGACCGCCGTGACCGCGCCGCGCGCGGCGGCGCGCGCCCCGACACGCCGGCGCACGAGCGGCCGCGCGGCCCCGGCGCGCGGCGCGTCACCGGCGGCGTCGACCGCGAGGACGCGCGGCCCGGCGCGCCGCGCCGCGCGCGCGACGGCCGTTCCCATGAACCACGCGAGCGCAGCGCGTTGAGCCCGCGGCCGCGCCCGCCGCGCGGCCGCACCCGTCAGGACGGCGAGGCCGCGCCCCCGCTCCGGCCGCGTCGTCCGCGCGGCGCGCCGGCGGCCCCGCCGCGCTCGCGCCGCGGTCCCCGCCCGCGACGCTGAGCGCACGCGCGACGTTCGGCAGCGCACCGGAACGGCGAAGGCCCGGTGACCATCCGGTCACCGGGCCTTCGTGTGGTTGCGGGGGGAGGATTTGAACCTCCGACCTTCGGGTTATGAGCCCGACGAGCTACCGGACTGCTCCACCCCGCGTCAGTGGACGCCGAGACTTATCGACGGTGCTGCATGAAGTCAACGGGGGCGCACCGGGTGCAACGCATGAAGGGCAGCGCTCCGGGGGGGTGACTTGCATCACAAGTCGATTCATCCGAGACGCGCCGCTGGGGGAGGATGGGCATGCGTGCAGGGTGGGGCACGATCGTCGGTGTGGTGCTGCTGGGACTGCTGGTGATCGGGCTCGGCAGCGAAGCGGCGCTCGAGGCGAACTGCTGCAACTGTGTCGGCTGCACAGGCGGCGCGGGCGCCAACGGGTGCGTCGATGGAGCGAACATTCCGGCCGACTGCGGAGCGTTGTGCGCCGGCGCCGGGTTTACCGGCTGCGGTCTGTTCCAGTACACCGGCGATCCGAACGTGTGCAACGCCGCCGTGGGGCACTGCGGCACGCGCACGCCGACGATCACCGAGACGCCGACGATCACGCACACGCCGACGATCACGTCGACGCCGACCGTGACGCAGACGCCGACGATGACGGGGACGGCCACGCACACCGGTACCGCGACGCACACCGCGACGCCGCCGTCGACGCCCACGGCGACCGCGACCGCCAGCTCGACGCCAACGGCCACGGCAACGGCGACGGCGACGGCGACGGCGACGGCGACGGACACCGCGACCGCGACGCCGACGGTGACCGCGACGCCGACGGCGACGGCGACGCCGCAGCCCGATGGCGCGAGCTGCGCCGCGGCGGAGCAGTGCCTGTCGCAGTTCTGCGTCGACGGCGTGTGCTGCAATACGGCCTGCGATCAGCCGCTGCAGCAGTGCAACCTGCCGGGGCAGGCCGGGACGTGTGCCTCGACCGCCGCCGGGGCGCCGCCGCTGTCGCGACCGGCGATGGCGATCACGCTGCTCGCCCTGAGCGGGGTGGCGCTCCTCGCCTTCATGCGCCGGCGCGCAGCCTGATCGCCTGCGCACGCGACGGGGAACCGCCGGCACCGGCCGGCCGGCGTGCCCGCATTCCGGCGCGGCGGACGGGACGCCCGCCGTCCGACGGGCGTGCCGCGGCGGACGTGTGCCTTCGCGCCTCGGTGACTCAGCCCTTGAAGACCACCAGCGCCAGCGGCGGCAGGGTGATGGTCAGCGAATGGCTGCGCCCGTGCAGCGGGATCGGCGCGGCGCTGACGCCGCCGATGTTGCCCTGTCCGCTGCCGCCGTAGAGCGCGGCGTCGCCGTTGAGGATTTCCTGCCAGAAGCCGCCGTGCGGCACGCCGAAGCGGTAATTGGAGCGCGGCACGGGCGTGAAGTTGCAGGCGACGGCGAGAGGCGGCTGGCCCGGTCCGCCGCGGCGCAGGAACGTGATCGTGCTCGCCTCGGCGTCGTTGCAGTCGATCCACTCGAAGCCTTCCGCCCGGCAATCGCCGACGTGCAGCGCCGGCTCGGCGCGGTAGAGCGTGTTGAGATCGCGCACCCAGCGCTGCACGCCGGCGTGCGCGGCGTGCTCGAGCAGATGCCAGTCGAGGCTCGTATCGTGGTTCCACTCGCGCCACTGGGCGATGTCGCCGCCCATGAACAGCAGCTTCTTGCCCGGCTGCAGGAACTGGTAGCCGAGCAGCAGGCGCAGGTTCGCGAAGCGCTGCCACTCGTCGCCCGGCATCTTGCCGAGCAGCGAGCCTTTCCCGTGCACGACCTCGTCGTGCGACAGCGGCAGGACGAAGTTCTCGGTGAACGCGTACAGCATGCGGAAGGTGAGCGCGTTGTGGTGGAAGCGGCGGTGGATCGGCTCGTGATGCACGTAGTCGAGCGTGTCGTGCATCCAGCCCATGTCCCACTTGAAGCCGAAGCCGAGGCCGCCGAGGTAGGTCGGCCGCGACACCATCGGCCAGGCGGTCGACTCCTCGCCGATGGTCACGACGCCGGGGAACTGCGCGTACACCTGCTCGTTGAAGCGGCGCAGGAAATCGATCGCCTCGAGGTTCTCGCGCCCGCCGTAGCGGTTCGGGATCCAGTCGCCGGGTTCGCGCGAGTAGTCGAGATAGAGCATCGACGCGACGGCATCCACGCGCAGGCCGTCGATGTGGTACTGCTCGAGCCAGAACAGCGCGTTGCCGAGCAGGAAATTCGCCACCTCGCGGCGGCCGTAGTTGAAGATGAACGTGCCCCAGTCGCGATGCGCGCCCTGGCGCGGATCGGCGTGCTCGTAGAGGTGGGTGCCGTCGAAGTAGCCGAGCCCGTGCTCGTCGCGCGGGAAGTGCGCCGGCACCCAGTCGAGGATGACGCCGATGCCGCGCTGGTGCAGGGTGTCGACGAGGTGCATGAAGTCCTGCGGCGTGCCGAAGCGGCTGGTCGGCGCGTAGTAGCCGGTGGTCTGGTAGCCCCACGAGCCGTCGAACGGATGCTCGCTGACCGGCAGGAGCTCGACGTGCGTATAGCCCATGCCGGCGACGTAGTCGGCGAGCTTCGACGCCAGCTCGCGGTAGGTGAGCCAGCGATTGCCGTCCTCGGGAACGCGCATCCACGAGCCGAGATGCACCTCGTAGACCGACATCGGGGCATCGAGCGCCTCGGTCTGCGCGCGGCCGGCGAGCCACGCGGCGTCGCCCCACTCGTAGCCGCCGAGCTCCCAGATGCGCGAGGCGGTGTCGGGCCGCACGGCGCTGCAGAACGCGTACGGGTCGGCCTTGTCGACGCGGTAGTCGTTCACCGCCGAGGTGATCGCGTACTTGTAGAGCGCGCCGGGCGCGGCGTGCGGCAGGAACGCCTCCCACACGCCCGCCTGCGGGCGCAGCGTCATCGGATCGCGGCGCGCGTCCCAGTCGTTGAAGTCGCCGATCACCGACACGGCGCGCGCGTTCGGCGCCCAGACGGCGAAGCGCACGCCGCGCCGTCCGTCGTGCTCGAGCACGTGGGCACCGAGCGTCTCCCAGGTGCGCAGGTGCGAGCCTTCGGCGAGCAGATGCAGATCGAAGTCGGTGAGCAGCGCGGTCGTCACGTGCCCTCCTTCAAGCCCTCGAGCAGGTCGATGATGCCGCGCAGCGGCACGTGCACCCACGGCGGGCGGTTGTTGAGCTCGTAGTCGATCTCGTAGAGCGCCTTTTCGAGCATGTAGACGTCGAGCATCAGCGCGATGTCGGCGTCGCTCTTCGGCAGCAGGGCGGTGTCCGCCACGGCGCGCACGTAGTGCTGCAGGAACGTCGCGGCGACGCCGCGGTACCAGAGGCGGGCCGCCGGCTCGAGGCGGTCCTTGTCCTCGGGGCGGACGACGGCACCGACGCTCGGGTCGGCCCACGCGGTGTACGCGGCGTAGTGGAACGAGCGCAGCATGCCGCCGACGTCGCGTAGCGGCGAGCGCTTGATGCGCCGCTCGCTCAGCGTGCGCGCCGGTTCGCCCTCGAAATCGATGATGAGGAAATCCTTGCCGGTGTAGAGCACCTGGCCGAGGTGGTAGTCGCCGTGGCAGCGGATGCGGCTCGCCGCCAGCTTGTGTCCGACGATGGCGCGGAAGCGGCGGTCGATCGCCGCCTCCTGCCCGAGCACGGTCTGCACGAGCGGGCGCCCGGCGGCGGGCACGCGGCGCTGCGCATCGCGCAGCAGGGCGAGCGTCTGTCGCGCGCGGCTGCGCAGCGACTGGTAGAGGCTGCGCTGGTAGAGCACCGTGAACGGCTCGGGGGCGAAGTCGGGCAGATCGGCGCGCGAGGCGAGGGCGCGATGGAACTCGCCGGTACGTTCGCCGAGCTGTGCCGCGCTGCTCAGATAGCCGCCGATCAGCAGCTGCACCGCCTCCGGTACGCCGCCGTGCAGCCACTGCGCGATGCCGGCCGGCATCGCGTCACCGGCCGGCGGCGCGATCAGCGCCTGCTCGAAGTAGCCGGGCAGGGTGCTCAGCGTGTAGCGCCACGCGTCGCCCTGGTTCGGGACGAAGGCCTGCAGGATCGCCGCGGTCGCGCCGCCGGTGCCGCGCCGCTCGTAGCTGAGCAGCCCGGCGACCGCCGGCGTATGCGGGAACGCGACCTTCTCGGTGAGAAAGCGGCCGATCTCGAGATCGGGGTTCAGGCCGGCCTCGAGGCGGCGGAAGAGCTTGAGGATGAAGCGGTCGCCGTAGACGATCGAGGTATTGCTCTGCTCGCCGCGCAGCACCGTGCCCTCGGCCGCGCCCTCGGCACCGCCGAGCTCGGCGAACGCCCGGGTGCGCTGCGCGACCAGCCGCCCGTGCCGGCCGGCGAGCCGGCGGCGGCGCGCGATTGCCTCGAGCAGCGTGCGCGTCACCGCCGGCGTGCCGCTGCCGTCGAGGAGCACGCCCTGGCGGTCCCCCTGGACGAGCCGCGCGATGCGCGCCCGGCCGGGGCCGGCGGTCTCGGCCTCCGCCTCCCAGACGCACGCGAGCGGCAGGAGGTACGTATCGACGCCGCCGTCGTGGTACGTCACCTCGACGAGCGCGAGACAGGTGGCGGGCGTACCGGTGCGCTCGCCGAGCGCGATGGTGTCGGTGATCGCGGTGCGCTTGATCGAGCGCGCCTTGCCGCCGAACCAGCGGCTGCCGAGCAGGAACGGCGGCAGCGCGCGTTCGATGGCGCGCAGGTCGGCGTCGCTCCACGCCCCCGAGAACGCGATCTCCGGCAGCGCCGTGGCGGCGCGGGCGGCGCGGGTGCGCTGCACGCGGCGCAGCGCGAACCAGTAGAACGAGTGCGGGCCGAGGCTGAGGAAATACGGGCGCGAGCCGATCGGCGGGAACTCGGTGTTGCCGAACAGCTCGACCGGCGTGCTGCCGCGGAACGCGCGCAGGTCGAGCTCGGCGTACTGCACGAAGCGGGACAGGTTGGCGACGACGAGGATGCAGTCGTCGCGGTACTCGCGCAGGTACGCGAGCACGCGCCGGTTCTCGGGGTGCAGGAACGTCAGCGAGCCGCGCCCGAAGGCGCGCAGCTGCTTGCGCAGCGCGATGAGCCGCTTCATCCACCACAGCAGCGAGTGCGCGTTGTTCTGCTGCGCTTCGACGTTCAGCGCCCCGGGATGGTACTCGGGGTCGATGATCACCGGCAGATAGAGGCGCTGCGGGTTGGCGCGCGAGAAGCCGGCGTTGCGGTCGGCGCTCCACTGCATCGGCGTGCGCACGCCGTTGCGGTCGCCGAGGTAGATGTTGTCGCCCATGCCGATCTCGTCGCCGTAGTAGAGGACGGGCGTGCCGGGCAGCGACAGCAGCAGGCCGTTCATCAGCTCGATCTTGCGGCGGTGATTGTTGAGCAGCGGCGCGAGGCGGCGGCGGATGCCGAGGTTGATGCGCGCCTGCGGGTCGGTGGCGTAGACGCGGTACATGTAGTCGCGCTCCTCGTCGGTGACCATCTCGAGCGTCAGCTCGTCGTGGTTGCGCAGGAAGAGCGCCCACTGGCAGGGGTCGGGGAGCGCCGGCGACTGTTCGAGGATGTCGATGATCGGGAAGCTGTCCTCCATGTGGATGGCCATGAACATGCGCGGCATGACCGGAAAGTGGAACGCCATGTGGCACTCGTCGCCGCTGCCGAAGTAGGCGACGGCATCCTCCGGCCACTGGTTCGCCTCGGCGAGCAGCATGCGGTTCGGAAAGCGCTCGTCGACGTGCCGGCGCAGCGCCTTGAGGAACGCGTGCGTCTCGGGAAGATTCTCGCAGTTCGTGCCCTCGCGCTCGTAGAGGTAGGGCACGGCGTCGAGGCGCAGCCCGTCGACGCCGAGGCCGAACCAGAAGTCGACGAGCTGCAGCATGGCGCGCCGCACCGGCGGATGATCGAAGTTGAGATCCGGCTGGTGGGCGTAGAAGCGGTGCCAGTAGTAGGCGTTGGCGACCGGATCCCAGCTCCAGTTCGACGGTTCGAAGTCGCGGAAGATGATGCGCGCGTCGGCGTAGCGCGTCGGCGTGTCGCTCCACACGTAGTACTGCCGGGCACTGCTGCCCGCCGGCGCGCGTCGCGCGCGCTGGAACCAGCGGTGCTGGTCGGAGGTGTGGTTGAGCACCAGCTCGGTGATGACGCGCAGGCCGCGCCGGTGCGCCTCGCGCAGGAAGACCTCGAAGTCGCGCAGCGACCCGTAGATCGGGTGGACGTCGGTGTAGTCGGCGATGTCGTAGCCGTCGTCGCGCAGCGGCGACGGATAGAACGGCAGCAGCCACAGCGCCGTGACGCCGAGGTCCTGCAGGTAGTCGAGGCGCTCGGTGAGGCCGCGGAAATCGCCGATGCCGTCGGCGTTGCTGTCGCTGAACGCCTTCGGATGCAGCTGGTAGATGATGGCGTCCTTGTACCACAGCGGCTCGTCGTCGAGCGCCGTCGTGCCGCGCTTCTCCCGCTTCGCCACGCGCCTCTCCGCCTCTCTCACCAGGCCATCCGCCGATTACGCAGGTGGCGCAGATGCCAGTCGCACCGATGCTGGCGAAGCCGCGTGTCGGGCGACGGCGGTTCCGCCTCGGGAATGGGCCGTGGGCTGCCGGCGGGCAGGTCGAGAGCGACTGTCCGCCATCTGCGTCATCTGCGTCATCTGCGGATTCGTCGCGTCCCGCTCAGAAGAAGTAGTCGAAATCGCGCTCGGTGCGGATCCGCCGCCGGATGCGGAAGATCTGTCCCGGGATCGCGTGCGGATCGAGGCGCACGAAGTTGCGCGCCCCGTGCCAGAGATAACGCGCGCCGCTCACCAGCTCGTGCGCCTGGTAGGGCTGCGCGGCGTCGAGCCCGAAGTCGGCGAGCGGCACGTCGACCCAGCCGCTCTGCACATGGTGCGGGTCGAGGCTGACGACGGTGAGGATCACCTCCTCGCCGTCCGGGCTGCGTTTCACGTAGGCGATGAGCGCCTCGTTGTCGACCGGAACGAAGGTCAGCCCGCGGTCGTGCTGCAGCGCGACATGGTCGCGCCGGATCCCATTGAGCACGGTGATCAGCTCGCGCAGGCTGTCCGGCGCGTCGAGCGTCCAGTGCCGCACCTGGTATTTCTCGGAGTCGAGGTACTCCTCGGTGCCCGGCACGGCGGCGCCGACGCAGAGCTCGAACGGCGGCCCGTAGATGCCGTAGGTCGCGCCGAGCGTCGCGGCGAGCAGCAGCCGGATCTGGAACGCCGGCCGGCCGCCGAACTGCAGGAACTCGTGCAGGATGTCGGGCGTGTTGGCGAACAGGTTCGGGCGCATGTACTCGCCGACCGGCGGCTGCGTCAGCTCGGTGAAGTACGCGACCAGCTCGGCCTTGGTGTTGCGCCAGGTGAAGTAGGTGTACGACTGGTTGAAGCCGCGTGTGGCGAGCGCGCGCATCACCGCCGGACGGGTGAACGCCTCGGCGAGAAAGATCACGTCGGCGTGGCGGGCGCGCACGCGCGCGATCAGCCACTCCCAGAAGCGCAGCGGCTTGGTGTGCGGATTGTCGACGCGGAAGATGCGGATGCCGCGCGCGATCCAGAACAGCACGACGCGCTCGAGCTCCGCCCACAGCGCGCGCCAGTCGTCGCACTCGAAGTTCAGCGGGTAGATGTCCTGGTACTGCTTCGGCGGGTTCTCGGCGTACTGGATGCTGCCGTCGGGGCGGCGGTAGAACCACTCCGGGTGCGCGTGCACGTAGGGGTGGTCGGGGCTGCACTGGAACGCGAGATCGAGCGCGATCTCCATGCCGAGCTCGCGGGCACGCGCCACGAGCCGGTCGACATCGTCGAGCGTGCCGAGCGCCGGATGCACGGCGTCGTGGCCGCCCTCGGCGGCGCCGATCGCCCACGGGCTGCCGGGGTCGTCGGGGCCGGCGGCCGGCGTGTTGTTCGGCCCCTTGCGATGCGTGCGGCCGATGGGATGGATCGGCGGCAGGTAGACGACATCGAATCCCATCGCCGCGACGTACGGCAGGCGGGCGGCGGCGTCGGCGAGCGTGCCGTGGCGGCCGGGCTCGGCGGCGGCGGAGCGCGGGAAGAACTCGTACCAGGCACCGCTCCGCGCGCGGGCGCGGTCGACCGCGACGCGCCGCACGGCCGAGCGTTCGGCGGCGGCGCGATCGGGGTGGCGGCCCATCAGCTCGGCAAGTGCCGGATCGGTCGCGGTGGCGAGCGCCGCGGCATCGCCGCCGGCGAGGCGGGCGGCGGCGTCGGCGAGCCAGGTGGCGTCCGGATCCGCGGCGCGCGCCGCGGCGTCGCGCACCAGCGCGGCGCCGGCGAGCAGCTCGCTCGCGACCGGTTGCGCGGCGGCGAGCTTCTTCATCAGCCCGGCATGCCAGGTGGCGAACCGGTCGAGCCACGCCTCGACGGCGTACTCGTAGTCGCACAGGTCGGTGATCGCGAGCTCGGCGTGCCACAGATCGTTCGGCGCCGCGGCCATCGCCTGCTCGTGCCAGGTCGGCTCGTCGACGCGGCGCGTGCGGCAGACGGCGGCGAGCCGGTCGTGGCCGTCGGTGATGATCGTCGCGGTGACCGTCACCGTTTCGCCGACCGTGCGCTTGATCGGGAAGCGGCCGCCGTCGACCGCCGGCTCGACGGCCTCGATGATCACCCGCGACGGCGCCGCGGCGGCGGCGCCGAACGGATCGGCCGGTGACGTGCCCGTCATCGCCGTCTCCGCCCGCGGCGGTCCGGCGGCGAGCCGCTCGGCGGCGTGAGCGGGCAGGTCTGTGCTGGTCGCGGTCCCACGCGCCGATTCCTGCGCGCCGCCTCCCCGGCGACGACACGATCGATGATCGGACAAAACACCGGTCGGATCAACCCGCTGTGCGACGCGTCGCGGTGACCGTCGCCTCGTAGAGGTCGACGAGCTGCCGGGCGATCGCCGCCCAGCTGAACGCGCGCTCGACGCGTTCGCGTCCGGCGCGGCCGAACCGCGCGCGCAGCGCCGCGTCGCCGAGCACGCGGTCGAGCGCCGCGGCGAGATCGCGCGCGAAGGCGTCGGGGTCGCGCGGCTCGCCGTCGGCGAGTGCGGCATAGGGCACGAGCAGGCCGGTCTCCTCCGGCACGACGACCTCGGGGATGCCGCCGACCGCGCTGGCGACCACCGCCGTGCCGCACGCCATCGCCTCGAGGTTGATGATGCCGAACGGCTCGTAGATCGACGGGCAGCAGAACACCGCGGCATGCGTGTAGAGCTCGATGACCGTCGGCTTGTCGACCATCTCCGGAATCCAGATGACGCCCGGTCGGCGCGCCTGCAGCGCGGCGACCGCCTGCGTCATCGCCGCGCCGATCTCCGGCGTGTCGGGCGCGCCGGCGCACAGCACCACCTGCGCATCGCTGCGCAGGTGCTCGACGGCGCGCACGAGATGCAGGATGCCTTTCTGACGCGTGATGCGGCCGACGAACAGCACGTACGGACGCGCCGGGTCGATGCCGAAGCGCGCCAGCGCCGCCGTCCCGGACACGGCGCGATACTCATCGGGATCGATGCCGTTGTAGAGCACGTGCACGCGCGCCGGATCGACCGCGAAGAGGCGCTCGATGTCGTCCTTCATGCTGCGCGAGACGGCGATCACCGCGTCGGCCATTTCGAGCGCCGTGCGTTCGACCCATGTGGAGAGGTCGTAGCCGCGGCCGAGCTGATCGCGCTTCCACGCCCGCGACGGCTCGAGCGAGTGCGTCGTGATCACCAGCGGCCGGTCGTAGATGAGCCGCGCGACGATGCCGGCGAAGTGCGTGTACCACGTGTGGCAGTGCACGACGTCGGCATCGACGGGGTCGATGGTGAACGCCACCGAGCGCAGCAGCGCATCGAGCGCGCCGCGCAGGGGGGGCGGCGCGGCGGCGAGGCGCGCGTCGTCGCGCGCATAGCCGCGCACCGCGAGCGCCGGCGTCTGCTGGCGTTGATCGCCGAAGCAGCGCACCTCGACCGCGATCAGCCGCGCCAGCTCGCGGCTGAGATAGTCGACGTGCACGCCGGCGCCCCCATAGATGTGCGGCGGGTACTCGTTGGTGAGCAGCAGCGCCTTGCGCATGGCGGGGTCTCCCATGACTCGCCATTGTGCCGGGAGGGGACCGGCGCCCGCCAGCCCCGCGCCGGCGAAGGCGGGTGGTCGCATCGGCCGCGCAGGGGCTTGCATCGCAGGCCGCCGCACCGGACGCTGGAGCGAGGGTGAAGGAGGGCGTCACATGAAGGGACTGATCCTGGGAGCGGCGCTGCTGGTGGCGGGCTGGGCGGAAGCGCAGTGCTGCGGGGACTGTGGCGGCGATGGGCAGGTGACGATCAATGACCTCATCGTCGCGGTGAACAACGCGCTCACCGATTGCGCCGGGGTGCCGACGCCGACGCCGCCCGCCGAGGGCTGTCCGATCGATTTCCAGGACGACAACTCCGTCCCCGGCACGCCGGACTGCTACTACGTCGGGCGCTGGAACCAGAGCTGTGGGTCCGACGATCTCGAGGCGCTGTGGCGCAGCGACAGCGAGTTCGTCATCGTCGAGCTGCTCGGCTTTGAACCCGGACTGTTCCTCGGTGCATCGGTCACCGGCGCCGGGACCGCGGAGCTGATCTGCTGGTTCATGCAGCTCGACGCCGAGGACTGCGACGGCGACCAGCTCCTCGAAGGCACGATCACGCTCGGCGAGGGCGGGGCCACACTCGGCGTCATGCCGCAGACCTCGCCGTTCACCATCGAGCAGTGCGACTTCGCCTTCTACGACGGCACGCTCACCGACGTCATCACGCCGGCGGAAAGCAGCCGGACGGCCGCGCGCCGCGTACGCGCCGCGCCGGCCGCGCTGCAGCGCCTGCGCAGCGCCCAGGCGCTGCGACCGCCGAAGCCGGCGCTGCGCCGCCGCTGAGCGGCGCCGGGTGATCGCGGGTGCGCTCCGCCGCGGGCGGGCCGCCCGCGCTCCCGGACGCCTCCCGCTCGCCGGCAGGCCGGTGAAGCGCTGGCCCTACGCCCGCAAGGGCCAGCGTTCGGTCGGAAAAAAACGTTGACTAAGGGTGCACCGCTTTCTAGCCATGAAGTGATTCTTCCTTCTTTGTTTGGTCCCCTGGCCGTTGTGGCCAGGGGGAAGTTGCCGCCGCGAAGGCCCCGGCGCCCACCGGGGCCTTTCGCACTTTCGGACACCACACGACAGCGTGCGCGGCGCGGACCGCGGATCGATCCTTGCAAGATGATCCGGGGTCTGTAACTAGCGCGCGCGGGAGGAATCTCGCATGAGACGAGCGGCACCGGTAGCACTCGCGGCGGCGTGGCTGTTCAGCGCCTCCATTGCCTCAGCGCAGGACGTCTGCGTCGGCGATTGCAACGACGACGGTGTGGTGGCCATCAACGAGCTGATCATCGGCGTCAACATCGCGCTCGGCAGCGCCGAGCTGTCGGAATGTCCGTCGTACGACATCGACGGGAACTCGAGCGTCGGCATCAACGAGCTCATCACCGCCGTCAACAACGCGCTCGGCAGCTGCAACGGCGAGCCGCCGGGGGGCACCGAGCGGGTGTTCGTCATCGCGCAACCGACCAACATTGCCGCGCCGCCGAGCGAAAGCGGCAGCGGCGTGTTCAACAACATCCTCGGGCCGGGCAATGCGGCGGTCGACATCGACTCCGCGCCGCTGACGCTGGTGCTCGGCGAACCGGACGCGAACGGCATCGCCGCACTGCGCCTCAAGGAAGACGTCACGATGACGTTCGAGATCGTCGACGGGCGGAAACTGTGCTTCCAACTGCTCGCCGCGGAATCGGCCGGCAGCATCGACTGCGACGGCGGCACGGCGTACGACACCTACGGCTTCCAGGAGCGCGACGACACCGGCATTCCGTTCGAGATCGAGACCGGTCTCGGTGATCCCGCCGGCCCCGGCAACGGCGAGCTGATCATCCCGACCCGCATCGCGATCCTGCTGCAGAGCGATCCGCAGTACCTGCTGCCGTGCACGGAGGTCACGTACGAGGTGACGCAGCCGTTCCCGTTCACGACCACGAACGCGACGGCGGACAAGGGCGGCGAGCCGCTGATTCTGACGGTGACCGGCGAGCCGTTCGACTGTGAGAACTTCGGCACGCCGGGGTCGGGCGGGCGCCTCGCCGCCCCGGGCCCCGCCCACCAGCCGCCGGTCGGCGCGGTGGTCAACGCCTTCCGCTTCGCCGAAGAGTGAGTCGATCGATGCCGGCGCGGCTCCAGGGCCGCGCCGGCATCGGCGCCGCTGACACGCCGCGCCGACGGCGTGTGCGCCCGCGGAACCGGCGGGACCGTCCGTCGCCCTTCGCTCCGTGCGCGGCTCGCGCCACGGACGCGACCCGCTCAATCCGCCGCGATCTCCAGCGTCACCTTCGTCACCGCGACGCGGCCGCTCATGCAGACGTCGACGTCGCGCTCCGCCTGGCGCGGGCGGGTGTGGTAGTCGCCGACGTAGACGTAGGCGTTCGGTTCGCGCCGGTAGCGGACGCCGAGCGGCCGCGTATCGAGCCGGCAGAATGCCAGCGGCAGCTCGACCGCATCGTGCTCGGGATGCGGCAGGTTGACGTTCCAGAAGTGGCCGGCGGCGAGCGGCCGGGCGAGCAGCTGCGCGAGCACCGGCGCGAGGCGCCGGCGGGCGAGTGCCCAGTCGATGTGGCGGTTGCGGCCGAGATAGTGCGAGATCGCGATCGCCGGGCGGCCGAGCAGCGCCGCCTCGCGCGCCGCAGCGACGGTGCCGGAGGTGTAGATGTCGGCGCCGAGATTGCCGCCGTAGTTCACGCCGGAGAGCAGCCAGTCGGCATCGGCCGCGAGCTCGGTCAGTGCCAGGCGCGTGCAATCGACCGGCGTGCCGAGCACGCGGTGGCGGCCGGCGGCAATGGTGTCGACGTGGATCGGCACATCCGTGGTCAGCTGGTGGCCGACGCCCGACTGCGGGCTCGCCGGGGCGACCACGACGACTTCGCCGAACGTGGCGGCGACCGCGACGAGCGCCGCGAGCCCGGGGGCGTCGATGCCGTCGTCGTTGGTGACGATGATCCGCATGCCTGATCGCCGGGCGGGCGTGCGGCACGCGCGGCAGGCGCATTGTCGACCGTCCGGCGCGCCGGCGCCAGCCCTTCCGCGCCGCGCCGCGATGCGCTAGTCAGCGCGCGGCCCGCCTGACGCGGGCCGGGAAAGGCGGGCGATGCGGATGCGACGGATCATTACGGGAATGGTGCTGCTGGCCGTCGGGCTGGTCGGTGCGGCGGGCGTGGCGCGCGGCGAGGCGTGCAGTCCGGCGATGTGTGCCGGCATGAGCCCGGCGTGCTGGAAGGCGTACGAGAAGGCGATCGTGGCGAAGAACGAGCAGATTCGCGACGTGGCCCGCTGCCGCCAGCTGGCGGCCGATCTCGACGGCGCGGGCAGCTTCCTCAAGGTGCCCGAGCTGAGCCCGCGCGCGGCGCTGTGCGCCTGCGAGGCCGCCTTCTGGAGCATGGACGGCGGCGCCCAGGGCCTGCCGGAGATCGACGACACGACCCAGGAGGACAGCAATTCCTCCGACGCCGTCGACGGCGACGATTAGCCGGCAAATCGGCAAAACGGCTTGAAATAAAACGAACGGCTGTGGGACAGTGCGGTCCGGGGCACTTCCAGCCCCGACCAGCGAGGGGGAGATCATGCACAAGCTGTTCGGAGTCGCTGCGGCGGCGATCGTGCTCTTTGCCGTGTCGAGTGCCGAGGCGCAGACGCGGAACACCGCGACCAGCCGCATGCGCATGGTGCGCGCCTACTGCACGACCGGTCCCTGCAATCCGTTCTTCACGTTCCAGGGCGGCGCGACGCTGATCAAGCGCGTCAAGCAGCCGAAGCTGGTCTCCAACCGCAAGCTCGGCAACGTGCGCATCAACGCGCTGCAGCGGCTCGGCGGGCCGGCGATTCCGCCGTTCCTCGAGGCGCAGGTCAGCGGCACGGTCTTCTACGGACCGGATCTCAACGCCGCCTGTCCGCTCGCCAACACGGTGGTCAGCGGGCCGTTTGCGACCTCGACGATGACCTGTGCGGTCAGCGCCGCCGGTGATGCGAACTGCAAAGGCAACCTGTTCTTCATCGATTTCACCGCGCCGGCATGCTCGGACGTCGCGCAGACGATCCAGGACATCGAAATCGAGATTTACGAGGGCGGCTTCGTCGGTGTGCCCGAGCGGCGCGTCGCGGTCGCCGGCATCAACATCCTTGGCAAGTCACCGGACTGCGCGTCTGGGGGGGCCGGCTGCCCGTAAGGGCGCCGGAACGGCGGCGCGCATGCCGTCGTGTCCCGGGGGCGCCGCGTGGGCGTGGCGCTCCCGGGGCCGGCGGTTTTTTTGTGCCCGCAATCCTGGGACCGCGGGCGGGACGCCCGCGGTCCCAGGTGCCGGACTACCCATAGCCGTTCAGGCCACGGGCGGCGCGCTGCATGCGGGCGAGGACGCCCGCGGTCCGCTCAACCTTGCTGCGTTCCCTCGCCCTGCTTGACCGCGGGCGGGGACTGCGCGAAGCGTGCGCGGTCATCCGAGGCGAGTCGAGCGACCCATGAGCGAGCAGGCGGCGGGCGGCGTGCCCCCGGAAACCATCCCGATCCGCGCCGACGAGGACTTCGACCACCAGCGGCTGGCGGACTACCTGCGCGGCCGCCTGCCCGGCAGTGACGTGCCGCTCATTGTCGAGCAGTTCGGCGGCGGCCATGCGAACCTCACCTATCTGCTGCGCTACGGCGCACAGGACTACGTGCTGCGCCGCCCGCCGCTCGGTCCGGTGGCGCCCGGCTCGCACGACATGGCGCGCGAGTACCGCGTCCTGTCGGTCCTGCACCGCGCCTATCCGCTGGCCCCGCGCGCGCACCTCTTCTGCGACGATCCGGCGGTGATCGGCGCGCCGTTCTTCGTCATGGAGCGGCGTCGCGGCATCGTCGTGCGGCTCGCGATCCCGCCGGCGTTCGGTGGCGGCGCCGATGCGGCGACGAACCGGCGCATCAGCGAGGTGCTGATCGATGCGCTCGCCGATCTGCACCAGGTCGACCCGCGCGCCGTCGGCCTCGAGACGCTCGGCCGCCCCGAGGGGTTTCTCACCCGCCAGATCGAGGGCTGGGCGCGGCGCTACGAGCGCGCCCGCACGCGCGCCGTCACGGCGGTCGACGAGCTCGTCGCCTGGCTGCGGCGCGAGCAGCCGCCGTCGCCGCCGGCGACGCTGCTGCACAACGACTGGCGGCTCGACAACATGATGCTCGATGCCGGCGATCCCGGCCGGGCCGTCGCGGTGTTCGACTGGGACATGTGCACGCTCGGCGACCCGTTCGCCGACGTCGGCACGCTGCTCTCGGCGTGGAACGAGCCCGGCGAGGTCGTCGAGGGGATGACCGCCGGGTCGATGCCGTCGACCGTGCCGGGCTTCCTCACCCGCCGCGAGGCGGTGGCGCGCTACGGCGCGCGCCGCGGCATCGATGTCGCGACGATGCCGTATTACGCGGTCTTCGGCCGCTTCAAGATGGCCGTCGTGCTGCAGCAGATCTTCCATCGCTATCACCTCGGCCAGACGCGCGATGCGCGCTTCGCGCGCTTCGACCAGGTGGCCGAAGCGCTGTTCGCCAGCGCGCTCGAACGCAGCCGCGCCGGCACGCTGTAGGCCGACGTGTTCCGGCGCCTGCTCGATCTGCCGCTGCGCGCGCCGCGGACGACGCTCGCCGTCCTGCTCGTCATCACCGCCGTGCTCGGCGTGTTCGCCGCCCGCATCCGCATCGATCCGGCGATCGAGAACCTGCTGCCCGAGGACGATCCGAACCGCCGCTACTACGAATCGGTCAAGGCGGTGTTCGGCAGCGAGGAGGCGACGGTCATCGGCGTGTTCGGCGACGTGTTCGCGCCCGAGCTGCTGGCGTCGATCGACCGCCTCTCGCGCCAGCTCGCCGCGCTCGACGGCGTGCGCGAGGTGATCAGCCTGACGACCGTGAAGGGCGTCGAGAGCGACGAGCTCGGGCTGCGCGTCGGCCCGGTGCTGCGCACCCTTCCCGAGACGCCCGAGGCGGCCGCGGCGCTGAAGGCGAAGATCCTCGCCGACCCGCTCTACATCGGCAGCATCGTCAACGCCGACGGCAGCGCGACGAGCATTCTCGTGCTGTTCGAGCCGCTCAGCGACAGCGCATTCCTCGCCCGCGATCTCGAGGGGCAGGTGCGCCGTCTGGTCGCCGCCGAAAACGCGCCGGAGCGCTTCGCGATCACCGGGGTCCAGACGCTCAAGGTCAACGGCGCCCGCCTCATGGAGGAGGACCTGCTGCGCTTCGTGCCGCTGTCGCTGGTGCTGGTGATCATCGTCCTCATCTGCGAGTTCCGCACCGTCCGCGGCGTGCTGCTGCCGCTCGCGGCGGTGATCGCCGGCTCGGTGTGGACGACCGGGGTGATGGTGCTCACCGGCAGCGACATCAACATGGGCACGCTGATCCTGCCGCCGCTGCTCATGGCGATCGGCATCGCCTACGCGATTCACGTGGTGAGCCGCTACTACGCCGAGCTCGCCCCCGGTCGCACGCGCGAGCAGGTCGTCGCGGCGCTGATGCAGCACGTGCGCCTGCCGGTCGCCGTCGCCTGGCTCACCACGGTGGTGAGCTGTGCGACGCTGATTCTCAATCCGATCCACGCGATCCGCGACTTCGGCGTCTATTCGGTCGTCGGCATCACCGCGATCTTCGCCGTCTCGCTGTTCTTCATCCCGGCGGCGCTGCTGCTGCTGCCGCACCGGCACGTCGCCCGCCTGCACGACCTCGAGGAGGGCGGCCGCATCGCGCGGGCGGTCGGCGCAGTCGGCCGCTGGGCGGTGGCGCACCGCTGGATCGTGCTCGCGTTCGGGATCCTGCTCTGCGCGACGAGCATCTGGGGCGCGACGCGCATCCGCGTCGAGACCGACTACCTGCAGTTCTTCAGCCCGGAGAGCGTCTTCCGCCGCGACAACGCGCGCATCGCCGCGGCGCTCGGCGGCACGCAGCCGCTCTACGTGGCGATCGAGGGCGACGGCCCGGGCTCGATGCTGCAGCTCGAGACGCTCGCCGCGATGCGCGACCTGCAGCAGTTCCTGCTCGAGCAGCCGGGCGTCGACGGCAGCCTGTCCCTCGCCGACTACGTCGCGATCATGGCCGGCGCGCTCACCCCCGAACGCGGTCGCACGCTGCCCGACAACCAGGGCGACGTCGACCAGCTGGCGCTCTTCCTCAATCCGGCCGACGTCGCGCCGGTGGTGGCGCGCGATTACGGCCGCGCGAACATCATCGTGCGCACGCGCCTGTCGGGCTCCGCCGAGGTGTCCCGGCTCGTCGAGCGCATCCAGGAGTATGCGAGCTCGCGCTTCCGCCGCGGCCTCGAGCCGCGCGTCACCGGCAGCATGGTGCTGCTCAACCAGTCCGCCGACGACCTCGCGCGCGGCCAGGTGTCGGGCCTCTGGCAGGTGCTGGTGATGCTGTTCGGCATCATGTCGCTGATCTTCCTGTCGCTGCGTGCCGGCCTGCTGTCGCTGGTGCCGAACGTCGTGCCGGTGGTCGTGCTGTTCGGCCTGATGGGCTGGACGGGAATCACGCTCAACATCTCGACGAGCATGATCGCGGTGATCGCGATCGGCATCGCCGTCGACGACACGATCCACTACTTCAGCGAGTTCAACGTCCAGCTGCGCCGCACCGGCGATCAGCAGCAGGCGATCCTCAACGTCGTGCGCACCGTCGGCCGCCCGATCGTCTTCTCCGCGCTGGCGCTCACCGCCGGCTTCGCGATCACCTGCCTGTCGAACTTCCAGCCGATCCGCCACTTCGGCTTCCTCGCCAGCGCGACGGTGGCGGTCGGCCTGATCGCCGAGCTGCTGATCACCCCGGCACTGGTCATGTCGACGACGATCATCACCATCTGGGACCTGCTGTTCCTGAAGCTCGGGCCGGAGCCCGAAAAGCAGATTCCGCTGTTCGCCGGGCTGCGGCCGTTCCAGGCGAAGATCGTCGTGCTGATGGGCCGCCTCGCCGCCGCCGCGCCCGGCGAGCACATCACGCGGCGCGGCGAGCGCAAGTCCGAGCTCTACGTGCTGCTCAGCGGCGGCGCCGACGTGCGCCACGGACCCGGCGAGCCGGTGATCCGCACCATGGGGCGCGGCGACGTGATCGGCGAGATGGGCCTGGTGCGCGAACGGCCGCGGTCAGCGGACGTGATCGTCGACCGGCCGACCGAGTACCTCGTGCTCGACCGCGGCTTCCTCGAGCGCCTGCAGCGCCGTCATCCGCGCATCGCCGCGAAGGTCTTCCTCAACCTGACGCGCATCCTCAGCGACCGGCTGGAGAGCACGACCGATCAACTCGCCCGCGCGGCGCACTGAGTGGCGAAGGGGAAAGCGGAAAGGGAAGAGCGGAAAGAGGCGGAAGGTGGCGAAGCGCGCGTTCTGACTTTGCGCGTTGCGCTTTCCGCTTTCCGCTTACGCCTGAGCCGCAGCCTCGTGCGCCACCGTCCGCGTCTCGTCGAACAGCCGGCGCAGCAGTGCGAGGCTCGGTCGCTCCTCGCGGCGCGCGATGGCGTGCACGAGCTGCTGGACGCGCCGGTTGACCGGCGCCGCGAGGCCGTGCGCCGCGGCGCGGTGCACGATCTCGCCGTTGAGAAAGTCGACCGCCGGCTCGCGGCCGCGCTCGATCGCGGCGAGCATCGAGGAGCGCATGCGACGGTAGCGCGCGCCGACCGCCAGCAGCACCGCGTGCTTGGCGAGCAGCGACGGCGAGCCGGCGC
Organism: uncultured bacterium; assembly: GCA_965651925.1. Classification (GTDB taxonomy): domain Bacteria; phylum Desulfobacterota; class Binatia; order HRBIN30; family CADEER01; genus CBFGUK01. Next base: position 7,398 of record CBFGUK010000044.1, on the reverse strand, counting down.
TGGCGACGTCGCGCGGCGTCAGCGCGATCCAGTTGAGGTCGATCGTGCCGGAGACCTTCTCGAGGCGGATGCGCTCGAGGCGCGCGACGCGCACCGCCTCGGTCATCACCTCCAGGCCGAGCCGGCGCACGAAGCGGTGCCGCATCAGCTCGCCGAGCCGGTCGCCGCCGATCGTGCCGAGCGAGCTGATCGCGCAGTTGATCGCCAGCTTGCTCCAGCGCGCGCCGGCGAGGTTGTGCGTCACCTCCACCGGGCCGATGTCGCGCAGCAGTGTGGCGACGCGCTCGAACCGCGCGTCCGGCCGGCCGTCGAGCCGGCCGAGCACGAAGCCGCCGGCCGAGGTGCGCTCGTACTCGCCGGGGCGCGACATCGAGGCGCCCCAGACGACGATGGCACCGAAGACGCGCTCGGGGCCGGCGACCGTTGCGACGTGCGTTTCGCAGAGCCCGTTCTGCAGGCAGACCATCACGCCGTTCTCGGCGAGGTGGGGCAGGGCGGTGCGCGCCGCATCCATGACCTGCGGCGGCTGCGTCGCCAGCAGCACGACGTCGAACACGCCGGCGTCGTTCGGCAGCACCGCCGTCGCGCGGCCGGGAACGCGGCGCTCCGCGTCGCCGTCGCGTACGACGAAGCCCTGTGTTGCGATCGCCGTGGCGATCGCCTGGTTGTGCGTCACCACGGCCACATCCTGCCCGCGCGCGGCGAGATGCGCGGCAATCGTGCCGCCGATCCCGCCACAGCCCATCACCAGTACCCGGTCGGTCGTCATGAGACCGCGGATCATGCCGGTCCGCGTCAGTCGCGACAAGTAGGCTGCGCGCGGCGTCTCGGCGTCTTTGCGTGAATCGCCACGCGGACGAGCGCCTTGACACCCGCCGGCACCCTGCCGATGGTGACGCCATGACGACGTTGCTTGCGCGCGCCACGGCGATGGCGACACTGCTGCGCCGCGCGCGCCCGGCGCAGGTGCGCCAGCTCGCCCGGCGGGTCGAGCTCACGGCGCGCTGCCTGCGCGATCTCGCGCGCGGCCGCTATCCGCACGTGCCCTGGAAGACCGTCAGCGCGCTGCTCGGCGCGCTCGCCTATCTGGTCGCCCCGATCGACGCGGTGCCCGATTTCGTGCCGCTCACCGGCCTGCTCGATGACGCCGTCGTGCTCGCGATGGTGTTCGGCGCCGCCGAGTCCGACCTGCGCCGCTACTGCGCGTGGCGCGGCATCGATCCCGAGCCGTACTTCGACGGCGCGAAGCCGTAAGCACGCGGCCGCGCCGCGTGCTGCTCACGATCCCGCGGTGCGGGTGTCCTTGCGCAGCGCCTCGAGGATCGCGCCGCGCGAGCGGGCGCCGGCGGCGATCGCCTCGCGCACGATCGTGCCGGCGGCGTACGCATCGGCTTCGATCGTGCCCGGGTCGCGGCCGTGCTCACCGCGGAAGCGGGCGGCGAAGTCCTGCGGCGCGCTGCGCGCGTCGGCGCGCACGACGTAGGGGCCGGTGAGGGCGGCGTCGGGCGCGAGGAGAACCGTCGGCAGCTGCAGGCGCTCGGCGAGCGGGGCGACGGCGGCGGCATCGGCGTCGCGCTGCGGCCCGATCAGCGCGATCACGTTCGGCTCGGCGGCGAGCGCCGTCACCAGCCGCGCGGCGAGGTCGGGCTCGCTGCCGGTGTCGCGCACGATCAGCGCGCGCGTGTCGCCGGCGAACGCCAGGCGCAGCGCGGCGAGCGCCCGCTGTCCGGCCTCGCGATCGGGCCCGGTGAGCGGCAGCAGGCAGGCCACACGCGTCGTCGCGGCGAGCGCGTCGCCAGCGGCGAGATCGTCGGGCGGGATGGTGTCGGCCGCCAGCGCCGCCTCGCGCGCCTCGCTGTCCGCCAGCGGCTGCGCCCCGACCGCCGGCGCCGTGCCTTCGGCACCGGCCGGCGCCGCATCCTCGGCAGCCGCCGGCGCCGTGCCCTCGTCCGCCGGCGGCAGGGCGCCCGCAGCGATCGGCGGCAGCGCGGCCGGCGCGCCACCGAACTCGTGCGGCGCGCCGAGCCCGAGGATGTCGCGCACATCGACATTGGTCAGGTCGTCGCCGAGCGCGTCGCGCTCGCCGGGCGTCAGCTCGGTGCTCGCCTCCTCGATGCGCGAGCGCAGGAAGACGCGATCGCCTTCCGAGCCTTCGGCCCAGGCGGCCTCCCATGCCGTGATCGCATCGACGCGCTTGCCGAGCGCGTAATAGACGTCGCCGCGCAGCGTCGGCGCCTGCGGCCAGTCCTCGGAGGGGTACTCCGATTCGAGGTCGGCGATCGTGCCGAGCGCCGCCTCGTAGTTCTCCTGGCCGTACTGCGCCTGCGCGAGCTGGTAGAACGCGCGGGCGCGGAACGTCTGCTGGCCGCTGGCGAGGTACTCGTTGAAGCCGGCCGCGGCGGTCGCGTACTCGCCGCGCCGCAGCGCGTCCTCCGACTGCGCGATCAACTGGCTCGGGGTCAGCGACAGGTCGGCATAGCGCGGTCCGCAGCCGGCGAGCGCGGCAATCACCACCAACGACACGAGGCGACGCATCGCTGCGATATCGGAGCTTCGCCTTTCGTTTGTCAAGGTCGACGACCGGCGACGGCAGGGTGCCAGCGCGCCGACGGCGTGCCGTCGCCTCGCGTCGTTCGCCAAGGACAAAGCAACGTGCCGTGCCACGCGCCGGCGCATGGCATGCATTCTGCTGCCCGCCATGCGGGCTGACGGGGACTGGATGAGCGCCGAGGAGCGAGAGGCCTTCTGCATCGTCGAGCGCGGCACGCGCCGGCTGGCGCTGCCCGCCACTGCCGTGCACCGCGTTCTGAGCGGCGGCACCCTGACCCCGTTGCCCGGCGCCGCGGCGCATCTCGCCGGCCTGGTGAATGACCGCGGCACGCCGCTGCCGGTGGTGTGCGTCGATTCCTGGCTCGACGTCCCGGCGGCGCCGTGCGCGGACGGCATGGCGGTCGTCGTCCTCGAAGGCGGCGGCCTGCGCTTCGGGCTGGTCGTCGACCGCGTCGGCGCGATGGGCTGGCTGCCGGTCGCCGGCGCGAATGCCGCCGACCTCGCCGGTGGACCGATCTTCGCCGCGCCGCGATGCGACGACAGCGGCGCGGTCGCGGTGCTCGATCCCGATGCGCTCGCCGGCGCCGCGGTGGCGGCAATCGATGCCGCGTTCACGTCCGGAGCCGGTGGTGGGTGCTGAGCCGCCGCGGCGCGCCGTGGCGCGGCCGTGGCCGCTGTCGACGTGGCTGCTCGTCGTCGTCGCGCCGCTCGCCGTCGCCGCCCTGTTCGCGCTCGCATGGCTCGGTGATCACCTCGGTCGCGCCGCCGCGATCCGTGCGGCCACCGCGCATCTCACCGCGGTGCGCGCCGCCGGCCAGGCGGCGGTCGAGGCGGAGCTGCAGCGTCTCGAGTCGCGCCTGGCGATGCTCGCGGCGGCGCCCGACACGGCGTCGGCGCTCGGCGCCTTCGCCACCGCGACGCACGTCAGCGAAGCCGATCCACGCCTCGAGCCGCCGCGCCTTGCGGCGTATCACGCCGCCCTCCGCGCGCACCTCGAGCGCTGGTACGCGCCGCGCGGGACGGCGCCGCTGCCGGAGGCCCTGCCGGCGCTGCCGCCCGGCCGCCGCGCGCTGTGGCTGCAGGCGCAGTACGTCGCCGGCCATGCGCCCGACACCGACGGACCGTACGCGGCCGCGCACGGCGCGTGGCATCCGCGCCTGAGCGCACTGGCGCGCGAGGCCGGAGTCGCCGATCTGCTGCTCGTGCGTGCCAGCGACGGCCTGGTCCTCTACGACGTCGCCAAGCTGCCGGTCTTCCAGACCAGCCTGCTCGACGGCCCGTTTGCCGATTCGCGGCTCGGCACGCTGTTCCGCCACGTGCGGCTTGCGCCGGGGCAGGGCACGGTGACGTTCGCCGACGCGGCGCCGTTCGCGCCGGCGCGCGGCGCGCCGCTGGTGTTCGCGGCCGTGCCGGTGTTCGCCGCCGGCGACATGCTCGGCGTGCTCGTCGCGGCGCTCGATCCGCAGCGCCTCGCACCGCTGCTGACCGCCGGCGGGCGCTGGGAGGCGCTCGGGCTCGGCGAGCGCGGCGAGATCGTGCTCGTCGGCAGCGACGGCGCGCTGCGCACCCCGGGCCGCCTGGCGGCGGAGCGCGGCATCGGCAGCCCGGCGCCGCTGCCCACCGAGGTGCTCGGCAGCGGTGAAATCGTCGTCGATCATCTCGACCCCGCCGGCCGCCTTCGCCGCGCGTCGGTCGGACCGGCGGGCTTCGGCGAGCTCGGCTGGCGGACGATTGCGAGCATCGATCACGCCGACGCCGGCGGGGCGCGCGCGCCGCTGTTCCTCACCGCGCTGGCGCTCGGCGCCGGCGTAATCGGCGCCCTGGCGCTGGTGGCGTGGTGGCTGCTGCTGCCGTTGCGTCATCTCGGCACGACGCTCGCCCGCCTGCGCCCCGGCGAGCGCGAGCTGCGCGTTCCCGTGCTCGGCCACGGCGAAGTCGCGGCGCTCGCGACGCAGATCAACCGCGTCCTCGATCAGCAGCGCGAGGCGGCGGCCGGCGCACGCCGCGCGCGCACGCAGGAGGTACGCGCGCTGGCGACGGCGCTGGCGGCGTGGCGCCCGGGCGAGGCGAGCCCGTCGGTGCTCGCGGTCAATGAGCTGACGCCGCTCGCCGGGGCGCTCGACACGCTCGCCGAGCGCCTCGGTGCGACGCCGGCCGTCGCACCGGCGGCGGTCGACGCGCTGCGCGCCGCGGCGATGCGCCTCTGCCGCGATGCCGAATCCGCGCTCGAGACGCTCGAAACCGCCGGCGAGGCGGCGCGCCGCAGCCGCGCGCGCCGCGACGATGCGGCGGACAGCGCCGCAGGCCTGCTGGCGCGCACGCGGGCGCTGACCGCGGCGGCGCGCGCCGCGCACGTTGCGGTGGCCGACGTCGCCCGGCCGGCCTCCGACGCGCCGCTCGCCGCGGTGCGCGAGGCGCTGGCGCAGGGCGTGTCGGCGACCGCGCAGCTCGCCGACGAGCTCAGCGTACTGGCCGTCAACGTCGCGCTCACCACCGCCGGCACCGGCACCACCGCGTTCGGCGACGAGGCGCGCCTGGGCGTCGAACGCATCGAGCAGATGGGCAGCGCGCTCGAGGCGGCGCTGGCGGAGGCGCGCCGTCTGCCGGACGGCGCCGCGCGCGAGGGCACGGCAGCGGCGGAGCGGCAGCTCGCCACGCTCGTCGAGACGCTCGCCGCCGTCCAGGACGGGCTCGCCGCGCTCGACGGCACGCTGCACGGCGCCGAACCCGAGGTCGCCTGTGCGCAGGCGGTCGCGAGTGCCCGCGACACGACGCGCCGCGTGCGGCAGACCGCGGAGCTGGTGGCGAACGAGGCGGCGGCGGTCACCGCGGGGACGGCGTGATGCGCTCCGCGACCGCCCCGGCGAGCATCGCTGCCGGACTGGCCGCGGTGTTTGCGGCCGAGCTCGATGAGCAGCTGCGCGCCGCGCTCGCCGCCTGGCCGCGCGCCGGCGCGCCGGCAACCCGAGCCGCCGCCTGCGCCGAGCTGTCGCGCATCTTCCACACCATCAAGGGCGGCGCGGCGCTCGCCGGCCGCCCGGAGCTCGCCGCCGCTGCCGCGCAGCTCGAGCGCTTTTTCGCCGATCCCGACGCCGCGGCGGTGCCCGCGCAGGCGGTGCTCGATGCCGTATTCGGCGCCGCCGCGCTGCCGCCGCCCGCCCTCTCGCCGCTGGTGCAGGGACTGCTCGAGCCCGAGGCGGAGCCGACAGCGCCGGCGCCGCTGCCTGCCGTGCCGGTCGCCGTCGGCCCGTACTGGCTTGCGCTGCCGCTGGCCGCCGTCGAGCGCGCCACGTTCGTCACCACTCCCGAAGCCGGCCTGCCGCTGATCGACGGCGAGGCGTCGGTGCCGGTCGTGCGGCTCGGCGACCTGCTCGGGGTGCCGGTTCCGCCGGCGCGCGCCGTGGCGCTGTGGCTGCGCGGTGGAGGGGCGCTGCTCGTCGATCGCGTGCGCCCGCCGGTGCCGCTGACCATCGAACCGCTCGGCCGGCTGCTCGCGCTCCATCCCTGGCTCTGCGGGACGGCGATCGACCCGCTGGGGCGGGCAGTCGGGGTGCTCGACGCCGGGCGGCTGCTGGACGCCTGCCGCGACCGGTCCGCCGGCGAGGTGCGGACGGACGACGGTACGACGCGCGTCCTGATCGTCGACGACTCGCTGGTCGCCCGCGAGGCGGCGGCCGCGGCGCTGCGCGCGGTCGGGCTGGCGTTCGATCTCGCCCGGGACGGGCGCGAAGCCCTGGCCAGGCTCGAGCGCGGCCAGTACGCCGTCGTCCTCAGCGACCTCGAGATGCCGCATCTCGACGGCTTCGGCCTTCTCGAGCGGCTGCGCGGCAGCGAGCGCTGGCGCGCGCAGCCGGTGGTCGTCTGCAGCTCGCGTCTCGATGCGGCAGCGCGGGCGCGTCTCGCCCCGTTCGGGGTCGAGCGCTTCGTCGACAAGCCGTTCGTCGCCGACGAGCTGCTCGCGGCCCTGCGGCCCTGGCTGGCGGACACCGGCAGATGATGACGACCGCTCGGGAGCCATAATGCTTCGCTTTCCAGATCGCTGTTATCCTACGGAAATCATTGAAGATATGGCATCACGCTCCGCCGCGCCGAGGGATCGTGGGCAGCGCAGCGCCGAATCGGCCTGCGACCACGGACCTGAGTGTGGATTGATTCGACGTCGTGCCCGCTGCGCCTCTGTGGCTGATCGGTTTGGCCTGGCAAGGCCGGCCCAATCTGGTGAGTGCGGGTGGCAACCGGCCCCTCAATCCGGCCCGGCGTCTTTGCCTCCTGACGGTTCCGTGCTAGGAACCGGCGCGCGCGGATGGAGCCAGGGACGATATCGGAGCATCGAGTGACGCAGCCGGTTGACAGCAGCATTCTGCACGAGATCGTTCGGATCATTGAGAGCCGACGGTCCGTCCCGGACAAGGTGATCGTAACCTCGAAGGAGTACCTGCTCACCTACCTCGAGGATCACCGCCGGCGGCTCGAGGAAGCGCTGATGCGCTTCGACCGCGACCGGCTCAACATGCTGTACGGGCAGCTGGCGAGCAAGGTGAAGTACCAGCTGCTGCGCCGCGTGCCGGCGCGGGCCGCGAACGCCGTCGCACCTGCGGCTCCAGCTCCGGCTCCGGCAAAGCGTACCGCCGCGTCACCTGCGCAAACCAAGCGCAGCGGCGCCGCCGAGGCCAGCCGGGCGCGGGCCGCGAAGCCGGCGACGCGCAAGCCCGCAAAGGCGACCAAGCCGGCGGCGCGGGTCAAGCCGGCGCCGAAGAAGGTTGCCGCGAAGAAGGCGGTCGTAAAGAAGGCGGCGGCGAAGAAGGCACCGGCGAAGAAGGCACCGGCGAAGAAGAAGCCGGCGACCAA
>CBFGUK010000043.1:0-28850 GCA_965651925.1 uncultured bacterium | reverse complement strand
GGGCGCCGCGCCGGCGCGGCTTTCTTGTTTCCGGCGCCTACCCGCCGCTGCCGAAGACGCGCAGCTCGCCGACCGAGATGAAGCCGGCGCTGCCGCCGGGCACGCCGTGGATGCGGATGCCGGTGGCGCTGACCGGCGGGAACGTGAACGTGTAGGTCTGGAACGAGAGGCCGTCGTTGCGCCCCGGATACAGCGGCGCGACCTGCACGCCGGGCGGCACGACCCACGTGCCGTTCTGGCGCACCTGGACGGTGACGCTGGTGAACCAGCCGCCGTCGCCGAAGTGGTTCCCCTCCTGGAAACGCAGGCTGGAGAACGTGCGCGCGGTGGCGAACGTGTAGCCGATCCAGTCCGCCGCCGCCGGTGCCGGCCCGTCGTAGCTGTCGTACTGGCGGCGCGAATCGCTGGTGCCGACCGGCGGCTCGTCGCCGTCGCGAATCACCTCGAGGTTGTGGTTGCCGCCACCGGTCGGCGCCGGCACCGCGGCGATGATCGTGCCGGCCGCCGTGAGATCCTCGGCCGGCGGCGGCGGCGGTGGCGGTCCGCCCGTCTGCGCGAACACGCGCAGCTCGCCGACCGAGATGAAGCCCGCCGAACCGCCGGCGACACCGTGGATGCGGATGCCGTCGCCCGCCGTCGGCGCGAACGTGAACGTGTACGTCTCGAACGTCTCGCCGTCGTTCACCCCCGGATACGCCGGCGCGACCGCGAGCTGCGCCGGCGTGCTCCAGACGCCGTTCTGCCGGATCTGCACGGTGAGGCTGGTGAACCAGCCGCCGTCGAAGAAGTGCATGCCCTCCTGGAAGACGAGACGGGTGAACGTCTGCGGCATGGGGAACGTGTAGCCGATCCAGTCCGCCGGCGCCGGCGGCTGCCCGTCGTAGCCGTCGTACTGGCGCAGCGAGTTCTGGTCGCCGACCGGCGGCGTGTCGCCGTCGCGGATGACATCGAGGTTCCTGCTGCCGCCGCCGACCGGCGCCGGCACCGAGGCGATGATCGCCCCGAGCGCGGTGACGTCGCCCTCGGTCGGCGCGGGATTCTGCGCCGTGCCGAAGACGCGCAACTCGCCGACCGAGATGAAGCCGGCGCTGCCGCCCGGCGTGCCGTGCACGCGGATCGCATCGCCGACCGTCGGCGCGAACGTGACCGTGTAGGTCTCGTACGACTGCCCGTCGTTGATGCCGGGGTACGCAGGCGTCACGGCGAGCTGTGCCGGCGTCACCCACACGCCGTTCTGCCGCACCTGCACGGTGAGGGTCGTGAACCAGCCGCCGTCGAAGAAGTGCCTGCCCTCCTGGAAGACGAGTCGCGTGAAGGTGCGCGGCGCGGCGAACGTGTAGCCGATCCAGTCCGCCGCCGCCGGCGGCTGCCCGTCGTACGTATCGAACTGGCGGCTCGACTCCTCGTTTCCGACCGGCGGCATGTCGCCGTCGCGGATCACCTCGGGGTTGTGGTTGCCGCCGCCGACCGGCGCCGGCACCGAGGTGATGATCGTTCCCGCGGCGGTGAGATCGCTGTCGGTCGCGCCGGGTTCGACGACGATCGCGACCGTATCCGGCGCGCTGGCGAGTGCGCCGTCGTTGACGACGAGCTCGAACCGCAGCGTCGTCGCGCTGCCGACCTGCGGAGCCGTGAAGCTCGGACGCGACGCCGTCGTATTGAGGCCCGAGACCGCCGGCCCGGCGACCTGGCGCCAGGCGTACGTCAGCGGCCCTCCCTCCGGATCGCTCGACCCGCTGCCGTCGAGCTGCACGACGCTGCCGGGCGCGACGACCTGATCGGGGCCGGCATTTGCCACCGGCGGCAGGTTGCCCTGTCCGCCGACCGCGACGCCGCCGAACACCAGCAGCTCGCCGACCGAGATGAAGTCGGCACTGCCGCCCGGCGAGCCGCTGATGCGGATCGCGTCGCCGACCGTTGCGGCGAAGGTCAGTGCGTAAATCTGGTACGACGGCCCGTGCGCCGCACCGGGGTACACCGGCAGGCTGTCGAGCTCGGCGACCGGGATCCACTGGCCGAGCTGGCGCACCTCGACCCGCAGGTCGTCGAACCAGCCGCCGTCGACGAAGTGCATGCCCTCCTGGAACAGGAGGGCCGTGAACGTCTGCGGCGTCGCGTACTGGTAGCCGATCCAGTCGAGCGCCGCGGTGTCGTTGCCGTCCCAGGTATCGAACTGGCGCAGCGAATCGCTGCTGCCGACCGGCGGCACGTCGAGATCGCGGATCACCTCCGGGGACGGATTGCCGGTGCCGCGCGGCGCCGGCACGCGCGCGATGATCTCGCCGCCCCACGTGAGCTGACAGACGCGCGCCGGATCGATCATGCAGGCGTGGCAGCAGTCGTTCGGGTTGCCGTTCGCATCATCGCATTGCTCGCTGCCGTCGATCACGCCGTCGCCGCAGACGCCCTGGATCAGCGCGAACGTCGCCGTCAGCGTCAGCGGCGCGGCCGGCACGGTGATCGTGTGCACGCGCGCACCGCCGTCGGACCAGTGGCTGAACTGGAAGCGCGACGGGCCGACCTGCTGCGGCGTGGCGGTGGAGAGCGCCAGCGTCGAGCCGACGATCACCGTCTGCGCGAACGGCGTGACGCCGCTGAAGCTGCCGGCGGTGAGCGTCAGCCCCGCCGGCTCGGAGGTGAACTGCAGCGTGACGACGTTCGGCGACAGCATCAACACCGCGGTGCGGCTCAGGCCGCCGCTGTCGGTGGCGGTGAGGCGGACCTCGAGGTGCGACGGATACTCGTGATCGGGGGCGACGATCGACGCCGTGGCACCGGTGACGGTGGCGATGGTGTGCGCGTGGCACTCGTTCGGGCAGTGCTGCAGCACGATCTCCCAGCGCAGCGCGCTGCCGGGCAGCGTGCCGTCCTCGGCGTCGGTCGCCATGCCGGCGAACGCGATCGTGTCGCCGGCGTTCCAGCTCGCCGACGCGCCCGGCTGCGTGATCACCGGCGTCGGGCCGGTATTGCCGGCGGTGATGACGACGGTGGCGACGTCGCTGGCGCCGGCGGCATCGCGGACCCGCACCGCGACGGTGACCATCCCCGCGGTGGTGAACGTCCGGCTGGCCACGGCTCCGGTCGCATCGTCGAAGGCGCCGTCGCCATCGAGATCCCACGCGAACGTCAGCGTGTCGCCCGGATCGGGATCGCTCGACTGCGAGGCATCGAAGGTCACCGTGAGCGGCAGGCCGCCGCTGGTGCGGTCGGCAACGACGACCGCCTCCGGCGGCTGGTTGGTGGCGAACGCCTCGATGCGGCGCACCGTGCCGCCTTCGAGATCGACGTAGAACAGGTCGCCGCCCGGGCCGATCTGCAGATCGACGGGACCGGCGGCATCGCTCGCCAGCACGGCGCGCTGGGTCGGATCGGGCGCGCCGGTTTCGTCCGGCAGCAGCGCCCAGATGCAGCGCCGCGAGTAGTCGGCGAAGAACAGCGCGCCGTCGAAGCCGGCGGGATAGGTGCCGCCGGTGTAGAACGCCAGGCCGGTGATCGAGCCGCCGCCGCCGCAGCCGTCGTTCGGCGCCACCGATTCACTGCGGTGATACGCGTACACCGGCGGCGTGACCGGCGCCGCCCCGCTGTAGAGCCCCTGGCAGAGATCGAGCCCGAGCGACTCGTACGCCAGCTGGCGGTTCGGCCCTTCGAAGCACGGCCAGCCGAAGTTCTCGACCACCGCGTCGCGCGCGTCGGCGATGCGGTTGACCTCTTCCCAGTCGGCCCAGCCGACGTCGCCGAGCCACAGCTCGTGCGTGCCGGGGCGCACGGTCATGCGGAACGGATTGCGCAGGCCGTAGGCGATGATGCCGCCCGCCCCCGGCGGGCCGCCGATCAGCGGATTGTCCGGCATCGGGCGGCCGTCGGCATCGAGCCGCAGCACGGCGCCGTTGAGCACCGCCGGGCGACCGCTGCCGCGCCGTGGCGACTGCGAGCGCAGCGCGCCGCCCTGCGCGGTCGGTGGCGTCTGCGTGCCGCCGACCGGCACCGGCGGATCGCCGCACGGATTGAGCGGGCTGCCGGCCTGGCCGTAGTCGGCGAACGTGAACGAGGCGCCGTCGCCGGCGCTGAGATAGAGCGCGCCATCGGTGCCGAAGACGATCGAGTCGACCGAGTGGCTCGGGTACTGCTGGCACCAGCCGTCGAGCAGCACCTGCTCGCCGCCGACCACCGTGTCGCCCGAGAGCGTGAAGCGCGACAGGCGGCCGCTGACCACGCACCCGTTCGCCGTCGCGCCCGGCGGCGACGGGCACTGGTCGTTCCACGTCGGCGTGCTGCCGCCGGGCGGCGCATCGCGCGTGTACAGCACGTAGAGGTGCGGCACCGACGGGAACGAGGGATGCAGCGCCAGGCCGCTGAGCCCGCTGTCCCAGAAGCCGTTCACCTGCGAGCGCAGGTCGACGACCACCGTCGGCGTCGGATCGCCGAGCGAGCTGAACACCTTCACCAGACCGGCCTTCTCGGCGACGAACACGCGTCCGTCGGCGGCAAAGCGCACCGCGGTGGGCTGCGTGAATCCGCTCAGCGCAATGGTTTCGCGGAATCCGTCCGGCAGCACGACCGCTCGAGCGGCCGGTGCGAGCAGCAACAGGGCACAGACGATGACGATGCAGCGACGTGTCATGGGTGGTTCTCCCGAAGCGGAATACGGCGTGCGGAGGTGCGGAGGTGCAGAGGTGCGGAGGTGATCCCTCAGCCGCCTTCCCGCCTGCGCATCCGGCGCGCTTGTCCCGGGCTGCCCTGAGTTCATGTGCCGACGCATCCGGCGCACCTCCGCACCTCCGCACGCCTCTCCCGACACACCTCCGCGCGTCCGCTCAGCACGCCGCCTCCGCCGGCGCGGAGTCGGCCGCGCCGTCGAGCGCGTCGGCGTCGTCGAGCGCCTCGCGATACGGCCGGACGTCGTAGTCCGCGGCGATCGCGCGCAGCCGCTCCTCGAGCAGCCAGAGCTTCTGCTCGAGCGGCAGCGACATGCCGGGATGCCGCGCCATGCGCGCGTCGAGCCCGTCGCCCTCGAGATCGAGGAAGTCGGCGGCGTGCAGCATGTAGCCGAGCGGCGCGCCGCCGCGCCGCAGGCGCCGGTAGGTGCGCTCGGCGAGCGCGTACGGCGCGACGTACCAGAGCGTGTGCGTGAACGGCACGCGCAGCAGCGGCGAGACGGCGAGCGGAAACTCGCGCAGCGCACCGCAGCGGTGCGGGCGGCGCGGCGCGCACGCGGCGCGCAGCGAGCGGCCGAGGCCGGTGGGCCGCATGCGCCCGCCCGACAGCGCCCAGCGCATCACCGCGCCGGCGAGCAGCGCCGGCGTCGGCAGCACCGAGGCGTCGTAGCGGTAGCCGGCGGCGGCGATCGCCGCGAGCGTCGCGCGACCGACGTCCCAGCCGGGCGCGCGGAAGCCGATCACCGGCGCGCCGCTCACGTCCTCGAGCCGCCGCCGCGATTCCGCGAGCTCGTGCGCGAGCACGGCGTCGGGCAGCGCGGCGAACGGCAGCGGATGCGTGAGCGAATGGCTGGCGATCTCGTGGCCGCGCTGCACGGCCTCACGCCACAGGGCGGCGTGCGGGTAGGCGTCGCGCGCCACGACGAACAGCGTCGCGCGCACGCCGACGTGCGCCGCGAGCGCGAGGAAGCGCGGCACGGCGCGTTCGTAGACGCGTTCGCATGGCGGCGCGGCGACGCCGTAGCCGGCGAGATGCGTGTCGATCGGGTCGATGTCGATGCTGACGAATGCGGGCGGCCGGCGGACGGCGGTCCGCTCCGGCAGCCGGCCGAGCGTGGCGTTCATGGACGGGGCTCCTGCAGGGTGAGCGCCGCGACCAGCGCCCAGGCGGCGAGAATCGCGGCGGCGTTGATGCCGGTCAGCACGACCCACCACCAGCCCTCGATCCCGAAGCGCTGCACCACCGCGAAGCTCCCCGCGTAGTTGACGAGCGGAATCGCGAGCAGGAGGCCGAGCACGAGGCGCGCCCGGCGCGGTGGCGCGTCGGCCGCCGGCGCGAGGCACACCCACGCGAGCGGCAGCGCGAGCAGCAGCGCGTCGTAGGACTGGTGGTAAACGACGGTGAGCAACGTCAGGCAGATCAGCGCGTCGGCGGCGTGACGCGCGCGCCGCGTCGCCGCCCGCGCCGCCACGGCCACGCCGCCGGCGGCGACGCCGAGGAGCAGCGCGGCGAGTGCGATCTGCACGGCGACCGGCGGCGCGCCGGCAAGCCGGCCGACGAGGCTCGCCGCATCGATGCGGATGACGCTCGAGTCGGTGCCGAACTGCGGCTGCGCGGCAAAGATCGACACGTTGCCGGTGAGCAGCGCCAGCGGCGCCTCGAGCCCGGTGTGCGCGACGATCACCGCGGCCGGCACCGCGGCGGCGAGCGCCGCCGCGGCGCCACCACCGAGGACCGCGCGCCACTCACCGCGCGCCAGCAGCAGCACGGCGAGCGGCAGGCCGTAGTTCGGCTTCATCAGCGCCAGCGCGACGCCCAGGGCGACCAGCCACGTCGCCGTGCCCGGCGGACGCAGCGCGAGCGCCACCGCCACCGCCATCGTCGCCGCGTACTGCCCGAGGAACAGGTTCGACTGGCCGGGCCGGCTGAGCAGCATGAGCGCCGCGAGCGCGAACACCGCGGTGACATCCGGGGTGCGGCCGGCGAGGCGCAGGGCGAGCACCGCCACCAGCGGCATCAGCGTCAGCGTGAGGGCGAAGTACGCCGCCGCCGCGGCGTGCGGCGACAGGAGACCGAGCGGCAGATGGAGGAGCAGCGTGTGCGGACCGTAGAGCGCGAACGTCGACGTCACCGGGTAGTCGCGCGCGTACGCGACCGCGTCGTACGGATTGGCGCCGTCGAGGAGCGCGACGACCGGGTAGTACACGGCATCGCGGAAATCGGCGTAGCCGTAGTGCGCCAGCTCGGGGTGACCGGGGACGTGCAGGTCGGTCCAGGCGCGCAGCCCGATCAGCGCCGCGACGAGCGCGTAGCCGAGCACCGCCCAGCCGGTGCCGCGCCGCGTCGCCACCGCGGGGCCGAGGAAGTGGTCACCGGCGGTCGTCGACGCGCCGATCATGACGGCACCACCGGCGCGCGACCGGCGCCGGCCGTGGCCATCGCCGGGACGGCCACCGGCGCGCGCAGCGCGCGCACGACACACACCAGGAACACCGCGAGCAGCAGCCCCGGATTGATCATCGCGATCAGGTGCCAGGCGAGCGCGTCGGGCTGCAGCAGCCGCAGCACCGGCCACGAGGCGGCGTAGTTGAGAAACGGCACGAGCAGCGCGCCGACGCACAGCACCGGCAGGCGCGCGCCGCGCGGCGCGACGGCGACGCCGACCAGCGCCGGCACGAGCAGCAGCAGGTCGTACGCCTGGTGGTAGACGCCGACGAGCACCGCGAGGACGATCAGCAGCGTCGTCTCCGCCGAACGACCGGCGCCGGCCGCGGCGCGCCGGCGCACCGCCAGCGCCGCCAGCAGCAGCACCGCCATGCCGAGCGGCGCCTGCGCGCCGATCGGCAGCGACGGCACGAGACGGACGACCAGCGGCCACAGGTCGACGCGGGCGAAGCCGATCGTTCCGTCGACCACCGTGGTGGCCGACGACGCCGCCTGATTGGCGATCACGCTGCCGACGAACGCCGCGATGCCGCCGGCGCCGGCGACCAGCGCGACGAGCACCGGCAGGCTCGCGGCAGCGGCGAGCGCCATGCCGATGGCGACCGGGCGGCGGTCGCCGCGGCAGTAGAGCAGCAGCGCGAGCGGCACGCCGTACGTCGGCTTGGTGAACGCCAGCGCGAGGCCGGCGGCGGCAAGCCACGGCCGCGCGGGACCGGCCCACAGCGCCGCGGTCGCACCGAGCACCACGGGTAGCGTCACCTGGCCGATCAGCACGTTCATGTGCCCGGGACGGCTCGCCAGCACCAGCGCGCCGAGGCCGCACACCGCCGCCAGCGTCGCCGGCTGCCCGTGCACGCGCAGGCTCGCCCAGGCAAGCGCCAGCGTGCAGGCGAGGGTCAGCAGGAAGTACGCAACGGCGGCGAGCTCATAGGGCAGCGCCGCGACCGGCGCGTGCACGAGGAGGTGGTGCGGGGCGTAGAGCGGAAACTCCTGGCTGACCGGGTAGCGGGCGAACCAGGCCGGCATGTCGTACGGGTTGTCGCCCGCGACGAGCGCGCGCACCGGCCAGTAGACCGCGTCGCGGAAGTCCTGCAGCGCCCAGCCATCGGACTGACCCGGCACGCCGCGCAGCCGGACGGCGCGCAGCGCGAGGGCGCCGCCGACGGCGGCGAACGCCGAGGCGGCCAGCAGGGTTCGCCTCATGGCACGGCCTCGCCGCGCGCAGCGCGCGCGGCGCGCAGGCAGAAGACCTCGACGCCGCTGCCGGTCGTCTCGCCGCACGACGCATAGCGCGTGCGCAACGCGGCGCGCAGCGCGCCCTCGGGATCCGACACCCAGGCGCGGCCGAACACGTACACCGCACGTCCGTCGCTCGACAGCGGCAGCGCCGCGGCGAGCGCGTCGGCGTTGGCGCGCGTCGCCACCATGCCGCCGGGCGGATAGAGCTGCATCGGCCGCTCCGGCCAGTAGTAGCCGGCGACGATCGCCATCTCGGACGAGGTGACGAGCAGCGGATCCGACGGCGCGTGCGTCGCCAGCCACGCCTCGATCGCGGCGATGTCCTCGCGCCCGTGGCCCGGCCGCGCGAGATGCAGCACGCTGCCCAGCGCCAGCAGGCCGAGCAGCGCGACGGCGGCGATGCTGCCCGGGTCGCGCCCGAGCCGCGCCGGCATGCCGGCGGCGAGCACCACGAGCACGAGCGGCAGCGCGGCGGCGAGATAGCGCGGGTGGACGTCGACGTCGACGACGAGCTGCACGACGAACGGCGCCGCGAGCGCCCCGCCGAGCGCGCCGACGAGCACGCCGCGCCCGCGCGGCAGCAGCGCACGCACGCCGGCACAGGCGAGCCAGACGAACGCGAGCGTGCCGAGCAGCGCGAGCGGCACGTAGGGGAGCGCCGCGTACGCGCCGTGCGCATGCACCGCCGCCGCCGCCGGCAGCAGCTCGGGCCCGGCGAGCAGCGACCACAGCGCCCCCGGCAGCGCGACGAGACCGAGATCGTAGCCGCCGCCGGCCTGGCGGCGCGCGAACAGCGCCGCGACGGCGAGCGCCACCAGCGCCGCGCCGACGGCGGGCACGAGGCCCGCCCGCATCGCGTCCCGCTGCCCGCGCCGCGCGGCGAGCTGCCAGAGCACCGCCGCCAGCGCGAGCACGACGAACGTGCCGTAGTAGTGCGTGGTCGCCAGCGCCGCCGCCGCGAGCGCGAAGCCCACCCCGGGCCGCGCCCCCGGCGCGCGGACGACGCGCACCGCCTCGAGCGTGAGCCAGGCGGCGAGCGCCGAGACGAGCGCGTACATGCGCGCCTCCTGCCCGTAGTGGAGCAGGTACGGCGACAGCGCCGCGAGCCACGCCGCCGAGCGCGCCGCGCGCCGGCCCGCGAGCCGCAGCGCGAGCAGCGCGACGAGCGCCACCACCGCGGCCGACAGCACGGCGCTCGGCAGGCGCAGCGCGAATGCCGAGTCGCCGGCGATCAGCGTCCACAGCTTGAGCAGCGCGAAGTAGAGCGGCGGGTGGTTGTCGGTCACCGCGGTGCGCACCAGCGCGTCCCACGGCATCGCCACCCAGCGCGCGGTGAGGACCTCGTCGAGCCACAGCTGCGCCGCGCCGAGGCGCGTCAGTCGCAGCCCGACGGCACACAGCAGCGCGCCCGCAATCCACGGATCGCGTCGGATCAACGCCGCCAATCGTCGCATGACCATCCCTTCTGAACGCCCCGGCGGCCGCGCGACGCGCGGCCGGTCGGCAGCAAGTGCCGACCGCCCCGGCGCGCGCGCGACGCGTCGCTCCCCGCGGCCACGCGAATGCGGGATGTGTGCCAGCAGCCGCGGAATGTGCGGCGCACCGGACGCGCGGCGCGTCGGCAGGAACGGGATGTAAGTCTTACGCAGTCAACGAAAGAAAAAACCGCTCCCCGGCATCCCGAAGACTCGAAAGAGCTTGCTCGCCCGAGTCCTGCTTGCGATGGTGCTGCTTCTCGAACGTCAGCAGCGCGGCGTTCCGCGTCGCGCGCGGCATTCGTTACATCCTCTGGCAGCAGAAGTGAGGAGCACGATGGTTCACACGCGACGCCTTCCGTGGCGCCGCGCGGCCGCAACGCTGGTGCTGTGTCTGTTCAGCGCTGGTCCGGTCGCTGCGGCAACGTACTACGTCGACCCGGCCACGGGGTCGAACAGCAACCCCGGCACCGCGCCGGGTGCCCCCTGGAAAACGCCGCCGGGCACGCGCACGGCGAACAACGGCGCCTTCGTCAGCACGACGTGGGGCGCCATCTCGACGGGCAACAAGATCGCCTGCGGCGACCGCATCCTGCTCAAGGGCGGTGCGACGCAGACCGCGTCGCACGGCGGCGCCTGGCGCATCGATCCGACGTATTACTCGAGCTGCTCGAACGGCCAGCGCATCACGCTGCGCGTCGCGACCAGCGCCGAGTGGTCGGGCTCGAACGGGCCGTTCACGCTCGACGGCAACGGCATGACGCCGACGTTCGATCCGCAGTACGGCTTCTCCAGCCACGCCAGCCTGATCTCGGTTTCCAACCGCAACTTCATCGAGGTGCGCGGCGCGAGCGCCGAGCAGCGCCTGCGCGTGCTGCGTTCGCCCGCCCTGAGCGTCGCCGTCAGCTGCAACGGCAACTGCCCCGGCGGCTGGGGCGAGGGCTTCCGCGCCGACTTCCTCGAGCTCGCCAACGGCACCGGCGGCTTCAACATCGGCCGCTACCGCAACTGGCAGGTCAGCAACTCGATCGGCCATCACATGCGCAACGGCCCGTGGCAGACCGGCATGAACAACGACCAGCTCGTCGAGAACGGCGGCTTCGTCGACGTCCAGGGCTACGACTCCGGCTGCGGCTCGGTCGCCGCACCGTCGTGCCAGCAGGGCAACGGCCAGGAGGACCTCTTCTTCCTCGTCGGCGGCCGCAGCCTGTGGTGCGTGAACTGCCAGGCGTACCGCGGCGGCGAGCGCGGCGTGAACACCGGCGTCATCCAGGACCGCAACATGGGCGGCGACTTCGTCTACCGCTTCCGCAACCTGCGCGCCTGGGAGAACGGGACGTCCTGCGTCGCCAGCGGCCCGCATTTCTGCCACGCGGCCGGCATCTTCACCAGCGGCAACGACTGGGTCGACGGCAACACCGCGCGCACGCACGTCGTCGGCGCGACGCTGGTGCGCAACGCCGACGCCGGGGCCGGCACCTACGGCGGCGGCTCGATGGAGGTCTGGCACGCGACGACGGTCAACACGAGCTGGAAGCGCGGCGACACGGGCTCGTACGTCTTCGACCGCACCGCGAAGTGGGTGCGGCTGTTCAACGGCATCGACGTCCGCGTCAACGGCGCCAAGCCGTTCGGCTGGAACAACGCCAACGGCGCGCTGCCGCAGCGCCAGTACACACCGGTGGCGATGAACAACTGCCTGCGGCCGATCAGCGCCGACAGCGAGCCGCTCGGCGTCAACGACGGCAGCGGCTGGCCGGGCGCCGGCACCTATGCCTCGCCGCCGGGCTTCCTGCCGACGAACACGAACCGCATCGGCCTGTCGAAGTGCGATCCGCGCTTCACCGCGCTCGATGCCGGCGCCTACGAGAAGAGCAACTTCACGCCGCAGGCCGGCAGCAGCGCGATCGACGCCGGCCGCTTCCTGCTGCGCGCCGCCGGCGGCGGCAGCAACGCCTCGACGATCACCGTCAAGGCGAACGGCGGCTCGGGCGATCCGCGTGACTACTTCATCGCCCCGAACAGCTACCTCGACGCGACGGCGGACATGATCCAGATCGAGGGCTGCGGTCGCGTCCGCGTCACCGGCCTGACCGCCAATGCGATCAGCTTCACGCCGGCCTGCTCGTGGGCGGACAACGCGGGCGTTCATTTGCCCTGGGCCGGCTCCGCTCCCGACGCGGGTGCCATCGAAGCGGGCGCGACGTCGCTGCCGCTCGAGGCACCGGCCCTGCTCTCGGCCCAGCTGCTCGCCCCCTGAACCTGACCGACCGCGTACGCCGCCGCGCCGAGCGCGAGCATCGGCAGCTCGCGCAGCACGAGCGCGGCGGCGCGCGGCCGGTGGCGGCCGAGATGCAGCGCGACCTTGGCGAGCTTCACCACCGGCGCCACCGGCAGGGCGAGCAGGAACAGCGTCCAGCTCGTCGAGTCCGCGAACGCCACCAGCCGCCGCGCGACGGTCGTGTGGCGGCCGACGAGCACCTGGTTGCGCAGGAACGGCCGCAGCCGCGTGCGGTTGTCGTGCCGGACGCGCAGCGCCGGATGGAAGAGGATGCGCCCGCCGCGGGCGATCAGCCGGCGCGAGAAGACGACGTCCTCGGCGGCCCGCACCTCGACGAACGGCCCGTAGCGCTCCCACGCGGCGCGCGTCAGCAGCGTGTTGCCCGACAGCGCGAACCACGACGGGTGCGGCGGCTGATCGGGCATGAACTCGTTGAACATCAGCAGCTGCTCGGCGCGCGCCACCGCCGAGTGCGGATTGCCGTTCTCGATCGAGCCGCAGACGAGGTCGTAGCCGCTCGCCATCGCGAGCACCGCCTGCTCGATCCAGTCCGGCGCGACGTAGATGTCGCTGTCGACGAAGCCGAGGATGCGGCCGCGCGCCGCCTGCACACCGACGTTGCGGGCGCGCGGCGGATCGGCCTGGGCGGCGAGCTGGATCGTGCGTGCCGCCGGGAACGCGGCCCGCGCCCGCGCGCAGGTGTCGTCGGTGCCCGAATGCACGACCACCACCTCGTACGGATGCGTCGTGCGCTGCGCGGCGAGCGCCGCCAGACAGCGGCCGATCGTGCGCGCCGAGTTGTAGGCGGGCACGATGACCGACACCACCGGCACGGCCTGCGCGACCTCGCTCATGCGCGCACCTCCCGGCCGGCGTAGTGCGCGGCGCGGGCGTCTTCGAACACCGCCGCGAGCCGGTCGACCGCGACCTCGATGGTGAACCCCTCGGCGACCCGCCGCCGCCCGGCGGCGCCGAGCCGCTGGCGCCGCGCCGGATCGTGCAGCAGGGCCGCCAGCGCGCGCGCCGCCCCGGCCGCGTCGCCGGCCTCGACGAGCAGGCCGGTCTCGCCGTCGACGACCAGCTCGGGCACGCCGGAGAAGCGCGTCGACACGCACGGCAGCGCCATCGCCATCGCCTCGATGAGCACGTTCGGGATGCCGTCGCGATCGTCGTCCGGCGCCGGCACGCAGAGCAGCGCGAAGATGTCGGCCGTCGCGTAGCGCGCGACCACGGCGTCGTGATCGAGCTGGCCGAGGAACGTGACGCGGCCGGCGAGGCCGCGCGCCGTCCGCTGCTGCTCGAGCGCCGCCCGCAGCGGCCCGTCGCCGACCACCTCGCAGCGGAACGGCACGTCGGCGGCGGCGAGTGCGGCGCAGGCGTCGAGCAGGTGCTCGAAGCCCTTCTGCGGCACGAGGCGGCCGATGGTGAGGATCACCGGCACCGCGGTGCCGTTGCGCGCCGGCGGCACGAAGCCGTCGAGCGGCAGGCCGTGGTGCACGGCGCGCACGCGCGCCGGCACGGCGCCGTAGCGCGCGATGAGATGGTCGCGGTTGTGCTCGGTGCAGGTCACCGTGCAGTCGGCGGCCTGCAGCTTCTCCGGCAGCAGCAGGCGCTCGCGCCAGATGTCGTACGCGTGCGCGGTGAAGGTGAACGGCAGGTCGAGCAGGCGCGCGATGACCATCGCGCAGGTCGCCGCGCCGACCGCCCAGTGCGCGTGCACGCCGTCGGGGCGCAGGGCCTCGATCTCGGGCAGCACGATCACCGCCTCGGCGAAGTGGCACAGGCTGCGCAGCCGGTCGCGCGGCCGCTCGTGCGTGCCGGTCAGCACCGCGTGCAGCGCGGCGACGTAGCGGCCGCGGAAGCGCGCCAGCGCCGTCGCGTGCCGCCACAGGAGGCGCGTCCACGGCACCGGCAGGAGATAGCGCGTGCGCTCGGCGAGGTGGCGGGCCGCCGGCGGCACCATCTGCGGATCGGGGCGGCGGATCGAGACCGTCTCGACCTCGTAGCCGCGCGCGCGCAGCGCGTTCACCTCGCGGTAGATCATCGCCTCGACCAGATGCGGGAAGAGGTTGATGAAGTAGACGAGGCGCAGCCGGCGCGCCGGCGCGCCGTTGCCGGCGACGGACGCGTTGAGCGGTCGCTGCGTCATCGCCGCCGCTCCGGCCGCCGCGCCACCGCCGGGCTCGCGGCGAGCGCGCGCAACCCGTGCCCGGCGCCGACGAGGACGAACAGCAGCGCGTAGGTCTTCGTGCCGCTGACGTGATCGAGCATCAGCGCCCAGCAGAGCGCGAGCAGGCCCCAGACGACCACCGCGGCGGTGTCGGCGACGAGCGGATCGCGCGCCGGCAGCGCCGCGCGCGCGGCGCGGATGCCGCTGGCGATCAGCCAGAGAAGCGCCGCCAGCCCCGGCAGCCCGGTCTCGGCGGCGACGAGCAGGAACTGGTTGTGGACGATGAACACCCAGCCCTTCACGTCGGCCTTCGCCGCGTACTCGATGACATGCTGGGTCGCGGTATTGATGCCGAGGCCGGTGAGCGGGTGGTCGGCGATCATCACCAGCGCGATGCGGACGAGATTGTTGCGCACGGTGGCGGCCTCGCCGTGGTCCTGCTGCAGCCGGTCGATCACCAGCGGCGCGGCGGCGAGCGCCGCCGCCAGCGCGCCGACGGTCAGCCAGGCGGCGGCGCGCCGCGAGATGCGGCCGTGGCGCCAGGCGCGCCACCCGAGGCCGGTGCTGCCGATCGCGAACGCGATCCACACGGCGCGCGAGCGGGTCAGCAGCAGCCCCGCGAGCCCGACGCCGAAGAGCAGCCCGAGCAGGCCGGCCCGCCGCGGGGGCCGCGCCGGGAACAGCTGCGTGAAGGCGACGAACAGGCCGATCGCGAGCCATGCGGCGGCCACCGACGGCGCCCCGAACGTGCCGGCAAAGCGGCCGTCGGCGCCGTCGCCGGCCCAGCCGTAGTCGGCGTTGATGCCGTGCGCGAGCGAGAACTGCACGCCGGTGATCTGCTCGACGAACAGCGCGACGCTCTGCACGAAGACGATGACGAGCAGCACGGCACGGAACGTCTCGAGGCCGACACGGCTCGAGCAGCCGTAGGCGGTGACCGCGGCGGCGAGGCCGAGCGAGACGAGCTCGAAGACGCCGAAGCCGGCGAGCCGCTGATCGCTCGCGTCGATCGCCGACACCAGCGCGGTGGCGAGCATCGCGGCGATCGGCAGGAGCAGCCGGCGCCCGATGCGCGGCGGCGGCTGCGTGCCCCACACGCGCTCGGCGATCCACAGCGGCACGATCGCCAGCGTCAGCAGCAGCGTCGGCGTGATCAGCAGCCCGTACGGACCGGCGAGCTTCTGGTAGCGGAAATGGATCGGCGCCCAGGCGATCTCGAGCTGCAGCGAGAACAGGAAGCAGATCCAGAGCAGGCGCAGCAGCGAACCGGCGGCGGCGGCGAGATACGGCGTCACCGCGGCGAGCGCGAGGCCGAGCGCGCCGTAGAGGACGTAGCGGGTCTGCAGCCCGGCCGCGGCGCCGAGCAGCGGCAGGCTGCCGGCGAGCGCGCCGATCGCGAGCCACGGCCAGCGGCGCGCCGCCGCCGGCGCCGCCGGCGCCGGATAGGGCAGCGACGGGGACGGAGCCGGCATGCCTAGCGCGCCTCCTTGCGGACGAGGATGTCGTTCATCACCAGCGCATCGAGCCCGCTGCTGAAGAACGTGCGCAGCGCATCGCGCGGCGTGTTCACCATCGGCTCGCCCTTCAGGTTGAACGACGTGTTGAGCACCATCGGCACGCCGGTGCGCGCCGCGAACGCGGCGATGAGGTCGTAGTAGCGCGGGTTCGCCTCGCGCCGCACCATCTGCGGCCGCGTCGTGCCGTCGCGGTGCACGACGCCGGCGATCTCCTCCACCCGTCCCGCCTTGACCGGGAACGTGACGATCATGAACGGCGCCGGGAAGGCGCCCTCGAGGTAGTCGTCGGCCGCCTCGGCGAGCATGCTCGGCGCGAACGGCCGCCACCAGTCGCGGTACTTGATCGCGGCGTTGACGCGATCGCGGATCGCCTCGTGACGCGGATCGGCGAGGATCGAGCGCGCCCCGAGCGCGCGCGGCCCCCACTCGCTGCCGAGCTGGAACCAGCCGACGATGCCGCCGTCGGCGAGCAGCCCGCTGACCCGCGGCGCGATCTCGTCGGCGGCGAGCCGCTCGTACGGCACCTTGACGATGTCGAGCTGCTCGATGATCGCGTCGCTCTCGAACGACGGCCCCCAGTACGCGTGCGTCAGCTCCTGGCGCGGCAGCGGATGCCCGAGCTGCAGATGCGCGAGGTACGCCGCGCCGAGCGCCCCGCCGGCGTCGCCGGCCTCGGGCTGGATGAAGACGCGGTCGACGAGCCCCGAGCGGCCGATCTTGCCGTTCAGCGTCGCGTTCAGCGCGCAGCCGCCCGCAAAGCAGATGTCGCGCACGCCCGCCTCGCGCACCGCCCGTTCGACGATGCGCATGCCGAAGCGCTCGATGTGCCGCTGCAGGTCGGCGGCGAGATCCTTGTGGCGCTGCTCGATCGGCTCGCCGGGGCGGCGCGGCGGTCCGGCCTTGGCGAGGAACGACGCGGGAAACGGCGCGTGCTGCGCGAGCAGGTCCATGCGCATGCGCAGCGCGTCGTGGTCGACGAGCTCGTCGAGCAGGCCGGTGGGCGTGCCGTAGGGCGCGAGCCCCATCAGGTTGCCCTTCTCGCTGGTGCGCAGGAACTCGTAGACGAAGTCGTTCAGCTTGCCGATCGAGAACTGCGCGAACGGCAGCTCGTCGATGATCTCGAGCGCCTCGCCGTCGCCGCACGCGATCATCCCCGAGAGGTGATCGCCCCAGCAGTCCCAGGTGACCACCGTGGCGCGCGGGAACCCGCTCGCGTAGTACGCCGAGGCGGCGTGCGCGAGGTGGTGGTCGAAGCACAGCAGCGGCACGTGCTCGGTGAGGCCGAGCCAGTAGAAGAGCTGGCTGCGCAGCTGCCCGGTGACGCGCTCGGGCAGGAAGCCGTTGGCGAGCGCCGGCGCGAAGGCGCGCAGCGGCGTCTGCCGGAGCCCGAACTGCAGCAGCGTCGCGAGGCTGCGCACCGCCGGCGCGCGCTGCCGCCGCGCGCGCTCGGCGGCACGCTCGGGGCTCCAGTTCCAGCCCACCGCATCGAGCTGGTCGGGTGTGATGCCGGCCTGCCCGAGACAGAACTGGATGGCGTTCAGCGGAAAGATGCCCGGCGCCTCCTTGACGCGCACGAAGCGCTCCTCCTCGCACATCGCGACGATGGCGCCGTCGCGCAGCAGCACGGCCGCCGGATGATGGCCGACGTCGTGCCCGGCGAGCGGGCGGTAGTTGATTCCGAGCACGTAGACCGGTCGTTCTGCAGCCACGGGTAGATCCCCCGACAGTCTGGCGCCGGCGTCTCCGCCGGCGGCGTGGTTCGTTCAGAGGCGCGGCTCCGCCGCGCCGAGTGGCGCCGCGGCGGCGCGGCGGTGTGTCCAGAGCGCGCGCAGGCGCGCGAGATCATCCGGTCGCACGAGGCCCGTCGCACAGGCGGCGAGCAGCGCCGCGGCGAGCGCCAGCGCGGCGCCGGGCAGCGGCGCCGGCACGGCGACGAGCGCCAGCGCCGCGGCGCACGCCACCGCGAGAACGCGCAGCAGCAGGCCGCCGGCGGCGGGATCGGCGGCGGCGCCGCGCACCGCGACGACCTGCAGCGCGGCGTAGAGCGTGCTCGCCGCGAGCGTCGCCGCCGCCGCGCCGGCCGCGCCCCAGCGCGGCACGGTCCAGGCGCCGAGGGCGAGAATCGCCGCGCAGGCGATGAGATTGATGCGCAGGTCGAGCCACGGCAGCCGCGCCGCGAACAGCACCTGGGCGAGCGTCGCCGCGGCGATCGTCGTCACCAGCGTCCAGGCGAGCAGGCGCAGCGCCGGCGCCCCGGCCGCCGCCGGCGCCCCGTAGAGCAGCGCCAGCAGGGGGTCGGCGAGCACCGACAGCGCCAGCGCCGCGGGCAGCACGAGCACGACGCCGTCGCGCAGCGCCTGGCGGCCGCGCGCCGCGAAGGCCGGCGGCGACTCGCCGTGCAGGCGGGCGAGCACCGGATAGAGCGCCCGCGCGAACGCCGGTGCGATGGCGCGCACGACGTCGACGAGCCGCAGGGCGGCGCTGTAGAGGCCGAGCTCGGTCCACGTGCCGAGCCAGGTGAGGAGGAACACGTCGGCGCGCGCATAGAGCGCGTTGACCACCGGGATCGCGCCGAGCACCGGCACCTCGCGCGCCAGCGCCGCGCCGGTGCCGCGCGGCAGCCGCCCGACGAGCGTCACGCCGTGCCGGCGCACCGTCCACAGCATCGCTACCGCGGCGAGCAGACGCAGGCCGAGCGTCGCCGCGGCGAGCGCCAGGATGCCGCCGCCGAGCGCGACGAGCGCGACGCCGAGCGCGGCGCGCAGCGCGCTCTCGCCGCACTGGATCGCGACCAGGTCGCCGGCGCGCCCGAGGCCGAGGAGGGCCGCTTCGCCCTGCACGACGAGCGCGGTCGGCAGCAGCGCCAGCACGATCAGCCCGAGCGCGTCGCGCAGCGCCGCATCACCGGTCGCGCGCAGCGCCAGCGCCGCCAGCGGCAGCGCGAGCGCGGCGGCGAGCACGCTCAGCGCGCACGCCGCCCGGCAGATGCCGGCCGCCGCGCGACCGCGCTGCGCGACCTCGCGCGTCACCACCACCGGCAGCCCGAGCCCGATGCAGCTCTGCCCGAGCACCAGCACGGTGCTGAGCAGCGCGTACTGGCCGAGCAGCGCCAGCCCGCCGAGCCGGCTGATGGTCAGCACCAGCGCCATGCCGAGCAGCGGCGCGAGCAGGTTGCTGAACGCCAGCAGCGCAAACGTCGGGGCGAAGGTCATCGGTGCGCTCGTCCCCGGATTGGCCACCGAGGTCGGGAGGACACCGCGGCGACGGCTGGTGTCGAGGACACGATGCCGCGCCGGCCCGCGCTCAGGTTCGACCGATTCCACTCGGTGCGCTCCCCACCTCGGTGGCCCATCACTCCGACCATCGCTCACCCCGCCGCGGCGAGCCCGGCGGCACGCGCGCCGCTCGCCGCCGCCGGCGGCAGGTGGCCCTGGGCGCGCAGCCAGCGTTCGCAGCGCGCCATGCCCTCGGCGACCGCGACGCGCGGCCGCCAGTCGAGCAGGCGGCGCGCCTTGTCGATGCGCACCGCGCTGTGCTGGGTCATCAGGTGCAGGTCCATCTCGCGCAGCCGCCGCGGCCGCTCGGCGAGCGTCGCGTAGGCGCGCGACCACTGCAGCGCGAGGCGCGCGCGCCAGGCCGACACCGGCGGCGGCAGCGGCGCGCCGCTCATCGCCGCGAAGTAGCCGAGGTACTCGCGCCAGGTGATCGGCGCCGCACCGGAGATGAGGAAGGCCTGGCCGGCGACCGGCGCCGTCGCCGCCGCCCACAGCGCCTCGACGACGTCGTCGAGATAGGCGAGGTTGGCGAGGCCGCGGCCGTGGTCGATGAGCAGCACCTCGCCGCGACGGACGCGCTCGCAGTAGCCGACCACCCACAGCGGCGCCGCCGGCCCGTAGATCAGCGACGGCCGCAGCGCGACGACCTCGACGCCGAGCGCCGCGCCGCGCTCGAAGGCGAGCCGCTCGCCTTCGGCCTTGCTGATCGCGTACGCGTCGCCGGTGTCGCGCACCAGCGGCGCGTCCTCGCGCAGCAGGCGCGGCGGTCGCGGGCCGTGCACCGCCATGCTGCTGAGGTGGACGACGCGGCGCACGCCGGCCGAGGCGGCGGCCTCGAGCACGTGCCGCGTGCCGTCGACGTTCACGCGGCGCGCCTCGGCGAGCGTCTCGCCGCCCCAGGCACAGTGGAACACGACGTCGCAGCCGGCGACCGCGGCCGACAGCGACGTCGGATCGCCGACGTCGCCGCGCACGCGCTCGACCGCCGGCGGGCCGTCGGCGGTGGCGGTGAGGCCGCGCCGGACGAGGGCGCGCGTCGCGACGCCGGCCTCCGCCAGGCGGCGGACCAGCGCCCGGCCGACGAACCCGCCCGCGCCGGTGACCAGCGCCCGCATCTCAGGCTGCCCTCGCCGTGCGGTGATCGTCACAGCGCTCGACGACGTCGATGACGGCGCGCATCTCGGGGGCGGTGACGCGGAACGGCGCCCCCTGCTGCAGCGCGCCGGCAAAGTGCGCGAGCTGCGCCACGTACATGTCGGGCCCCGGCGTGCGCAGCCCGAGCGCGCCGGCGGCGCGGCAGGCGCGCGCCCGGGCGCTGAACACGCGCAGCGCCGCGCCGTGGTACAGCGAGGCCGTCGCCCAGCCGTCCGGGCCGCGCACACTGAACGCCGCATCGCTGGCGCGCGTATAGGTCGCCTCGAGCGTCGCGCGGTTGCCGTCGGCGAAGCCGAGGCCGACCTCGACGTCGGTCTCGACGTCCCAGTCCGGCGCGCGGCTGCCGCTGTACGCGACCGTGTCGGGCGCCACACCCGCCATCCAGATCGCGAGGTCGATCAGGTGCACGCCGAGATCGAGCAGGACGCCGCCGCCGGCCCGGCGCGCGGCGCGGCGGAACTCGGTGCGGCGCGCGCTCTGCGCGTAGGGGCCGCCGATGCTGCCGGTGAACGTCAGCGGCGTCCCGAACCAGCCGGCGCCGACGAGCTCGCGGAGCAGCGCGAGATTCGGGCTGAAGCGCAGGCAGTGCGCCGCCATCAGCCGCGCCGGACCGCGTGCCGCCGCCTCGAGCACGCGTGCGACCTCGCCGCGCGTCGGCGCGAGCGGCTTTTCGCAGAGCACGTGCACGCCGGCCTCGAGCAGCTCGCAGGCGATCGCCGCGTGCGTGTGGTTCGGCGTCGCCACCAGCGCCGCGTCGGCGTGACCGACGACCATGAGATGATGGGGCCAGGCGCTGACCCCGAGCGGGCCGGCAACCTGCTCGGCCCAGTTGAGGTCGGGGTCGACGACCGCGACGAGCTCGACCGCGTCGGCCTGCCGCACCGCCGGCAGGTGGTACAGCGTCGAGACCGCGCCGCAGCCGATCACGGCCAGGCGCACCCGGCTCATGCCGTGCCTCCGTGACGCGCCGCCCAGCGGCGGCGCAGCGCACCGGGCACGCGCGGCAGGTTGCGCCGCACCATGCGCGCGTCGCGCAGCAGACCGCGCGCGCCGGCGCCGAGCGCCGTGCCCGCCGCCCACAGCGGCGGCAGCGCGCGCGCGACGAGCGGCAGCGGGCTGTGCGGCAGCGGCCGGCCGAGCACCTCGCCCGGCCGCAGGACCTCGTGGCGCGCCAGCGCGCGCAGCACCGGCAGCGACCGCGCGGACAGCCCGGCGGCGGCGCCGAGCGCGCAATCGAGCGACACGTCGCTGGCGCTCGCCGCCCACCACGGCGCGTCGCCGGCATCGATGCCGCAGGCGATGGCGAGATCGGATGGCGCGAGGCGATGCGCCTCGACCGCCAGCGCCGCCGCCGGCGCCGCGGGCGTGCCGCCGCGCTGCAGCGGCGCCGCCTGCGCGGCGAGCACCCCGCGCAATCCGAGGCACAGGTGCGGCCACGGCTCGACGAGCGTGATCAGCGCGAAGGACTCGAACCACAGGCGCGGCACGCGGACCTCGGGCAGCGCGAGCCCCTCGACGACCACCGCCGCCCCGGCGGGGATCGGTTCGATTGCCAGCGCCTCCCAGTCCACCACCGGCGGCCCGTCCGGCATCAGCATCTGCAGCTGCGTGTCCGGCCGGTGGCGCGCGTAGTGCCGCGCCAGCCCGTGCAGCGTATCCCACGTCAGCCGTGACGGCTCGACATCGCACTGGATCACCACGCGCCGGTGTTCCGGCAGCCAGCCGATGTCCGCGAGTCGACTCCACAGCCCGCCCGGCGTGCCATCGGCCGCGTGCCAGGTCACCACGGGCGCGCCCCCTCCCCGTCGAATGCTCACTGGACTCCTCCCCGCGCGCCGTTGCCGGCGCGCACCGCCCGCCACAGGAAGCGGGCATTGCCGATCAGGTACCGTCGCCACAGCCGTCGCGGCTCGATGGCGAGGCGGAACAGCCACTCGGCGCGCAGCGCGCGCAGCCACCGCGGCGCGCGCGGCACGCGGCCGGCGAGAAAGTCGAACAGCGCGCCGACGCCGATCACCACCGGAACGTCGAGCGCCGCGAGCTCCCGGTCGATCCAGCGTTCCTGCAGCGGGTTGCCGAGCGCCACCAGCAGCACGTCCGGACGCGCGGCGCGGATGCGCGCCACCACCGTCGCCGGCTCGGCGTAGCCGTGCTCGGTGCCGGCGATGGCGAGCTGCGGCGCGCGCGCCTGCAGCGCCGCGGCGGCCGCCGCGGCGATCCCCGGGCGGGCGCCGTAGAGAAAGACGCGCACCGGAGCGAGCGCGGTGACGAGGCGCGGCACGAAGTCGGTGCCGACGAAGTTGTGCGGCAGCGGCCGGCCGCACAGCGCACTGGCGAGCTCGACGCCGGCGCCGTCGCGCAGCACGAGCGCGGCACGGCACAGCACGGCGCGATAGTCCGGATCGGCGCAGGCGCAGTTCACCGTGTGGGCGTTGGCGATGACGATGTGGTGCGGCCGCCGGCTGGCGATCATCGCGCGCACGCGCGCCACCGCCTGCGCCTCGTCGAGGGCACGGAACGGGATGCCGAGAATCGTGCTGCGCGCGTACCACGGCCGCACCGGCCGCGGCGCGCCGGCGCGGTCGCGCGGTGCGGCAGTCGGCAGCGGGATGCGATCGACGGACATCGCTCCCTCCGTCATGCCCGGCCCGGTGCGGCGTGCGCGGCGCCGTTGTCGGGAGTCGCCAGGACGCTCGCCAGCCGGCAGGTCAGCGCCTCGAGCTCGCAGCCGCCGCGCAGCCGCGCCAGCGGTGCGACGCCGTCGGCGGTGCGCCGGTAGCAGGTGGCGCGCGTATGGCCGCCGTCGAGCGCCGTGCGCCCGAGCACCAGCAGCCCGCCCGGCGCGACCGCCGCGAGGCAGTGGCGCAGGGCGCGGCGCAGGCTGAAGGCGTCGAAGTTGTCGGCGGTGACCACGTTCAGCGCGCGCACCACCGTCGCCTGCCACGGGATCGGCTGCAGCACGTCGATCACCTCGAAGCGGAAGCGCGGATCGCGCAGCCGCGCGAGGCAGCCGGCGGCGAGCAGCGAGAAGCGCGACACCTGCAGGCCGGCGATCGGCACCGTGCCGCCGTCGGGCGGCGCGTGGTCGAGCGCGGCGAGCGCGGCACGTGCGCGCGGCAGCAGGCGGCGCTCGGCGAGATGGCGCAGCGCGCGGTTACCGGCGTAGAGCGGCGATTCGGTGAGCTGCGCCGGCAGCACGAACGGCCCGACGACGTACTGCAGCGGCTCGCCGCCGAGCGTCAGCAGCACCGTCCAGCCGCGGCCACGCACCGCGACCGCATCGCGGTAGAGGTCGCTGGCGATGAACGTCACGTCGGGATGCTCGCGCACCAGGCAGTCGAAGAGCGCGACGCTGGTCACGCCGGTCGAGGCGCCGAGATCGAGCACGGTGAGCGGCGCGGCGGGATCGACCGACGCGCGGAGCTGGGCGCACAGGAGCGCATCGACATCGCCGAGCCGGCCGGCGCCGGTGAGCTTCCACGTGCCGTTCGGCAGGCGCACGCGCGCCACCAGCCGGTCGGCGGCGGCGTCGCCGTCGGGCCGCGCCGCCAGCTCGGCGAACAGCAGCAGGCTGGCGTGCCGCGGCCGGCCGAAGACGGTGTGCGGATGCGCCAGGCCGCGCACGGTGGTGATGCCGCGCTTCAGCATGTCGCCCCCGGCGCGCCGCTGTCACGCGCGATCGCCGCGGTGACCGAGAACGCGCGTGGGTCGCGCGGCCGGCGCAGGAAGCCGGTGACCAGCGGCACCGCCCACACCGCCCAGATGAGCGTCAGGTGCAGCGGCTTGCGCACGCTGCGCGTGCGGACGACGAAGGCGAGGAACAGCCCGGCGCACAGCACCGCCCAGAGAAGCAGCGGCCGCGGCGAGCCGACCCACGCCGCCGCGCCGGCGGCGACGAGGCCGAGCAGCAGCAGCGCATCGAACGCGAGATAGCGGTTCAGGCGCCGCGCGTGCGTCCAGAACAGCCCGTCGCGCAGCGCGATGCGCAGCACCTGGCCGTAGCCGAGGATGAGGTTGCTGCGCCAGCGGCGCCACAGCTCGCGCGCCGTCGCCGGCGGCCCGGTGTGGTGCGTGCCGACGTGCAGCGGCAGGCGCACGACCGAGAAGCCGCGCTGGCGCAGCCGCTCGGCGAGCTCCGCCTCCTCGTAGGAATAGACGTAGGGGTTGAACGAGCCGGCCGCGGTCAGCGCGGCGCGGCGGTAGAGCGCATTGCCGCCGAGCTGGTCGGCGACCTCGAGCGCGTCGCCGACGCCGAAGCAGTCCGGGTTCTCGCCGACGAGCTGCCCGTCGCGGTAGTAGCGCTCGCGCAGCTTGCCGCCGACGCCGGCGACCGTCGGCCGGGTGTCGAGCAGGTGCATCGCCTCGCGCAGCCAGCCGGCCTCGATCTCGGTGTCGCCGTCGACGAAGAGGATGTGGCGGCCGCGGGTCAGCGACTGGCCGACGACCCGCGCCAGCGCCGCGCAGCACTCGACGCCGTCGCCGAGCTCGACGACACGGATCGGATAGCGCCGGGCGATCGCCACCGTGTCGTCCTGCGAACGCGAGTCGACGAGCACGATCGCGCAGTCGGGCACGCCGGCGGTCGCGCGCAGCACCGACTCGATGCAGGCGCCGATGTGCGCCGCCTCGTCGCGGGCGATGATCACCACCGCGAGCGCCGGCTCGGCCGCCGCGCGCGGCGTCGGCCGCGGCCGGCCGCTGCCGCGCGGGCGGACGACGGGCGGATCGCGCAGGAGGTCGTAGCCGTTCACGCCGACCCTCCCGTCAGCGCCGCCACCTCGTCGCGGATCGCGTCGGCGATGAACGCGACGTGGGTGGCGGTGTAGAACTCGTTCCACGGCAGCACGAGCACGCGCTCGAGCCCGCGCCGCGTGCCGGGATACTCGCTCGCCTCGTAGGTGATCGCGCGGCCGTCCTGGCGCTCGCGGCACGAGAACGGGCAGCGGCTCAGGCCGTACGTCTTGCGCTCGCGCAGCACGCGGCACTCGAACGCCGGCTTCTGGATGTAGCGCGGCGCACAGACGAGACCGCGCGCCTTGAGCCGTGCGCCGAGCGCGTCGGCGCCGCCGGGAATCACCGCCGGATCGACGATCAGCGGATACTTCCAGTAGACGTGCGTCGCGCCGGGCAGCGGCCGCGGCAGCGTCAGCCCGGGCACGTCGGCAAGCCGCGTGGTGAGCTGCGTCGCGCGCCGCTGGCGGCGCGCGACGACGCCGGCGAGCTTGCCGAGCTGCGCGCACGCCACCGCGCCCTGCAGGTCGGTCATGCGGTAGTTGAGCGCCAGGAAGTAGTGGTCGGGCTCGGGATCGCCGTAGCCCCACGCCTTGTCGCTGAACAGCGTCATCCAGCGCGCGTGCGCCGCGTCGTCGGTGACCACGATGCCGCCCTCGCCGGTGGTCATGTGCTTGCCCTGCTGCAGGCTGAACGCGCCGATCGCGCCGAGCGTACCGACCGGCCGGCCGTGCTGCGTCGCGAGGTAGGCCTGCGCGGCGTCCTCGATCACCGGGATGCCGTGCGCGTCGGCGATGGCGCGGATGCCGGCGACGTCGCACGGGCTGCCGAACAGGTGCGTGGCGATGATCGCGCGCGTGCGCGCGGTGATCCGCTCCGCGACGCTCCCGGGCGTCACGTTGAGCGTCACCGGGTCGACGTCGGCGAACACCGGGATCGCCTGCTGGTAGAGAATCGGCGCGATCGCGCCCATGTCGGTGATCGGCGTGGTCACCACCTCGTCACCGGGCTCGGGATCGATGGCGGCGATCGCGGTGTGGATCGCGGCGGTGCCCGAGGTGACGGCGCGGGCGTGGCGGACGCCGAGCGCGGCAGCGAAGGCGCGCTCGAAATGCTTCACCTGCGTCCCCTTCGTGCAGTTGAGCGTCCCCGACTCGATCACCTCGCGCAGCAGCGTCAGCTCCTCGATGCCGAGATCGCGACCGGTGTGGTCGGCGTCACTCGGCAGCGCCGGCGGCTCGGCGGGCGGCGTCAGCAGTGGTGCAGTCACGGTTCCTCCCCTCGTGGTTCAGGCGGCGGCGCTGCGACGCGCGCCGGCGCGGCCTCGCAGATCGGCGTGCAGGGCGGCGACGGTGTCGCTCGCCAGCCCGACGCTGGTGTTCCAGGCGGTGACGCGCGGATAGGCCTGCGCGGTGGTGCACAGGTAGCAGCGCGTCCCCGCGATGCGCGGTGCCGGCCGGCGGCGCAGGTAGCCGACCGTCCACGCCGGCTCGACGTGCGGCGCGCGGAAGACGTGCACCGCCTCGACGTCGGCGGTGCGGAAGTCCGGATAGAGCGCCGCGAGCCCGGCGAGCGCGTCGGCGCGCACCGCCTCGTCGGGGCGCGCGTAGAGCGCCGAACCGGCGTCGCAGTAGTTCATCAGGTAGACGAGGTGGCGGCCGCCGATCCAGTCCGGCGGGATGACGTGCGTCGTCTCCACCACGCCCTGGAAGCGGCAGCGCGGATCGAGCACCGCGGTCCAGTAGTACGGACCGAGCCGGCGGCGGGTGATGACGACGGCGTTCACCACGCCCTGGTAGGCGAGCGCCGGCAGCGGCACGGCCGCGGCGAGCCCGCCGCGCGCCAGGCGCGCGAGCAGCGGCAGCGGCACGGTGACGATCGCCGCGTCGTACGACTCGCGGCCGCAGGCGGTGTCGACGACGACGCCGTCGTCGTCGGCCTCGAGCCCCGCCACCGGCGCGGCGGTGCGCACCTCGCCGCCCTGCGCGACGATCGCCGCGGCGAGCCGCTCGGTGAGCAGCGCATAGCCGCCGCGCAGATAGCCCTTCACCTCCGGGCCGCCGTGCTTCTCGCGGGTGAGCGTGTTCCACACCCAGTACGCCGGCACGGTGTCGTGCCGGTCGCCGAACTTGGCGCGCAGCAGCGGCTCCCAGATGCGCGTCATGACGCGCGGGCCGAAGATGCGCGGCAGCCACTCGGCGGCGGTGATGTCGTCGAGCGCGTGTGGCGCGCGCACGCCGCGCGTCAGATAGAGCGCGCCGAGGCCGGTGCGCACGCGGTCGGGCAGCGACAGCGCGCCGAAGCGCAGCAGGTCGAGCGGCGTGTTGAAGCCGTAGAGGCGCCCGCCGACGTGGAAGCCCATGCCGGTGCGCTGCCAGACGAGGCGGTCGGTGAGTCCGAGCGCGGCGATCAGGTCGCGCAACGCGTCGTCGCTGTCGAGGATGACGTGGTACCAGCGGTCGAGCGTCACGCCGTCGTGGCGGAACGTCGCCGCCAGCCCGCCGAGGTGCGGGCTCGCCTCGAGCACCACCGGCCGGTCGCCGGCGCGCGCCAGCTCCCACGCGCAGGCGAGCCCGGCGATGCCGCCGCCGATCACCGCGATGCGCATGCGTCCTCCCGCGCCGCCGGCGCGGCGCCGAGCGCGATGGCGATTGCCGCCCCGGGCGCCAGCGCCGGCAGCGCCACCTCGCGCGTGCCGGCCGGCGTGTCGACGCACAGCACCGCCTCGCGCACCGTCTCCGGCCCGGCGTTGAGCACCCGCACGAGCCCGTCGGCGGCGCGCAGGCGCAGATGCTCGCGCGCCCGCCACCAGTCGACGACCTCTTCGAGGTCGGCGAGCCAGGTCGCGGGATGGCGCAGCGCGCCGAGCACGACCTCGAGATGCGCCTCGCGCCGCTCGGCGTCGCGCGGCCCGAAGACGCCGGCGTGCACGAGCGCGACGTACACGCCGCCGCTGGCGCGGACGAACTCGGCCTTGACCGCCAGCGTGGCGCGCAGCGCCGCCGGCGTCGTGCCGGTGAACAGCGGCTGGATGCAGTCCGGCGCGGTGAGCGGCAGCTCGAGGCAGCGGCTCACGCGCCAGCGCGCGCCGTCCTGCAGCAGCGGCCGGTACGGCAGGTTGCAGCGCACGCCGCTGCCGAGGTGCGCCGGATTCTCGCGGTCGACGTCGGGATGCGAGGAGTCGTACGTGAAGCCGGCGGCATCGAGCGCCCAGTCGAGATCCGCCGAGCGCTCGAGCCGCGGGCTGCGGTAGCCGCGCACCGTGCGCCCGAGGCGGGTGGCGAGCTCGGCGCGCGCGCGGCGCACGCGGCGCTCGACGGCGCGGCGGCCGTGCACGCGCTCGCCGCGGTGATCGAGACCGTGACAGTAGACACTGCGGGTGGCGAGCAGCGCCCGCCCGCCGGCATCGAGCGCGCCGGCGCAGCGCGCCACCACACCGAACGCGCCCGGCACGTCGGCCGGCGCCCGCGCCGCGAGCCGCGTGAGGCCGTCGCGGTAGGCGTACGGCTGCGGCTCGAGATCGTGCGTCAGCACCGCCGCCGAGCCGTAGCCCGCCGGCCAGCGGCCGATGCGCAGCGTCAGCCCGGCGGCGGCGCGCAGCAGCGCCGCGACGAGCTCGATGGTCAGCCAGCCGCTCGCGTCGAACGGATACGTCGAGGCCGACGCGGCGCGCCGCCGCAGGCGGCGCTCGGCGCGCGCGTAGGCCAGCCGGCGCAGCGCCGTCCGCCAGCGCTCCGGCACGGCGTAGTACACGCGTTCGGCCAGCCCGTGCAGGCGCGCCTGCAGCCCCGGCAGCCGCGGCGGCGGCGCGTCGTGGTAGCGCTCGGTGAGCAGGTGGCCGAACGCGGTGCCGAGATCGACCGCGCTCCACAGGCAGGCGCCGACGCGCTGCGCACCGGGCAGGCG
>CBFGUK010000042.1:0-29357 GCA_965651925.1 uncultured bacterium | reverse complement strand
GCTGTCAGCCGATCCGGTCTCGAGCTGACAGCTGACGGCTGATAGCTGACCGCTGGGATGATCGCGCTCGCCCGTTCATGGAGGGGAGGCCGGCATGGGATTCTTAGCGAGACCGACCCCGCCGCCGGCGCGAGCGCCGCGCCGGTGGTTGCGCTGGCTCGCCATCGCACTGGCCGTGGCGCTGGTGCCCGTCGTCGTCTACCGGACCGAGCTGATGAGGCTCTGGCACTTCGCCCGCCTCTTCGAGCCGGAGCGGATCGTCCACGGCTTCCAGCACATGGACGAGATCCTGGACTCGCGGATCGTCGCCGCGGGCGGCGAGGTCCTGGAGTTCGGGCGCGGGAGCTACGAGCTGCCGGCGACCTTCCGCTACGGCGACCGCGTCCTCGACACCGAGGCGTTTCTCGCCGCGCAGCAGATCGCGGGCCTCCTCGTCCTGCACGGCGACACGATCCTCGTCGAGCGCTACGCGCACGGGCTGACCCCGGCCGGCCATCACATCGCGTGGTCGGTGACGAAGTCGGTGGTGTCCGCGCTCTTCGGCATCGCGGTCGCGGAGGGGCATGTCCCCGACCTCCAGGCGCCCGTGACCGACTACCTGCCGGAGCTCGCCGGCTCGGGCTACGACGGCGTTTCGATCAAGGACGTGCTGCAGATGTCGTCCGGGGTGCGCTTCGACGAGGACTACGGCGACCCCTTCTCGGACATCAACCGGATGGGGCCGAGCATGGCCGTGGGCTCGCTGCTCGATTTCGCCGCCAGCCTGGAGCGCGAGCGGCCGCCGGGCACGCTGCAGCACTACGTGAGCGTGGACACGCAGGTGCTCGGCCACATCCTCGTGCGCGCCACCGGTCAGGATCTGACCACCTACGCCTCGGAGAAGCTCTGGCAGCCGCTCGGGATGGAGTTCGACGCCATCTGGCTGGTCGACGGCACCGGCATGGAGTGGGCGTTCGGGGGTCTGAACGCGAGCCTGCGCGATCTCGCACGCTTCGGATGGCTCTACGTGAACGGCGGCCGCCGCAACGGCCGGCAGATCGTGCCGGCGGCCTGGGTCGCGGCCTCCGTCACGCCCGACGCGCCGCACCTGATGCCGGGCCCGAAGCCCGGCACCACCGAGACGATGGGCTACGGCTACCAGTGGTGGCTTCCGGCCGAGCCGCGCGGCGACTTCATGGCGCTCGGCGTGTACGGCCAGATGATCTACGTCAATCCGGGCGCGCGCCTCGTCGTCGCCAAGAACGCCGTCGATCTCGACTTCCAGGCGAACGACTTCGAGAACGAGCAGATCGCGCTCGCCCTGTGGCGCGCGGTCGCGGCGGACCTCGGCGCGACGCCCTAGGCAGGAGCGCGGCGCGCGAGTACGCGCCCGGTCTTCGGTCTCCACTGGGCGCCCCCGAGGTGCACGGCTGCAGCGCCGTCCCGTGACGGTTGGCCGCGAAGGCGCGGAGGCCGCGAAGTCCGGACTGGAGCGCGGGATGTCGCCCGCAACGCCTCCCGCCGAACTTCGCGCGCTTCGCGCCTTCGCGGCGGATGTCTTCTCGATCAGCAGGCTTCGTGCGGCGCGGCCTGTGGTGGAAAACTCCCGTTGAACCCCCATCCTCGGCATGCGATTCTATCAGTCCAAACTGATGGAACTGTTCGCATGAACAATGACCAGCGCGTCGAGCAGGCCTTCATCGAGCGCATGGGCGCGCTGCTGGCCTCGCAGGGGCTGCCGCGCCATGCCGGGCGCATCTTCGCCCTGCTGATGCTGGCCGACGAGCCGCTGACGCTGGAGGAGATCGCCGAGGAGCTGCGCATCAGCAGCGGCAGCGCCAGCTCCAATACCCGTCTCCTCGAGTCGCTCGACATGGTCGAGCGCTTCACGCCGCGCGGCGAGCGTCGCGTACGCCACCGCGTGCACGACGACCCGCTGCCGCGCCTGCTCGGCGGGATGATCGGTCGACTCGGCAAGCTGACCTCGATCATCCGCGACGCCCACACCCAGCTCGACAGCGGGCGGCGCGCGACGGTCAAGCGGCTGAAGGGCATGGAGTCCGCTTTCGACCGCTTCATGGAATCGCTGCGGGCGGTCGTCGATGACACGGCCGCGAGGCGCTGACGTGCACCGTCCCGCCGTACGCCGCGGGAGGCGGCGATGAGCTGGCCGATTCGCCGCTGGATCGCCGTCGGCGCCGTCGTCGGGCTGGCCGCGGTGGCGGCCGGGGCGGCGTGGAAGGGCGCGCGGCAGGAGGCGATGCCGGACGGTCTCGCCTGGGGCAACGGGCGCATCGAGGCGACCGAGGTGCAGGTCGCCACGAAGAGGCCGGGACGGGTGCGCGAGATCCTCGTCGACGAGGGCGATGCGGTCACCGCCGGCCAGGTCGTCGCCCGCATGGACACCCAGGATCTCGAGGCCGACTTGCGCGCGGCGCAGGCGATGTCGAACGAGGCGCGGCAGTCCCTGGCCCACGCCCTCGCCACCGTCGCCGAGCGCGAGAGCGTCCTCGCGCTGGCCGGGAAATCGTACCACCGCTCGATGCAGCTCAGCCGCGGCGGCCACATCGCCGAGCAGACGCTGGACGAGGACCGCAGCCGCCGCGACAGCGCCGAGGCGTCGCTGCGGGCGGCGCGGACGATGGTCGACCAGGCCCGGGCCGCGATCGAAGCGGCGGCGGCGCGCGAGGAGCGGATCGCGGTCGACCTCGAGGACGCCACGCTGGTCAGCCCGGTCAGCGGGCGCGTGCTCTACCGGCTGGTCGAACCGGGCGAGATCCTGCCGGCCGGCGGCCGCGTCGTCAGCGTGCTCGACCTCACCGACGTCTACATCACCGTCTTCCTGCCGGCGTACGATGCCACCCGCGTCGCCATCGGCGCGGAGGCGCGCATCGTGCTGGATGCCGAGCCGGAGGCGCCGCTCGCCGGCCGGCTGACCTTCGTCGCCCCGTCGGCGCAGTTCACGCCCAAGGAAGTCGAGACGCGCAGCGAGCGCGAGAAGCTGACCTTCCGCGCCAAGGTCAGCATCTCGCCGGAGGCGCTGGCCGAACGCGCGGCCGAGATCAAGACGGGCATGCCGGCGATGGCGTACGTGCGCATCGACCCGAACGCGCCGTGGCCGTCGCGCGAGGCTCGCACCCGCGGCGATGGCTGACCCGGCCGAGCCGGTCGCGCGCGTCGCCGGCCTCGCCCATCGCTACCGGCGCACCCGCGCCATCGATCGCATCGATCTCGACATTCCGGGCGGCTGCGTCGTCGGCCTGATCGGTCCGGACGGGGTCGGCAAGTCGACCCTGCTCGGCCTCCTCGCCGGCGTGCGCCGCCTGCAGGCGGGCCGCATCACGGTGCTCGGCGGCGACCTGCGCGATGCCCGCCATTGCCGCTCCCTGCGCCATCGCGTCGCCTACATGCCGCAGGGACTGGGGCGGAACCTCTATCCGACGCTCTCGGTGTACGACAACGTCGACTTCTTCGGCCGGCTGTTCGGCCAGCGCCGTCAGGCCCGGGCCGCGCGCATCGCCGAGCTGCTCGAGGCCACCGGCCTGGCGCCGTTCGCCGATCGCGCCGCCAGCAAGCTGTCCGGCGGCATGAAGCAGAAGCTCGGCCTCTGCTGCGCGCTCATCCACGATCCCGATCTGCTGATCATGGACGAGCCCACCACCGGCGTCGACCCGCTGTCGCGGCGCCAGTTCTGGGAGCTGATCGACCGCGTGCGCGCCCGGCGCGCCGGCATGAGCGTGCTCGTGGCGACGGCGTACATGGAGGAGGCCGAGCGCTTCGAATGGCTGGTGGCGATGGATGCCGGCCGCGTGCTCGCCACCGGCACGCCGGCCGAGATCCGCGCCGGCACCGCGACCGCATCGCTGGAAGATGCCTTCATCGCCCTGCTGCCGGAGGAGAAGCGGCGCGATCATCGCGCCCTGACCATCCCGCCCCGGCGCGATCACGGCGGCGCGCCGGCGATCGAGGCGCGCGGCCTCACCCGCCGCTTCGGCGACTTCGTCGCCGTCGATCACGTCAGCTTCCGCATCGAGCGCGGCGAGATCTTCGGCTTCCTCGGCTCCAACGGCTGCGGCAAGACGACGACGATGAAGATGCTCACCGGCCTGCTGCCGGCGAGCGAGGGCGAGGCCTCCCTGTTCGGCCACCGCGTCGATGCCCGCGACATCGAGACCCGCAAGCGGGTCGGCTTCATGTCGCAGAGCTTCTCGCTCTACGGCGAGCTGACCGTGCGCCAGAACCTCGCGCTGCACGCCCACATCTTCCACCTGCCGGCGCGCGACATCCCGGCGCGGGTGGCGGCGATGCTCGAGCAGTTCGAGCTCGGCGGCGTCGCCGACGAGCTGGCCGAGCGCCTGCCGCTCGGCATCCGCCAGCGCCTGTCGCTGGCCGTCGCCGTCATCCACGCCCCGGACATGCTGATCCTCGACGAGCCGACCTCCGGCGTCGATCCGGTGGCGCGCGACAAGTTCTGGGAGCTGCTGATCCGCCTGTCGCGCGACGACGGCGTCACCATCTTCATCTCCACCCACTTCATGAACGAGGCGGCGCGCTGTGACCGCATCTCGCTGATGCACGCCGGCACCGTGCTCGCCCAGGACGCGCCGGCCGCGCTGCTGCAGGCGCGCGGCGCCTTCACCCTCGACGACGTCTTCATCTCGTATCTCGAGGAAGCCGCCGCGCTGGCGCCGGCGTCGGCCCCGCTCGCCGCGGCGCACGCGAGCGTCCCCGCACCGGAGGTCGTCGCGCCGGCGCCCGCGGCGGACGCGCGCCACCGGCGCTTCGATCCGGCGCGGGCCTGGGCGTACGCGCGGCGCGAAAGCATGGAGATCCGGCGCGATCCCATCCGGCTCGCCTTCGCCCTGCTCGGTCCGCTGCTGATGATGGTCGTCTTCGGCTACGGCATCTCCTTCGACGTCGACCGGCTCTCGTATGCGGTCCTCGATCGCGACCAGTCTCCCGTCAGCCGCGCCTATCTGGAGAGCTTCGCCGGCTCGCCCTACTTCGCCCAGGCGGCGGTGCTGCGCGACGACGCCGAGGCCGAGGCGCGGCTGCGCAGCGGCCGCCTCAATCTCGGCATCGAGATTCCGCCCGGCTTCGGCAAGGACCTGGCGCGCGGGCGCTCGCCGGAGGTCGGCGTCTGGCTCGACGGCGCCATGCCTTTTCGCGCCGAGACCAGCCGCGGCTACGTCGCCGGCGTGCACCGCACCTATCTCGAGGAGCTGGCGCGCCGCGCGCCCGGTGGCCCGCCGCCGCAGGCGCCGGCCGTCATCGAGACCCGCTTCCGCTACAACCAGGACTTCAAGAGCGTCTACGCCATCTCTCCCGGCATCATCATGCTGCTGCTGATGATGATTCCCGCCATGATGACGACGGTCGGCGTGGTGCGCGAAAAGGAGCTCGGCTCGATCACCAACCTCTACGCCACGCCGGTCAGCGGCCTCGAGTTCCTCATCGGCAAGCAGGCCCCGTACGTGGTGGTGGCGATGCTCAACTTCGTCTCCCTCTGCGCCATGGCGCTGTGGATCTTCGGCGTGCCGCTCAAGGGCAGCGCCCCGGCGCTGATCTCGGGCGCCCTGCTCTACGTCATCGCCGCCACCGGCTTCGGCCTGCTGATCTCGGTCTTCGTCAAGACGCAGATCACCGCCATCTTCGCGACCGCGATCATCACCACCCTGCCGGCGATGCAGTTCTCGGGCTTCATCGTGCCGCTCTCCGCGCTCGACGGCGGCGCCCGGGCGATGGGCCTCGGCTTCCCCAGCGCCTACTTCCAGCAGATCAGCATCGGCACCTTCACCAAGGCGCTCGGCTTCGCCGACCTCTACACCGACCACCTGGCCCTGCTCGTCTTCTGCGTCGTCTACCTGCTGCTCAGCCTGGCGCTGCTGAAGACACAGGACGCGTGACGATGGGACGACTCGAAACCATCTACCGCCTGGGGCTGAAGGAGCTGATCAGCCTGCGTTACGACCCGCTGATGGTGTTCCTCATCCTCTACTTCTTCACCTTCGCCATCTACGCGCCGGCGCGCGACGCGAACATGGAGCTGCGTCACGCCTCGGTGGCGGTGGTCGACGAAGACGACTCGCGCCTCTCGCGCCAGATCCGCGACGCCTTGCGGCCGCCGTATTTCCAGCCGCCCGGGCGGCTGGCGATCGACGAGGTCGACGCCGCGATGGACGCCGGCCGCTACTCCTTCGTCATCGACATCCCGCCGCAGTTCGAGGCCGACGTGCTGGCCGGCAGGTGGCCGACCCTCCAGCTCAACGTCGACGCCACCGCCATGGTCCAGGCCGGCCACGGCTCCGCCTACATCCAGTCGATCATTGCCGATGAGCTGGCCCGCTTCGTCGGCGGCGGCACCGCGGCCACCGACGCCGTGCGGCTGGTGCTGCGCACCAAGTTCAATCCCAACCTGCTGTCCGGCTGGTTCATGGCCGTGTCGCAGCTCGTCAACAACATCTCCCTGCTCGCCATCCTGCTCACCGGCGCCGCCTTCATCCGCGAGCGCGAGCAGGGCACGGTCGAGCACCTGCTGGTGATGCCGCTGCGGCCGATCGAGATCATGATGGCCAAGGTCTGGGCCAGCGCCGTGGTGATCATCGCCGGCGCGCTGCTCAGCCTGCAGATCGTCATCCGCGGCGCACTCGACGTGCCGGTCACCGGCTCGGTGTCGCTGTTCGTGCTCGGCACCGTCTTCTATCTCTTCGCCATCACCGCCGTCGGCATCTTTCTCGCCACCATCGCCCGCACCATGCCGCAGTTCGGCCTGCTCGCCATCCCGCTGTTCATCATCATCAGCCTGCTCTCCGGCGGCGTCACGCCGCTCGACGGCATGCCGATCTGGCTGCAGAACATCATGCAGATCTCGCCCGCCGCCCACTACAGCACCTTCGCCCAGGCGATCCTCTTCCGCGATGCCAGCCTGGCCGTGGTCTGGCGCGAGCTGGCCGCCTTCACGATCATCGGCGTCGTCTTCTTCGGCGGCGCGCTGCTGCGCTTCCGCCGCACCATCATCGTCGCCCATTCCTGACGACGCACAACGGCAGCGCGCTGTCTCGCGGGTCGGCCTGCTGCGCGTCGTACGTCGACGGAGCCATGGGCAGTACCGCGCAGATCGGCTCGATGCCGTACGTGTCGCGATTGATGAACGGGCATTTCGTCTCCAGAGCCGCGCCTGGTGACGCCCCGTGAGGCGAGGATCCCCTTCCGACGGACCGCGGGCGTCCTCGCCCGCATGCACATCGCCGGCGAGCAACCGCCCGCAGACGGTTGGCGGCGCGCGCGAGACGCGTCCGGCTGCCGCCCCCACGTGCGCACCGTCTCCGCACCGAAGTCCAGCTTCGGCGGGGTGGCCGCGGGGAGCCGTCTATGAGCTGGCGATCCCATGAAGCTTTGCGGTGCCGGGGCGCGATCGTCTAATCAAAGCGCGCATGCGCCAGGTTCCCGCCAACCGGCCGGCGCCGTCCGCGCCGCGGTCCGGCTGGTTCGAGAGACGACCCACCTCGGGCGGTCCGTCGCCGTTTCGCTGCGGATTCGGGGTGCAGTGCCGGTGAGCGCCGACCGTCCGCAGGCGTCGCGCGCGCCGGCATTCGAGCGCGCCGCTCCGCTCGTCGGCTTCGTCGTGGTCGGGATCTGTGCCTTCCTGTGGCTCTCGCGACTCGCGATGCCGTTTCCGATTCACGGCGACGGGATACGCGATCAGCTGCTCGTGCGCGATTGTACGGAGCTGGGACGCTGTCACCTCTTCGGCGCGCCGACCTCCATCATCGGCAGGCATGGCGCCGTGTGGGTGGACATCCTGACCGCCGTCCGGCTGCTCGGCGGCGACACCACGACGCAGGTCGCGCTCGTCGTGACGTTCGACGTCCTGGCGGCCGCGCTCACGTTCGTGGTGGTGTGGCGCTGGCTGCACCCCGCGCTCGCGCTGCCCGCTGCCGTGCTCCTGACGCGCGCCGTCGCGGCGGATCAATCCGAGAGCCTCCTCGTGAACGGCAGCGCGTCGGCGCTGTTCGACGTCACGACGGCGGCGGGTGTGTTGTGTTACGCGCTGTCGAACCGCCTGCGCTTCCTCCTCGTCGCGGCGTTCGCGGCCGCCCTGGCGGTCAACGTCCACGCCGCCGCGGTCACGCTGCTCCCCGCGCTGTTCCTGGTTGCGGCGTTCGGGCGCAGGCCGGCCCGCGCGGTCGCGGCGGCGGGCGCCGTCTTCGCCGCGGTGTGGCTCGCCACCTCGGGCGCGGCGCTGGAGGCGAACGTCCGCGTGCTCGCCGACCGGAGATGGACGGTCATCGTGCTCCCACCCGTCGCGGCGCTGGCTGCGCTCGTGCTCGCTTCGCGGTGCGCGGCGGCCTTCCAGCGGCTCGCGCCGTGGGCGCGGGCCGCGTGGGTCGGCGTTCTCCTCGCCCTGCCGTTTGCGGTCGCGTCGTTCTGGCTCGTCCGGGTCGAAGGCCACTGGTTCGACCTTCGCTATCTGCATCCGATCTGGGGCCCCGTCGCGGTCTTCCAGGCGGCGATCGTCTGCGCGCCGTTTCTCGCATTCGGCGACCGGCTGGGCGGCTGGGCGCCGTGGATCCCCTCCGTCGTCGCGCTCTGGCTGGCCATACCGCAGTTGTCGGCGCCCGCGCCGTCGCCGGACGCCTTGCGCACGTGGGCGCTCGCGGACGCCACGCGGATCGGGCTCGAGGCGGCGAAGGCGGGGTGGAGCTTCGAGGAGTTGGCGTTTCGTCTCCAGAGCCGCGCCTGCAGCGAAC
Organism: uncultured bacterium; assembly: GCA_965651925.1. Classification (GTDB taxonomy): domain Bacteria; phylum Desulfobacterota; class Binatia; order HRBIN30; family CADEER01; genus CBFGUK01. The sequence goes on along the minus strand of CBFGUK010000042.1, from coordinate 20,628 downwards.
TGCTGACGGGGATCGCCGCAGAGGGGCCGCGCCTCACCGGGGAGCGGCTGGTGGAGGAGCTCCAGTATCAGGTGGCGACCGCGGATTCCCCACCGGAGTCGGTGCCGGACGGATCGGTCGTCGTCCCCCTCGAGAACGGTCGCGTCAGTGTCCTGCGTACCGTGCGCTCGTGGATGCGGCCGCGTGGCATCGTGGTGTGCCGGCAATCGCTCGACCGAACGGTACCGCCCTCGTGCCAGCACCTCGCCGATCGCAGGACACGGGTTTGGCTGGACCGTTCCGACGACGGCCCTCGGCCGCCGGAGGAGTTCAGCTTCGAAGCGCGAGCGGCGGTCGGCATGTGGCCGACGGATGCCGTCCCACCCTACGTCACCAGGTATCGGATTCCCGTGCACCCACGCGCGGGGGAGGCGCGCGAGTTCCGACTGGCCGATCCGGGCGTCGCGGGCTGCCGCTGGGAATTCGTGGCTGCCGAGGGGTTGCCGGTCGAAGGTCCGCTGCCGGCGACGCGGGTCCGCCTGCGCGCGGACCGCGACGGACCTGGGATGCTGGTTGTCGAGAAGCCGTTCGGCGTGCCGTCTTGTCCGCACCGTGAGGTCGAGCACTCCTATCCGCCGTGCGTCTGGGAGACCCAACCGGGCGAGCCGTTCGCGGGACTCCTCGCGGGGGACCAATGAAGACGTTCGCGATGGCGATGATGCTGGCGGCGGTGCCGTACGGCTCTGCCGGCGCCGAAACGCCATTGCAACAGGACGCCGGCGGGTTGGAGCGCCGGGCCGTGCTGACCAGGCGCAGTGAAGATGGCTTCCGGCGCTTCATGGAAGCGGTCCGCGGCGGGCGGCTGGGCGAAGACGTGCACGCGGTGAACGTTGGCGTGTCGGGAGGCAGTGTGCGGCTGGAGTTGCTGCGCCGGAATGGTCCGGCCGGGGTCGTGCGCCTGACCGCGCCGACTTTCCCCACCCGGGCCGCGCGCTATTTCGACGTTGAGGCGCTCGAGAACGCGAGCCCCGACGACCTCGCGCGGATCGGGCGGCTCCTCGACGAGGCGTTCACCGCAGATCCGTTCGAATGGCGCGCGCACTCCGATGTGCGCCCACGCGCTGCGCCGCCCCGCGAAACCCCGCTCATGCACTCGGCGAGCCTCGCGTACACCGTCGTGGTGATCGCGCTCGGCGCGCTCGGGCTGCTCGCGAGCATCGCCGTGCTCTGCCTGTCGGGGCCGACCTCCGCCCGCCAGCCGTCGGACCGGTGATGCCGTGAGGCGAGGATCCCTTGGCGGACCGCGGGCGTCCCCTCCCGGACGCGTCCTGCGCGCTGGCGGAGTGCATGCGGACGCCCGCAATCCCTTGCTCGCGCAGCGATGTGCATGCGGGCGGGGACGCCCGCGGTCCAACCGGAAGCGCTGGTTCAGCTCTTCTCGATCAGCAGGCTCTGGGCGGCGCGGCCGATCGGGCCGTGTTCGTCGTGGAGGCGGCTTTCGGCGAGGCCGATGCCGGTGGCTTCGGGGTAGCTTGCCGCATCGAGGCAGATCCACTCGCCGACCGGTTCGCGGTGCAGGTAGATCGTCAGGTCGGGGTTGATGAACGTGTAGCCGTCGGCGCGGTCGAGCACCCAGCTGATGCCGTTGCCGAAATCGGCGGCGGCGGCGACGCGGCTGAGCGGGGTGATCGGCTCGCCGGCGATCACCGGCACCTGCAGGCGGATCCAGTCGGTCGACGGCCCGGGCGCGCCGAAGCCGCCGTGCACGAAGCGGTGCTCGACGCCGCGGTTGTGGAACGCCGGATAGTCGTTCGCCGCGTCCCACGGCGCGGCGATCGGCACCCCGGCGGCCGGCCCCGGCGGCGGCGCGCCGCGCGGCAGGTCGGCCGGCATCGGCACGTCGGCACGGCGCAGGCGCAGCGCGGTGAGGCGCATGACTTCGCTCTCGCCGTGCCAGAGCGCCGCCTCGACGATCTGCACCTTCTTCCCCGGCCGGACGAGGCGCGTGCGCGCGGTGAGCGGCGCGATCGGCACCGGGCGCAGCAGCTCGAACGTCAGCCGCGTGACCTGCATGCCGGCCGCGCCGTCGACATCGTCGATCAGCCGCGCGAGCAGCGCCGCCGGCGCACCGCCATGCTGCGCCTCACGCGACCACGGCCCGCGCGCCAGCTCGGTGGGCAGATACGCGTCGCCGTCGCGGGTGAAGAGGGCGCTCATGCAGCGGGCAGCGCTCTGGAGGGCGCCGCTCCGTCGGCGCCTGTTGAATGGAGCGACGCGGCCCGATCCAACAGGCGCCGACGGAGCGGCGCCTCCAGAAGACGCTCAGTTGCTCTCCTGCTCGTTCTCGTGCACGGCCTCGCGCGAGGGGACGAGCAGGCAATTGGACACACTCGCCTTGCAGCGCGCGAGATCCTTCCTGCACTCGTCATCGATGCACTGCACCTCGGCGCGCTTGAGCAGGTCCTCGGTGGCCTTCGTCTCCATTTTCACCTGCAGGCCCTCGGCGAGATAGGTCGGCAGCTTCCAGACGACCTGCTCGTCGGCGGCCTGAGCGCCGGCGGCGCCGCACAGCAGCGCCAGTCCGAGCACGGTGGTGCGAATCCTCGACATCACACATCCTCCCGTCGCAAGTGGCGGGCGCTCCGTGCGCCCTGACGGCAGTTACTCCGGGGCCGCAGGCGGGTCAACGCGAAGACGCGAAGGCGATCTCCGCGCCTTCGCGTCTTCGCGTTGAATCACGCGCGCGGGCAGTCGAACGTGTCCGCCTGCATGACGTCGGCGGGCAGGCGGCCCTCGGCGGGCTCGGGCCTGATGCGCAGGCGGCGGCACTGGGCGGCGACGGCGGCGTCGAGCAGGGCCGCGAGCGCGCCGTACGGCTCGCCGTCGCGATCGCCGATCGCATGGCAGAGCGCACCGACCCAGCGGCCGAGGTGATCGCGCAGGAACGCGGCGGTCGCGGCGCGGGTCAGCGCGGCACGCCGCGTCCAGCTGCCGTGGCGCGCGTACGCCTCCTTGAGCAGCAGCACGCTGACGCACTCGAGCTCGGCGCAGAGATGGTCGGGCAGATCGGGGTGGCGCTCGGACTGCGTCAGGCCGAACGCGGTGTAGAAGCCCTGCACGTCGGCGAGCTCGACGGGCCGGCCGGCGATGCGCCGGCCGTCGCCGTACGCGGTCTCGTGCAGCGAGGTCGCGCTGCCGGCGACGAAGCGGGCGACGTACGCGCCGGGCAGCGTGCGGCGGTCGGCCGTCTGCCAGGCGCGCGCCGCGCGGCGCAGCACGCCGCGCGCGACGCGCGGGCGCGCCGCGGTGACGCGCGCGAAGGCGGCGTCGACGGTGGCGATCTCCGCCGCGTCCGGATACGCGAACGCGTGCGCGAGGAGGTTGAACAGTGCCGCATCGGCGAGCAGCGCCGGCACGGCGGGACGACGGCTGGCGGTCGGCATCGGCGCACTCCTCACGGCGCGAGCTGCAGCGTGACCCACGGCGCCCACGCCTTGCGGCCGCCGACTTCGCGGCTGCCGCCTTCCCAGACGGCGAACGCGACCGCGGAGGTGCTGCCGGCGCGCAGGTCGGGATCGCTGTCCTCGCCGGTCCACAGCGGATGCGTGATCACCACGCGCCACGTGCCGTCCTCCCACACGCCGCGGCCGTCGGCGTGCTGCACCGGCTTGACGGTCATCGTCCCCCAGCCCTCGGCCATCTGATCGAGCACGGCGCTGCGCCGCGCGTGCGAGATCGGATTGTCGAGGCCGATGGCGCCCTGGTACGGGCGCGCGTCGGTCGCGCGCAGTACCTGGTCGGGATACACGTCGATCAGCGCGTTGGGGTACAGCGCCTGCGTCGTCGGCTCGCCGGCCTCGAGATCGTGCTGAAAGGCGGCGCGCCACTGCATGACGGCGACCCGCCCGCCGGGGTTGCCCATCATCGGGCTCGGCAGCGCGGCGGGGTTGTACCGCATCGGCAACTCGATCGCGATCTGGTCGCCGAACTCGTCGACGACGATGCGGTCGCTGCGTGTCGGGTCGGCCCACTCGATGAGCAGCCCGAACCACTGCCCGTTGTGCGCCGCGCGCACGCGCAGCTGCGGTGTCGCCGGTGCCGGGTGCGCCGGCAGCGCGATCGTCTGCGGCAGCAGCGCGACGCTCACCGGCGTTGCGTCGCGCCAGTACATCGCGTGCGGGTCGAGCAGCGGCCCGGTCGACGGCACGCGCGGCGCCTGGATCGTCTCGGCGCCGGCGCCCGTCGCGAGGACGAGTGCGCCGACGGCCACGATGAACCGCCAAGACGCCAGGGACGGTAACCTCGGAGCCTGAGATTCGAATGTACTCATGATGTTCCCGCTGTCCTCCGGCCGCGGCGATCCTGGCGCCGTGGCGGTGTGTGCTGTGGCGGACGACGACTCACGTGATGTTGGTGCGGAAGGTGTCGAACTGCGCGTCGTAGACGGCGCGCACGTGCGTCGGCTCGGTGAGCGGCACGCGCACCATCTCGCCGTTGTGCTCGTCGTAGCCGATCACCTCGGGGCCGACGGCGCGGTAGTGGTGGATGATGTCCGGCGTGGCGCCGAACAGCAGCAGGGCGCCGAGCAGCGGCAGGTTCTCCGCTGCCGTGCGGTACGTCGCGATCGCCTCCGGCACGCCGTGGCCGAACATCTGCCGCAGGAACACGGGCGGCACGTGCACCGGCGGGATGTAGTAGACGTTCGGCTCGAGGCCGAACTGCGGGTAGAGCGGCTTGGCGACCTGCGCGATGTGCACGAGGTAGTCGATCGGGTTGTCCTCGCGCGCCTGGTCGGGCGGGTTGATGAAGCCCTGCAGGCGGATCTTGCCGATGCAGGTGATCGTGCACTGCGTCTGGCGGTTGTTCTCGATCGCCGGATAGCAGCCGATGCACTTCTCCGAGACGCGCGTGATCGGGTTGAAGAACGTCTTCTTGTACGGACAGCCCCTGACGCACTCGCGGTAGCCGCGGCAGCGGTCCTCGTCGATCAGGACGATGCCGTCCTCGGGACGCTTGTAGATCGACTGGCGCGGGCACGCGGCGAGGCAGGCGGGATACGTGCAGTGATTGCAGATGCGCGGCAGGTAATACATCCACTGCATGTGCGGCATGGTGAGGAACGCGCCCTGCGCCATGTCGCCGACCGAATCGTCCTCGCCGATGTTCGGGTGCGCGTAGTCGAGATCCTCGGGGAGATAGCCGAGCACCTTCTCGCCCGCCGGGGCGGCCTCGAAGAGCGTCTTGCCGGCGTAGACCTTCTCGCCGGCGTCCTGCACGCCGAGCTTCGCGAGGATGTTCACGTCCCAGCCGAGCGGGTAGTAGCCGTACGGCTTGGTCTCGACGTTGTTCCAGAACATGTACTCCTGGCCGCGGCCGGGCGTCCACGTCGTCTTGCAGGCCACCGTGCAGGTCTGACAGGCGATGCACTTGTTCAGGTCCATCACCATCGCGAACTGCTTCTTCGGCCGCGCGCCCTCGTACGGGTAATCCATGTCGCGGCCGAGCTGCCAGTTGTAGACCGTCGCCATCGTCTCGTCCTCACGCCTTCTGCAGCGACACGAAGCCGCCGCTCAGGTAGCGCTGCAGCGCATCGTTCTCGTAGGTCGGGCGCAGACCGAGCGCGACCGGCCGCCAGAGGCCGGTGCCGCCGATGCCGCCGTCCTCGGCCTTGGTGAATTTCGCCAGCGCCTCGCGCGGCGCGCCGGTGACGCAGTGGACGTCGACGTTGAAGCCCTGCGTCACCTCGTTGCCGTACGTCTTGCGCGTGATCAGCGTCTGGGTCTGGTGCGTCGGCTTCAGCCACGAGCGCGTCATGCTCTGGTGGCCGCCGCTGCGGAACAGCGCCTGATAGCCGCTCGCCTCGTTCTTCGCCGCGCCGTCGGCACGCGTGCGCGTCGCGCGCATCGTGCCCGGCGTCGCCATGTAGCCGTTGAACCACATGCGCGTGATGCCGCGCGGCGTGCCGGGGTAGTAGCGGGCGCGGGCGAGGCAGCGCGCGACGTCGTACTCGTCGGCGCGCGCCGGGTCGTCCCAGCCGCGGAACGGCAGCTCGGTCGGATCGCCGTCGATCCACACGTAGTCGCCGTCCTCGATGCCGCGCGAGCGCGCGTCGGCGGGATTGATGTCGACGTACATCTCGCCGGTGCCCGGCGCGCGCTTGTCGCGCCGGTACATGTCGCCGAACGGGCCGAACAGCGCCGCCATGTAGTCGGTGTCGATCGGCATGGTGTGCGCGCCGTGGCGGTACTTCGGCGTGTGGAAGACGTGACGCCAGCCCTTCGCCCACAGCGGATGTGCACTGCGCAGCAGCGCGCCGACGTCGTACGTCGTGTTGCGCATCTGGCGCGTCATGTGGCCGCGGTCGTCGGCGGGGATGTTCCAGTCCGCCGGGCGCTTCGGGCGCAGCGCTGGATGCGGTGCGGCGGCGATCGCGCATGGATCGTAGAACGTCGCGTCCGACGGCTCGCGGTGCACGACCAGATTCTCGCCGGCGTCGATGAACTCCGGCTCGGGCCGGTAGAACTCGAGCCGTCCGGTCTTCGTGTACCAGGGCTTCGATTCCTGCACCTGCTCCCAGCTGTTGATGCGCGGATAGGTGCGCGTGTTCATCAGCGCCGGCACGCCGAGGCGCGCGAGGTCCTCGAGCGCGTCGATGCGGTAGCCCTTGAGCGGCGTCGAGCCGTCGAGGATGCGCTGCAGGTACACCTCGGCGCGGTGCTCGGCGATGAAGTGGTACATCTGCGCGAGCCGCGGCTCGTCGAGCTGCTCGCCGAGCACCGACGCGACGCCGAGGAACGTCTCGTTGTCGGACACCGTCTCGAACGCGCGCGGCGCCGGCGTGCGCGGGTAGATCTGCACGAACGGGTTGCTGTTCGAGGCGGTCATGTCGGGGAACTTGAGCTCCATCCAGGAGTCGACCCCGTAGACGATGTCGCTGTACTCGCACGACGCCGTCCACCACCAGTCGTTGTAGGCGACGCACTCGACGCGCGGCAGCGTGTTGAAGACGACGTCGAAGTGCCCCTTCTGGTTGCCGAGGCTCGAGTTCGAGTTCACCTGCCAGATCGACTTCGTCGGCGTCGGGCAGTGCGCGCCGGCGGTGATCGTCTTGTCGCCGGCCTTCATGATGCGCTCGCCGTTCGCCCAGTAGTGCATCGACTCGGCGCGGTAGTACGGGTGCGCGGTGACCGGCCCGTCGGGATCGAGCTGCGGCTGGAACGGATCCTCGAGCACATAGCGGCTCGCGACGCCGGCGAAGAGCGTGTTCTTGTAGTTGCCGGCGTAGCTGCCGATGTTGCCGCCGTGGCGGCCGAGGCTGCCGGCGAGCGCGAGGACGAGGAACAGCGCGCGGTCCTTGTTGTCGTTGTTCCAGAACTGGTTCGGCCCCATGCCGCAGGCGATCAGCGTGCGGCCCTCGCTGGCGCCGATGTCGCGCGCCAGCGATTCGATCGCCGCGACCGGCGCCCAGGTGAGCTTCGACACCTGCGCCGGGGTCATGTTCGCGTCGAGGTACTCGCGCGTCAGGTCGAACACCGGGCGCGCGGTGACCGTCTCGCCGCTGGCGAGCGTGATGCGGAACGTGCCGGTGAGCGCCGGATCGACGCCGAGCGCGTCGAAGTGCGCGCCCATCTGATCGTGGCCGACGGCGACCGGCTTGCCCGCCGCGGCATCCCAGACGACGAAGTCGGCGAACTGATCGGCGAGCGCCGCCGGAATCTGCACGCCCTGCTGCTGCGTCGTCGGCGCGGCCTTCTGTCCGGCGGGCACGACCTGCGTCCAGTTCGCCAGCGCGTGCTCGGTGTGGTTGGCGAACACGTCGGCGGCGCGCAGCCGCTCGAGCGTATCCATGCGCACCAGCGACGGCAGGTCGGTGAAGCGCTTGACGAAGTCGGCGTCGTACCGGTTCTCGGCGATCAGCACCTGCGCAAGCCCGAGCGCGAACGCCGGGTCGGTACCGGGGCGGATGACGATCACCTCGTCGCAGCGCGCCGCGGTTGCCGAGTACTCGACGGTGACCGTCACCACCTTCGTGCCCTTGAGCCGCGCCTCGGTGAGCCAGTGGCTGTCGGGCATCTTGGTGGTGATCCAGTTCATGCCCCATGGGATCAGCACCTTCGCGTGCTCGGCGTCGAAGAGCTCGAAGTCGTTGGTCTGATCGCCGGTGACCATCGGGTGCCCGGGCGGCAGATCGGTGTGGAACGAGTACGAATCCCAGGTGCTGGCGCCCTTTGCCTCCTCCGGCGCGACGCCGCGCAGCTTCGCGTCGACGAGCGCCATGCTGTTGGCCATGCGATAGGCGGCGAAGATGCGCACCGCGCCCTGCTTCGCCATGCCGCCGCGGAACTTGAGGACGCGCACGCCGGCGCCGCCGACCTGCTCGACCATGTCGGGGTCGTAGCCCTGCGCGCGCAGGTACTCGGCGCCGCGCTCGCCGCCGTAGGTGCGCGCGATGTCGAGCAGCGCCGCGGCGTGGTAGCGGTACGCCTCGGCGTGCGGCACGCGCACCCAGGTGTCCCAGCCGCGCCGCATCAGCTCGCGCGGCGCCGCGCCGGTCTCCGGATCGCGCGGGAAGCCCTGGTCGACCCAGTCCTTGAAGCCCTGGCGCAGGTAGGCGCCGTTGATGCGCCGGTCGCCGTAGAAGCGCCGCGCCAGCACGAGGCCCTTCTGGCAGCAGCGCGGATCCCAGCGCGACGAGGCGCCGTTCCCCGACAGGTCGCGCGCCTTCGCATAGCCGTAGGTCGGCTCGATGCGGACCACGACGTTGTTCTTCACGTGCGCGCGCAGCAGGCAGTTGTGCGTGTCGTTCGGACAGCAGAGGAAGACGAACGACTTGTCGGTGCGGAAGATGTCGCGGTAGAGCCGCTCCCAGTCGCGGTTCGGATAGCCGGCGAGCGGGTTGTCGACCTTCACCGGAGCGAGAAAGCCGTACTGGGCAAAGAGCGCCGACGGCGTCGCCGCGGCACCAAAACCCGCCGCGGCGGCGAGTTGCAGGAAGCGCCGCCGCGACAGCGCCGCGGGATCCCTGCGATGAGCCGCCTCGGGGCGGGTGGAACGTGAGCGCACGCGCATTACAACTTCTCCCCGTTTGTGTGCCGCGAGTATTAGCGGGGGAAATCGCGCGCCGTATGACATCGGTCATGTCCGCAGCCGAAGCCTGACTGCAGCCGACTGCCCCGTTCAGCGTCCCCTCTCCCCGCGAGGGGAGAGGGTCAGGGTGAGGGGAATCCGACACCTCCAGCGCGAGCAACGGCCCGCGCCGCGGCGTGCTCAGGAGCCGGCGGTTCCCTCGCCGTGGTCACGAGCGCACCCTGACCAGGAGAGATCCCTCACTAAACGATGAGGAGACCTGAGCGGAACGTCATGGAGAGCCGATGTGATGATGCAGCGCGCTACCTTCAAAGTCCCCTCTCCCCGCGAGGGGAGAGGGTCAGGGTGAGGGGCATCCGACACCTCCAGCGCGAGCAAGGGCCGCGCGCAGCGCGGCGCGCTCGGGAGCAGCCGGTCCCGTCGCCGTGAACACGCCCTCACCCTGACCCTCTCCCTCCGGGAGAGGGGACCTGACGCCTTTGGGAGAGCGGGACCTGACACGGCGCGAGCCGCGGCCGGTGCCAGATCGCGTGATCCCAGACCGGATTGGTGCGCTGCCGCGTGCCGAGGACGACGAAGAATGCTTCCCCGGCCGGCACCGGCACGGCGAGATCGCGCGCCTCGTGCACGCGCAGCGCCGTTGCATGGCGCGCGATCCGCTCGCCGGCGGCGATCGCGACCTCGAACCGCACGCCGTCGATGCCGGGACGGTTGGGAAATCCCGACCGGAAACCGGCGCGCGTCACGACGCACATGCCCGCGCCGACGCGGAACGGACCGAGACGACAGGTCGCATCCGGGTGCATGTAGAGACCGTCCGGCAACCGCGCGATGCGCGTGCCGTCGAGGCAGTGCGGCGGCACGTGGGCGAGCAGGTCGACCGGCTGCCGGGTCGTGGCGATCGCGTCGCTCGCCACCTGCTCGGGGGCGGCGCGCAGCAGCGACCGCGCTCCGAGCAGCACGCCGAGCCCCAGCACGAGCGCGGTCGCCGCGGCGACGAACCGCACGCGCTCGCCGTCGTGTCGCGCGGCGGCGGGTGCGAGCACCGCCGCGAGGCCGAGCCCGGTACACACGACGAGCAGCAGCGCCGCGCCGGCGCCGCCGAGCGCGCGCTCGAACAGCCGCAGCGCGCGGCTGGCCGGGCGCGGCGGGCCGAACGCGAACCAGCCGGTACCGTCGCGCGTCTCGTCGATGCCGACGAGCACGACCTCGCGCCCGACGAACGTCGCGACATCGGCCCACCAGGTGCGCCACGCGCCGCCGGGCGGTTCGCCGGCGAACGCGATCCAGCGCGTCGGGTCGGCGGCATCGACGATGTACAGCGCGTTGCCGCCGGTCGGCTGCCCGGCGAGCGGAATGGCGAGGAGGGGCTCGCGGATCATCACCGGGCCGACGCGGATCACGCCCGTCGCCTGCGGGCCGGCGTGACGCCATGAGCCCCAATGCTCTCCCGGTGCGCGCCCCGCGGTTCCTTCCCAGGCGCAGCCGTGACACCACGCCGTGCCGCTGATCGTGACCGGCAGCGCACTCCACGGCGGCACCATGTCCGGCGGCAGCGTCGAGGAGAGCTCCGGCTGCGCGAACACCTGTCGGCCGGCGTCGCCGGGGAACAGCGGAAACCCCTGGAACGGCAGTCCCGGCGAGTGATCGCGCAGAAAGTGGACGATCGCCCGGCGCGCTGTGGCGCGGCCGAGCTGGTGGCGCATCTCGTCCAGGCCGGCCAGCCCGGCGGCGGCGTGCACGACGAGCAGCGCGACGACGACGCCGGCGACGCCGAGCGCCGTCACGCCCGCGCGCCCGCCGCGCGCGCGGCCCGCGCGCAGCAGGTCGCCGGCGGCGACGAGCACGAGGACGACGGTGAGGAGAAAGACGGTTGCGTAGCGCGACGGCACGACGGGAGCGGCGGCGCGTCCGTACGCCGTCGCGAACGCGGCACACACGAGAAAGAGCCCGAGGCCGGTGAACAGCACCAGGCGGTCGGCCGCCCCCGGATCGCGGCGCCGGCGCACGTACAGCACCGTCGCGGCGGCGACGCAGGCGAGTTGCAGCAGCGCCAGCGCCAGCCGTTCCGCCGACCACTCGCGCAGCAGCGGATAGACGAGCAGCTTCGTCACGTAGGCGAGGACGTCGTGCACCGACCGCGCCCCGAACTCGACCGTCCCGCTGTGCACGCGGTAGCCGTGCAGGAAGCCGAACGCGCTGGCGGCGGCGGCACCGGCGAAGGCCGCGAGGCGCGACAACCAGCGCGGATCGAGCCGCGCACGAAGCGAGCCGTCCGGGAGCCACACGCGCACGAGCATCGCGCCACCCACGGCTGCCCAGCTGAGCAGCCCGGCGCTGAAGCTGAACGTACTGAACAGGCAGCCGAGTGCCGCGATGACGACCGTCCGCCAGCGCAGCCGCCGGTCGAGCACCACGGCGCAGAGCGCGACGACGACGCCGAGCAGCAGCGTGAACATCTGGAGCTGAAAGCCCATGAGAAAGTTCCAGCCCTGCACCGGCGAGCTGAGCAGCACGCTCAGCAGGAGCACGGTCGGCGCGGCGACGCCGATGCGGCGCAGCGTGTAGCCGAGCACGCCGATCGCCATGCCGAGCAGCACCGCCGAGGTGGTCATCTCCGCCACCAGGTTCCACTGGCCGAGCAGCGCGTGCAGGCCGAGCATGATCAGCCGCGTGGTCGCGATGCGGTGATCGTTGTGCACCGCGACGACATCGCGCCAGGTCAACGTCCCGGCGTGGTATGCCGCCCAGAAGTGCGGCGACACCCATTCGTCCCAGATCGGCACGTTGACCGCGTACTGCTCGATGAGCGCCGCCGGCACGAGAACGCCGATGAGCAGCGCGTAGACGCCGCACACCGCCGCGGCACCGGCGCCGCGCCGCGCGAATGCGCTCGCCGCGCCGGCGGTCTCGTCCCAACCGCGCGCGGCGGTCGCCGGCGGGCTGGCGGCGGGCGCGCGCGGGCGGGGAACCGGCATGGCGCCCCATAGCGCCCGCCGCGCACAATGCAACCATGCCGCCGCGGCCGCGCCCGGCGTCGGATGGTCGACGCGTCACTGCCGGCGTATTAGAAGCCGGGCCATGAAATTCGGAGTGATGTACGCCAACGCGGGGCCGTTCGCGTTTCCGCAGCTGCTCACCCATCTCGCGCAGAGCGCCGAGCGCGCCGGCGTCGAGTCGCTGTGGACCGTCGAGCACGTCGTCATCCCGGTCGGCTATCAGTCGACCTACCCCTACGATCCGTCGGGGAAGATCCCGGCGCCCGACCAGATGCCGATGCCCGATCCGCTGATCGCGCTCTCGTACGTCGCCGCGGTGACGACGACGCTGCGCCTCGCGACCGGGATCCTCATCCTGCCGCAGCGCCATCCGCTCTACGTCGCCAAGGAGGTCGCGACGCTCGACGTGCTGTCGAACGGGCGCATGATGCTCGGCATCGGCATCGGCTGGCTCGAGGAGGAGTTCGCGGCGCTCGGCATCCCGTTCGCCGACCGCGCCGCGCGCACGGCCGAGGCGGTGCGCGCGATCCGCTCGCTGTGGCAGGACGAACCGGCGCCGTTCGAGGGCAAATTCTTCCGCTGGGGCCCGCTCGAGTCGAACCCCAAGCCGGTGCAGAAGCCCGGCGTGCCGATCATCGTCGGCGGTCACACCGAGCTGGCCGCCCGGCGCGCGGCGCGCTACGGCGACGGCTTCTTCCCCGGCGTCGCCGACGACGCGAAGCTCACCTGGCTGCTCGGCATCCTGCGCGAGGAGTGCGCGAAGCTCGGCCGCGATCCGGCGACGGTCGAGATCACCGCCGGCCGCACCTCGGCAAGCCCCGATGCCGTCAAGCGCCTCGCCGACCTCGGCGTGTCGCGCTTCATGGTGCCGCCGCCGGCGTTCGATCCCGACGGCATCACCGCCGGGTTCGAGAAGCTCGGTGCGCTCATCCAGACGGTGAGCTGAGCCGCCGCGCGCGGGCGTGCTGCGGCGCGGCGGCCTCGCACGTGTCCGGCGCGGCGGATCAGGATTGACGTGGAGCGGCTGCGCGCCTCGCTGCAGGGCATCGTCTGGACGGGGGTCTACCTCGCCCTGGTGCTCGCGCCGCTCATCGCGCTGCTCGCCGGGGCGCCGCCGCCGGGCGGCGTGTGGTGGGATGTCGGCATCGCGCTCGGCTTCGCCGGCCTGGCGATGATGGGCGTGCAGTTCGTGCTGACCGCCCGCTTCAAGCGCGCCACCGCGCCGTTCGGCATCGACATCATCTATTACTTCCACCGCTACGCGGCGCTCGTCGCCACCGTCGTGGTGCTCGCGCATCCCGCCATCCTGCTGTGGGAAGATCCCGTGCTGCTCGCCGCGCTGCACCCGCGCGAGGCGTCCTGGCCGATGCTCGCCGGCATGGCGTCGGTGGCGGCGCTGGCGGCGGTCATGGTCACCTCGCTGCTGCGCAAGCCGCTGCGCCTGCCGTACGAGGCGTGGCGCTGGATGCACGCCGCGCTCGCCACCGCGGCGGTGCTGCTCGGGCTGCTGCACGTGCAGGGCATCGGCGTCTACGTCTCGGACGCCGGCACGCAACTCGTCTGGTCGCTGATGATCGTCACCTGGGTGGGGATCGTCGCCTGGCTGCGCGTCCTCAAGCCGTGGTGGCTGCTGCGCCGCCCGTGGCGCGTCGCGTCGATCGCGGCGGCGCCCGGTGATGCCTGGGAGATCGAGCTGTGCCCTGACGGCCATCCGGGGTTCACCTTCGCGCCGGGCCAGTTCGCGTGGCTGACGCTGCGCGCCAGCCCGTTCGCGATGCGCGAGCACCCGTTCTCGATCTCCTCGAGCCCGGCGCTGCCCGACGGCCGCCTCGGCTTCACGATCAAGGAGCTCGGCGATTTCACGCGCACGCTCGGCGACGTGCGCGTCGGCGAGGTCGCCTTCGTCGACGGGCCGTACGGCGCCTTCAGCATCGATCGCGTGCCGTCGCCGGCGGGCTACGTGTTCCTCGCCGGCGGCATCGGCATCGCGCCGATGCTCGGCATGCTGCGCGCGCTGGCGGACCGCGCCGACACGCGCCCGCACCTGCTGTTCTATGCCTACCGCCGCGCCGAGCGCCTGACCGGCCGGCCGGCGATCGACGCGCTGGCGACGCGGCTGGCGCTCACCGTCGTGTACATCCTCGAGGAACCGCCGCCGGACTGGCCGGGCGAACGCGGGCGCATCCGCGCCGAGCTGCTCGACCGCCACCTGCCGGCCGATCGCCGGCAGCGCGCCTACTTCGTCTGCGGGCCCGAGCCGATGATCCAGGCGACCGAGCGCGCGCTGGCGTCGCTCGGCGTGCCGCTGCGCCACATCCACTCCGAGCTGTTCGACCTCGTGTGAGGGGAAGGAACGGAGATGCGCCGCCGGACCGCTCGCCTCGTCGCGCTGGCAACTGGCATCATCGTGGTCGCGATGGCGGTCGTGTTCGCGCTGCTGAACAACGCCTCGTGAACGGAGGTCACGACATGCGACGCCTGCTCCCCGTCACGCTCACCCTGCTGCTCGCGTCGGCCGTCTCGGCGGCGGACGCCGACGCCGACGCGATCGCGCGCGGCAAGGCGGTCTACGCCGCGCAGCGCTGCGCCGGCTGCCACAGCATCGCCGGCGAAGGCGGCCGGCGCAGCGCCCTCGACGGCGTCGGCGCGCGGCTCGACGCCGAGGCGATCCGCAAGTGGATCGTCGCCCCGCGCGAGATGGATCCGAAGGTGCGCAAGCGCGCCTACGACAAGCTGTCGCCGGACGACCTCGCGGCGCTCGTCGCCTACATGCAGAGTCTCCGCTAGGCCGGATGCCGCCGGCGCGCGGTGCGGCGGACGCGCCGTGCCCGGCGCGCGACCGCGGACCCGCCGCGCCCGCTCACCGGCCGAATGACCACTCGAGCACGACGCGCGCGGCGACCTGGCTCTCCCGCCGCGTGGTCACCGGCCACTTCCAGCCGAACCCGATGCTCACCGGGCTGAGCCACGTGTCGTCCGGGAACGGCGCCGTCCACAGCCCGAGCGCGAGCTCGACGATCGTGCCTTCGCCGGCGCCGGCGGCATCGACGATCGACGTGCCCAGCACTTCGACCACCGGCCGGAGGCGCCCCTCCAGGTAGTCCTGCGCGACGGCGAGATTCCACCGCACGTCCTTCTCGCGCGGCGCGGATTCGCCGCGCGCCGCCGCCGTCTCGCGCGCCTCGTCGTCGGGTCGGATCTGCTCGGCGTAGGTGAGCTCCACCTGCACGAGCAGGTCGGGCAGCGGCTCGGCGATGGTGAAGTTCCTGCCGGGCAGCACCGAGGCGCTCCACTCGCCGGTGCCGCCGACGTCCTTCGCGCGGCTGCCGGTCGGCGCCGCGACGTCCGCGCGCAGGGAGAGGTAGTCGAGCAGCTCACCCGGCCCGCAGCACAGCTGGAGCTGCGCGCCGGCGCCGACGTCGCCGAGGCTGCCGACCGTCGCGCCGCGGTCGGGGATCTGCAGGCCGGCGGGGATTTCGAGGTCGAGCTCCAGCCGCTCGAAGAACACCCAGGTCACGCCGGGCGCGAGCTCGACGCCGTCGCTGGCCGGCTGCTTTTCCCAGCCGGTGTCGAGCTCGATGTTCTTCTCCACGAAGGACCGCTGTGTGAAGATCGGCTCGGTGGGATCGGAGCGCGCGCGGTGACGACCGTGTGCGTCGACCGGTCCGACAACGACGGTGATCGCAGCGCAGAGAAGGAGAGTTTGCGTGACGAACAGAACGCGTTCGATTCGAGGCATCTCTCGTCGATCCGTGCTCCGCGCCGGAGCCGTCGGCGCGGGTGGACTGGTGCTGCAGCTCGGGCCGCGATCGGCCGGCGCACGCGCGAGCGCCGCTGCCGAGGCCCGTGCCCCGACGCCCTACGTCCCCCGGCCGAACCCGCCCCGGTACGAGTTCGCGGTGACGCCTACCACACTCAACCCCGACGGCAAGCAAGATGTCGCGGGCGTCACCGTCAACGGCAGCTATCCCGGACCCGAGATCCGCGTCCGCCAGGGCGAGCTGCTGCGCGTCCGCGTCGCCAACCGGCTCGACACCGACAACACGACGATCCACTGGCACGGCCTCCTCCTTCCGGCCGGCATGGACGGCGTGCCCGACGTGTCGAACGCGCCGATCGCGCCGCGCCGGATCTACGTCTACGAGTTCCCCGTCCTGCAGAGCGGCACGTACTGGTACCACTCGCACTGGGGCTTCCAGGAGCAGGTCGGCCTCGCCGGGCCGCTGGTGATCGAGGAGGCGGACGGCGCGCCGGCCGTCGCGCACGACCCGGTGGTGATGCTCAGCGACTGGCTGTACCGCGACCCGATGCAGGTCTACGAAACGCTGCGCGCCGGCCCGGCGCCGGCGACGCCGGCCGCGACGATGGCGCCGATGCGGCAGCCGGATCTCGCCGACATCGACTACGACGCGTTCCTGCTCAACGGCCGCGGCGCCGCGCAGCCGTGGACGTATGCCGCCGCACCCGGCGAGCCGATCCGCCTGCGGCTGATCAACGCCGGCGCCTCGACCTATTTCCGCGTGCGACTCGACGGGCACCCGCTGCGGGTCACCCACGCCGACGGACTGGCGGTCGAGCCGGTCGAGGTCGATCACCTGCTGCTGGGCATGGCCGAGTGCTACGACGCGGTCGTCTCGCTGTCGGGGTCCGGCAGCTACACGCTGCACGCCGTGGCGCAGGACGGCAGCGGCCAGGCCGTCGGCGTGCTCCACACACCCGACGTGCAGCCGACGGTCAATGCCGACCTGCCGCGCTTCGATGGACGCGCGCTCACCTACGAGGCGCTGCGCGCGGTGGCGCCGACGACACTGCCCGACGGACCCTCGCGGACGTTCCGGCTGCCGCTACAGGGCGACATGTCCCGCTATGTCTGGATGATCGACGGTCAGGTGTACCCGCAGGCCGATCCGCTGCCGATCCGCCAGGGCGAGCGGGTCACGATCGAGATGAAGAACGAGACGATGATGTGGCACCCGATGCACCTGCACGGCCACTTCTTCCGCGTCCTGCAGGGAGCCGGCGACCGCTGTCCGCTCAAGCACACGGTCAACGTCCCGCCCGGCAAGACCGTCACGATCGAGTTCGCCGCCGACAACCCCGGCAACTGGATCTTCCACTGCCACAACCTCTACCACCTCGAAGCGGGCATGGCGCGCGTCTTCCAGTACGAGGCGTGAGGGACGATCTGGCCACCGAGGGTGGAGAGGACACCGAGTCGAGCTTGATCTGACAGAAAAAAGATCAACCCAGAGACGCGAAGGCGCAGAGCGACGCCGAGCAACCCGGGTTGGATTGTGCTTGCGCAGCCTCCTCAACGATGGGGTTCCACTGGTGCCATCCGAACACAGTCTTCCCTGCGGGGCTCCGCGTCTCCGCGTTTCCGCGTTGATCTTTTTTTTCAGATCGACCTCGGTGGCACATCGTTCGGGATCAATCGCTCGCGCGCAGCGCCGCGAGACTCTGCTCGGCGCGGTGGGCGAAGAAGGCGTTGCCCTGGCTTCGCGCCAGGTCGCGGGCGGCGCGCAGGCGTGAGCGCGCCGGCTCGGCGCCGAGGCCGTTTGCGCGGGCGCAGGCGACGCGCAGGCGCTCGATCTCGGTCGCGGCGATCCGTTCGCCGTGTGCGAGGCGCCGCGCCGCGCGATCGAGATACGCGGCGGCGATGTCCGCATCGCCGGCCCGCAGGAACGCCTCGGCCACCAGCGTCAGGAAGTACGATGTGCCGGCGACGACCCGCGCCTCGTCGAGCCCGCGCACGGCGGCGCGCAGGCACGGCAGGGCGGCGCCGAGATCGCCGACCTCGGCGTGGCCGGCTCCCGCCAGCAGGAGCGCCGAGGCCTTCCAGTCGACGAAGTCGTGCCGCTCGGCGAGCGCGAGGAGCGCCTCGCCGCCGGCGATCAGCGCCGGCCCGTCGCGCGCGAGGAGATGGATCTGGCCCTCGTAGGTGAGGGCGAAGGCGGTGGCGAACGGATGCGCCGGCGCGGCGCGCGTCACACACTGGCGGATGCGCGCGCGGGCATCCGCCAGCCGACCGCGAAAGCCGAGCAGCACGGCGTGGATGCCGAGGATGAGCACCGCCGGATCGATCGCATCGGGCCGTACCGGCGCCGTTTCCAGCCGCGGCGCCGCGAGCGGGTCGTAGTGCGCGAGCAGCGCGTCGCTCTCGTGCTCGGCGTCGATCAGCTCGCCGCGGTAGAGCAGTGTCAGCACGAGCTGGGCGTGGATGCCGGCGCGCGCCGGCGGCGGCAGATCGGCATGCCGGATGTCGCGGCAGAGCGTCCGGCAGCGCCGCCGCGCGGCGTCGAGATCGCCGCGTTCGAGGGCGCTCTGCGCCAGGCCGGTGCGCGCCATCAGGCGCTCGAGCGGCCGTCCGAGTGCGGCGGCGAGCGCGGCCGCGCGGTCGAACACCGCCTCGAGCCGCGGCGCGGCGTAGCCCTGCGTCGCGATCAGCGCCGGGGCGACGGTCAGCAGCAGCTCGAGCTCGAGCGCCTCGCCGGCGCGGCCGGCGCCGGCGCGCGCGAGCGCGGCGAGTGCCAGATCGGCCGCCTCGACGGCGGTTGCTTCGGCGCAGCGCCGGCGCGCCTTGCGGACGCTCGCCAGCAGATGACGCGCGGCGCGCAGATCGTCGCGCGCGTGGAGGAAGTGGCGCGCCAGCTCGCCGGCGCGATCCTCCGGTCGGGCGGCGAAGCCGGCCTCGAGCCGTTCGCCGATCCGCTGATGCAGGCGCCGCCGGCGCGCCGGCGTGAGCGCGTCGTAGAGCGCGGCGCGGTAGAGGGCGTGGACGAACGCGTAGCCGGCGCTGATGCTGCCGTCGGGCCAGTCGCTGATCGGGCCGTCGCGCAGGAAGAGACGGCGCGCGACGAGCGTCGTGCAGATCGTCTCGACCGCCTCGACGTCGAGCCCGGCGCCGGCGGCGACCGCCTCGGCATCGAACGCGATGCCCGCCACGCTCGCGGCATCGAGCACGGCGCGCGCCGGCGGCTCGATCATCGCGAGCCGCGAGCGCAGCAGCGCCCCGAGCGTGTCGGGGATCGGCAGCGCGACCGGCGCCGCCCCGCCCTCCGGCGGCACCGCGGCGAACGCGCCGCACGCGTCGAGATGGTCGGCAACGGACACCAGGAAGAGCGGGTGCCCGTCGGTGTGGGCGTGCAGGCGGCGCGGCAGGTCGGCCGGTACGTGCGCACCGAACCGCGCGTCGAGGTACGCCGCAACGGCCGGTTCGGCGAGCAGGCCGAGCTCGATCTCGCTCACCCCGGGCTGTCCGCGCAGGTGGCGTAGCAGGTCGGGGACGGCGGTCTCGTCGACGATCGCCTCGGCGATGCGATAGGTCGCCACGACGAGCAGCCGCGCCGGGCGGCGGCGCGTGCCGAGCAGCCGCAGCAGCTCGACGGTCGCCGGCTCGCTCAGGTGCAGATCCTCGAGCGCGAGCACGAGCGTCGCCCGCTCGGCGAGCGCTTCGAGCAGGCGCGCCAGCTCGCGCGGCATGCGCCGCTGCCAGGCCGCCGTCGGCGCCGGCTCCGCCTCCGGCGTCGCGCCGGACGCCAGCCACGGCAGCTGCGCCAGCCAGGTCGGCGCCGTGGTGGCGAGCAGCGGGCGCAGCGTCTCCTCGCCGATGCCGTCGACCAGCCGCTCGAGCGCGTCGAGGATGGCGAGATACGCCTCGCCCCCGTCGTGCTGCGCGACGCAGCGGCCGACGGTCGCCCACACCGGCAGGCGATCGCGCCGCTGCCGCGCGCGGTCGAGGAACGCGTGCAGCAGGCCGCTCTTGCCGATGCCCGCTTCGCCGCTGACGAAGACGATGCGGAGCTCACCGGCGCTGGCGCGCTCCAGCTCGGCCGCGAGGCGGTCGAGCTCGGCGTCGCGCCCGAACACCGGCGCCGCCGGCGGCGGCGCCGGCGCGACCACGGCGTGCGCCGCCGCGCCATCTGCGTCGGCGCCGTCGATCAGGTCGGCGAGAAAGCGGAATCCGCGGCGGTGGACGGTCTCGAGATAGCGCGGGCGATGGGCGTCGTCGTCGAGCGCCTTGCGGATCTCGCGGATCGAGGTGCTGAGCGTCACCTCCGACACCACCGTGCGGCCCCACACCGCGTCGAGCAGCTCGTCCTTGGTGACCAGCACGCCGGGGCGGCGCGCCAGGTAGCAGAGGACGTCCCAGGTGCGGCGTCGGAGCGGGAGCGGATCCTCGCCCCGGAAGAGCTGGCCCGTGCGCAGGTCGAGCCGGATCCCGGTCGGTGCCATCGCAGGCCTGGTTCCCGCTGCGGCGTAGCACGCGCCGGCGCCCCGGACGAAGGGAAATTCCAGCGAACTTCAAAGACTCCGGCGCGCCACCGGCGCTACGCACTGGCCGATGGCCGATGCGGATCGAGACCCGCGGCGGGCGGCGGCCGCTTCTGTTTCTCCCCGCGACCGACTGCCGCGCGGGCGGGCGTTCGTCCTGCAGCTCAGCGCCGATTCCGATCCGCCGCGCGGCCGGCTCGCCGGACGGCTCGTGCACCTCGAGAGCGGCGACGCGATCCGGTTCGACGGCCTCGACCACCTGCTGCGCCTGCTGGCTCGCGCCGGCGAC
>CBFGUK010000041.1:0-29693 GCA_965651925.1 uncultured bacterium | reverse complement strand
GCCTTGACGCGCCGGCGGCCGGGCGCGACGTTGCCCGCATGCGGTTCCGGCGCCACCTGTGGCTCGCCTCCACCGTCGTGCTCGTGCCGGTGGCGGCACTGGTGGTGGTCGGCATCCTCGTGCTCATCTTCCAGCGCGAGACCGTCGACATCACGTTCGGCGTCCTGATTCTCGCGTTCTGCGTCGCCGTGCTGGTCGGCGCGATCTGGCTCGCGTTCTCGCTCAAGCGCGCCGCCGACCTCTCGCAGCTGCAGCTCGATTTCCTCTCCAAGGTGTCGCACGAGTTCAAGACGCCGCTGACCAGCATCCGCCTGTTCACGCAGACCCTGCTCGAACGCTCGCTCACCGAGGCGCAGCACCGGCAGTGTCTCGAGATGCTCGACCACGAGACCGAGCGGCTCGTCACGATGATCAACCGCCTGCTCGATCTCGGCCGCATGGAGGTCGGCTCGATGGTCTATCACCGCGAGCCGGCGTCGGTCGGCGCGGTGGTCGACGCGGCGCTGCGCGCCTTCGAACCGATCCGCCTGCAGGAGCACATCGAGCTCACCGCGTCGGTGCCCGCGCAGCTGCCGCCGATCCTCGCCGACCGCGCGATGCTCAGCCAGGCGCTGCTCAATCTGCTGCAGAACGCGGCGAAGTACGGCGGGCCGACGCGCCGCATCGAGCTGTCGTGCCGCGCCGCGAACGGCCACGTCGAGCTCGCGGTCGCCGACCGCGGCCCGGGCATCCCGCGCCGCGAGCGGCGGCGCATCTTCGAGCGCTTCTACCGCATCGACGACCGTCTCGACCGCCAGCAGGAGGGCAGCGGCCTCGGCCTGGCGATCGTCCGCCACGTCGTCCAGGCGCACGGCGGCAACGTGACCGTCCGCAACCGCCCCGACGGCGGCGCCGAGTTTTCCATACACCTCCCGGCGGCGTACTGATCGGCAACGCGAAGGCGCGAAGACGCGAAGACGTGTATAGCTCTTCCGGCTTCGCGTCTTTGCGGCTTCGCGTTGAGAATGGCTTCCGAACGGGTGCTGCTGATCGAGGACGACCCGGCGATCGTCGCCGGGCTCGAGCTCAACCTCGCGCTCGAGGGGTACGAGGTGCTGACCGCCGCGGATGGCGAGGCCGGCTACCGGCGCGCGCTCGAGGAGCGGCCCGACCTCGTGCTCCTCGACGTCATGCTGCCCGGCATCAACGGCCTCGAGGTGCTGCGCCGGCTGCGCGAGATCGACGCCGACGTGCCGGTGCTCATCCTCACCGCGCGCGGCGAGGAGGGCGACCGCGTGCTCGGCCTGCAGCTCGGCGCCGACGACTACATCTCGAAGCCGTTCCACCTTCCCGAGCTGCGCGCGCGCATCAACGCCGCGCTGCGCCGCCAGCGCCTGCGCGCCGCCGGCCATTCGGTGGTCGCGTTCGGCGACGTGCGCGTCGACCTCGACCGCCATCAGGTGACGCGCGCCGGCCGGTCGGTGCCGATGACGGCCCGCGAATTCGCGCTGCTCGCCTACTTCCTGCGCAACCCCGAGCGGGCGCTGACGCGCGAGATCCTGCTCGACGAGGTGTGGCAGACCGAGTACCTGACGCAGCGCACGATCGACAACTTCGTCGGCCGGCTGCGCGCCAAGCTCGAGCCCGATCCCGACCGCCCGCGCTATTTTCTCACCGTGCGCGGCGTCGGTTACCGCTTCGAGCCGAGCGGCACCGTCGACGAGCGCGGATGAGTCGGACGGCCACTGCGGCACTCAGTGCGGCTGCCGGCGCAGGGTGATCGCGCGGCGGAGCTGGTCGGCGGCGGCGGCGACCGTCCCGCGCACGCCGTGTTCGCGCAGGCTGCCGGCCAGTGCGCCGCCGACGTGGCGCGCCCAGACGTGCGGCGCCGGGCGCGTGTAGCGCAGCAGGCGCGGGTCGAGGAACAGGTGCAGGTACTGCTCGCGGCCGTGCGAGCCGTACCAGTAGTGCGCGATGCCGGGGCCCGGGACGAGCACGGCGCGGTCGCGCCGCGCCGCCTCGAACCACGCCTTGATCCCGGTGTCCCACTTCCACGGCGTGTGCCGCGGATCGCCCTCGACGTCGGGCTCGCGCGCGAAGCGCTCGATGTCGACCAGCTCCGCGAAGCACGGCTGCTGCGCATCGGCGAGCGCGTCGCAGCGCTCGAAGCTGGCGCGCACCTCGCGGACGTCCCAGATGCTCACCGACGGGTGCAGCGGTCCCCATGGCTTGCGCGCGATCGCGGCCATCCACGCGCCGCCGGCGATCGCGCCGACCAGGTTGTGGTACCACCCGGCGCCGCTGATGCGGCAGTCGGAGTCGACGTGCAGCATCGCGTCGACGCCGCGCGCCCGGCACCAGGCGAGCGCCAGGTCCATGCCCCTGCCGTGGCGGCGGTCGCCGCCCTCGTTGCGCAGCACCTCGACGTCAGGTTGCGCGGCGAGCCAGGCGCGTTCCACCTCGCACGCCGGATCCCAGCGCGGATCACCGGGCCGCGGATTGTTGTCCACCACCAGCACCCGCTGACCGGGAAAGTGGCGCCGGAAGCTGCCGACCGACACCCTGATCCACAGCGGCGAACGATACGCGACGATCACCACCTGCGTCGCCGGACGCCCGGCGCCGCTCATGGCCTGCTCACACCAACCTCCAGGCAACCGGAATCCGAACGCGCAGGACCTTCCACACGACTCTTCCGGTCCTCGCGCCCTGGCGGTCCATCCGTGCGAGACGAGCGCCTCAGTAGCGGATCACGCTGCGGATGCTCTCGCCGCGGTGCATGAGGTCGAACGCGTCGTTGATGCGCTCGAGCGGCAGGGTGTGCGTGACGTACTCGTCGATCCTCAGACGGCCGCTCATCGCCCAGTCGACGTAGGTCGGCAGCTGCGTGCGGCCGCGCGTGCCGCCGAACGCCGTGCCGCGCCACACGCGGCCGGTGACGAGCAGGAAGGGGCGCACGTGGATCTCCTCGCCGGCGCCGGCGACGCCGATGATGATGCACTGGCCCCAGCCCTTGTGGCAGCTCATCAGCGCCTGGTTCATCACCTCGACGTTGCCGATGCACTCGAAGGCGAAGTCGACGCCGCCATCGGTGAGCGACACGATGGCCTCGGCGACGTTCGGCGTCTCGCCGGGGTTGATGAAGTCGGTGGCGCCGAACTGGCGCGCGAGCTCGTACTTCCTCGGGTTGAGATCGACGCCGATGATGCGCTCGGCGCCGGCCATCAGCGCGCCCTGCACGACCGAGACGCCGATGCCGCCGAGCCCGAACACGGCAACCGTCGCGCCGGGATGCACCTTCGCGGTGTTGAGCACCGCGCCGATGCCGGTGGTGATGCCGCAGCCGAGCAGACAGACCTTCTCGAGCGGCGCGTCGGTGCGGATCCTCGCCAGCGCGATCTCCGGCACGACGGTGTACTCCGCGAACGTCGACGTGCCCATGTAGTGCAGGAGCCGCGTGCCGTGGTGCGACAGGCGGCTCGTGCCGTCGGGCATCAGGCCCTGCCCCTGCGTCGCGAGCAGCGCGCTGCACAGGTTCGTCCGGCCGCTGAGACAGAATTTGCAGTTGCGGCATTCCGGTATGTACAGCGGGATGACGTGGTCGCCGGGGCGCAGCGAGGCGACGCCCGGGCCGACCTCCTCCACCACCCCGGCGCCCTCGTGGCCGAGCACGCACGGAAACAGGCCGGACGGATCGCGGCCGCTCATCGTGTACGCGTCGGTGTGACACACGCCGGTCGCGGCGAGGCGCACGAGACACTCGCCGGCCTTCGGCCCCTCGAGGTCGATCTCGTCGACGACCAGCGGCTGCTGCGGTGCAAAACAGATCGCGGCTTTGACCTTCATCGGATCCCCCAGGACTCACGCGGAGGCGCGGAACCGCGGAGAGGATGGCTGATGCGCTCCGCGGCTCCGCGTCTCCGCGTGCGGTCATCTCATTCCCGGTGTCCCATCACCAGGCGGCGGACGCGTTCCGGCTCCTCGCCCAGCGCGACGCGCGCGTCGTTCATCGCGGCGCGGTAGATGCCCTGCGCCATCAGGGCGGGCTCTTCGCCGAGGCGGCGCTCATAGACGTCGCGTTTGAGCGCCTGCGCGCCGGCATCATCCGGGGCGGCGCGCGTCGCCCACTCGGCGAAGTGCGCCGCCATGCGGCTGTCGCCGGATGCGAGCAGCGCGCGGCCGCGGTCGACGAGGACGGCGACGCCGCCGGCGAGTGCCGCGATCTCCTTCGCCTGCGCCTCGTGCGTCGCCGGCAGGAGGTCGGCGGCGTTGCCGTTCCACCAGCCGCCCCACAGGCGCAGCAGATTGCGGACGATGAATTTCGGGTGATCGTAGTGCGCCTGCAGGTACGGGCGGGTGGCGAGCTCGGGGTCGGGCTCGACGGCGTGGAAAATCTCCTCCGGCGTGCGCCCGGCGTTCATCAGCGACACGACCTGGTCGATGATCACGTGCAGATAGCGCGCCGTGTCGGTGAGCACGCGGCGCACCGCGTCGCGGCCGTGGACGACGAGGCCATGACCGGGGAAGAGGTACTCGGCCTCGAGGCCGGCCATCGTCTCGAGCGCCTCGGCCCACTCCGCCGGGTAGCGCTGCACCTTCTGCGGATTGCCGCAGTTCGGCGCCTGCCAGATGATCAGGTCGCCGGTGAACAGGTAGCGGTGGCGCGGCACCCACAGCCAGCAGGCGTCGTCGGTCTCGCCCTTCGCCGCGTGCACGTGCACCTCGAGGTCGCCGAGCTGCTGTACGAGCGCGTCGCGGAACGTCAGCGTCGGCCAGTCGAACTCGTTCGGGAAGAACGGCTGCGGCAGGCTGAACTGCCGCTGATTGATGCGCGCGTTCCAGCCGTTGGTCAGCGCATAGCGGCGGAAGCGCGCCAGGCAGTTCTCCTGCGCGAGGATCTGCGGCCGTTCGCCGGCAGCGAGGAACGCGCGCAGCCCGAACGCGTGGTCGACATGCCCGTGGGTGTACACCGCGGTGTGCAGTGGCGCGTCGCTCCAGCCGCGCACCGCCTCGTGCATCGCCCCGGCGGCGTGCCCGAAGCCGGGGTCGACGAGCAGCAGCCCGGCCGGCGTGCGCAGCGCGTATGTGTTGACGAAGGCCGGGTAGAGGAAGACGTCGGGGGCGATCTCGCCGGGATCGCCCCACACGCGCGGCTGCGCGTGCAACGGGTCCGTGGTGAGCATCGGGTGCGTCGTCATGGCAGCGACCCTGACACCGCCGCGCCGTGCCGGGCAAGGCCGTCGCGGTATTCCGCCGGATCCGATGTAAGAAGCGTTCGTGCGATTGCCGATCGATCCCCTGCTGCCCGAGATTGCCGCGGCGCTGCGCACCACGCGCCGCGTGATCCTGCGCGCCGCGCCCGGCGCCGGAAAGACGACGCGCGTGCCGGCGGCGCTGCTCGATGCCGGGCTCGCCGGGGAGCGGCAGGTGGTGGTGCTCGAACCGCGCCGCATCGCGGCGCGCGCCGCGGCGGAGTTCGTCGCCGCGCAGCGCGGCGGCACGGTCGGCGACACGGTCGGCTACCGCGTCCGCTTCGAGCAGCGCGGCGGCGCGGCGACGCGCCTGTGGTTCGTCACCGAGGGCGTGCTCGGCCGCCAGCTGGCGCATGACCCGTTCCTCGAGGCGGTCGGCGTGCTGGTGCTCGACGAGTTCCACGAACGCCACCTGCCCGGCGACGTCGCGCTGGCGATTGCGCGCGAGCTGCAGGAGACCGTACGGCCCGACCTCGCGCTCGTCGTCATGTCGGCGACGCTCGATACCGCCGCGCTCGCGGCGTACCTGCCCGGCGCCGCGGTGCTGACCTCCGAGGGCCGCGCCTTCCCGGTGCGCATCGAGCACACCGCCGGTGACGCCGGCGGCCGTCTCGCGCCGCGCGTCGCGGCGGCGGTGCAGGCGCTGCTGGCGGCGCCCGATGACGACGGCGGCGACATCCTCGTGTTCCTGCCCGGCGCGGCGGAGATCCGCTTCGCCGCCGAGGCGCTGGCGCCGCTCGCCGCGGCACACGGGCTCGACGTGCTGCCGCTGCACGGCGAGCTGCCGCTCGACGCGCAGCGGCGCGTGCTGCAGCGCGGCGCACGGCGGCGCATCGTGCTGTCGACCAATGTCGCCGAGACCTCGCTGACCGTCGAGGGCGTCACTGCCGTGGTCGACAGCGGCCTCGCGCGCCGCGCCGACTCCGATGCGCGGCGTGGCATCAACACGCTCCGCCTCGCGCCGATCAGCCGCGCCGCGGCCGAGCAGCGCGCCGGCCGCGCCGGCCGCCTCGCGCCGGGGCGCTGCGTGCGGCTGTGGAGCGCCGCCGAGCACGCGGCGCGCCTGGCGCGCGAGACGCCGGAAGTGCGCCGCCTCGAGCTGAGCGGCACGGTGCTCGAGCTGCGCGCCTGGGGCGTGCGCGACGTGCAGGGGTTCGGCTGGCTCGATGCGCCGCGGGCCGGCGCGGTCGCGCAGGCCGACCGGCTGTTGTGCGCACTCGGCGCGGTCGACGCCGACGGCGCGGTCACCGCGCGCGGCCGGGCAATGTTGCGCATCGCCGCGCCGCCGCGGCTCGCGCGCGTGCGGCTCGCCGGCGGCGGCGACGCCGAGGTGGCGCTCGTCGCCGCGCTCGCCGCCGAGCGCGACATCCTGCTTGCGGCGCGCGCGTTCGGCGGCGGCGACGAGGCGCGCTGGGCGGAGGGGACATCCGACCTCTTGCTGCGCGCCGCGCTCTTCCGCGAGGCGGAGGCGGCGCGGTTCGCCGACGGCGTCTGCCGGCGGCTCGGCCTCGATCCCGGCGCGCTGCGCGCGGTGGATCGCGCCCGCCGCCAATGGGCGCGCGCCCGCATCGACGAACCTCTGGAGGGCGCCGGTCCCTCGGCGCCTGTTGCATCGGGCGATGCGCCCGGCATTCCTTCGCGCCCTGCGCGCGTTGCTTCGCATGGCGAGCGTGACGATGCCGCCGTGCGCAAGGCGATTCTCGCCGGGTTCCCTGACCGCGTGTGCCGGCGCCGGGCGTCGGGTGCGCCGCGCGCGCTGATGGTCGGCGGCACCGGGGTCGTGCTCGATGCACGCAGCGTCGTGCGCGCCGCCGAGCTGTTCGTCGCCGTCGATCTCGACGCGGGCAGCGGCGCCGAGGCGCGCGTCCGCATCGCCAGCGCCATCGAGCGCGACTGGCTGGCGGAGCTCTTCCCCGCGGCCGTGCGGACGGAATCGACGACGGTGTTCGATGACCGGCAGGAGCGCGTCGTGCGCCGCACGCGCGAGCGCTACGAGGACCTCGTCCTCGCCGAGCGGGTCGAGCCGGAGCCCGATCGCGGCGCGGCGGCTGCCGCGCTCGCCGCGGCGGCGCGGCGCGATCCGGCGCACGCCGTCGGACTCGACGACGCCGGCCGCGCGCTGCTCGCCCGCCTCGCATTCCTGCGCCGCCACATGCCCGAGCTGGCGCTGCCCGAACCCGAGGCGCTGCTCGCCGATACGGTCGCCGCGCTGTGCGAGGGACGAACGAGCTTCGCCGAGCTGCGTCGCGCCGATTTTCCCGGCGTGCTGCGCGGGCTGCTCGGCGGCGCGCAGTGGCAGGCGCTCGAGCGCGAGGCGCCGGCGCGCTACGTGCTGCCGACCGGGCGCAGTGTCGCGGTGCGGTACGAGCCCGACCGCCCGCCCGCCGCCGCGGCGCGCATCCAGGAAGTGTTCGGTCTCGTCGGCACGCCGCGCCTCGCCGGCGGCCGCGTGTCGCTGATCCTCGAGCTGCTCTCGCCGAGCCAGCGCCCGGTGCAGATCACCGACGACCTCGCGAGCTTCTGGGCGCGCGGCTATCCGGAGGTCCGCAAGCAGCTGCGCGGCCGCTATCCGAAGCACGCGTGGCCCGAGGATCCGGTGCACGCGCAGCCGACGGGAAGAGCGAAGAGGAGAGGCTGTTAGGCTGTTACGCTGTTAGGCCGTTAGGGGACCGGAGCGGGCGTGTTGCCATGCATTCAACACGTTTCCTGGAGGGCGCCGGTCCCTCGGCGCCTGTTGGATACGTGGTGGCGAGTCGCGTGTAACCGGCGGAGGGCGCGGCCCGCCGCGCGCCGCCAACGCGCGTTGCCTGTTCAACAGGCGCCGAGGGACCGGCGCCCTCCAGAGCGCTGCTTCGCACGTCGAGAACTCCGGCCCCTAACAGCCGAACAGCCTTCCTACTCACCCCACCTTCACCTTCCTCACCACCGGCCGCCAGTAGCCGCCTGTCCCGAACGCGTCCCAGCCCCAGCGCAGCCAGCGCAGCAGGGCCTGGGCGATCCACAGGGCCCAGGCGAGCATCAGCAGGCGGTAGACGAGCAGCGGGACCGAGATGACCCACGCCTGCGGCAGTACGGCGACGCTGCGGTCCTGGTACCAGCGCAGCAGCGCGGCGCTCGAGCCGTTGCCGGCGATCTGCATGTCGGGCGAACCGAGCAGGCCCTGCTGGATGGCGAAGAACAGGATGCCGATCGCGAGCAGCGTCCAGCCGACGAGCAGGAGCTGCACGAGGTCGAAGGTGTGCGGCGGGAGGGTCGCGCCGCGCGCCCGTCGCCAGCCGAGCGCCAGCAGCCAGCCGGCGACGAGCGCCGCCGCCTCGATCGGCACCTGCGTGAGGCCGATGCCGAGCAGGAACCAGTGTCGCGCGCGCAGCGGGGTCGCCGGCACGCGCCCGAGGCCGAACGCGAGCAACGCCAGCACCGGCAGCAGGCTCCAGAACCGCACCGCCGGACCGAGGCGCGGACCGCCGGCGAAGAGAATCCAGCGGCTCGCCGGCACCGCGATCTGCAGGTGCGCGTTGACGCTCGCCGCGCCGAGATCGACGGCCGGCGAGCGGAACCGCCACCCGATGCCGTCGGGCTGGCGCCACTGCAGCGTGACGCGCTGGGTGCCGGGATTGACCGGCAGCACGACCGTGCCGCCATCCTCGCGCAGCGGCTGCTCGCTGCCATCGATCTTCAGCGACAGCAGCTCCGCCGCCGGCGGCAGGCGCAGCGCGTGCTGCGTGCCGCGGCTGCTGCGCAGCGTCAGCTCGAGGACGCCATCGGTGGCGCGCAACCCGGGACTCACCCACACGGTGCTCGCGTCGATGGTCGTCGTCTGCCCCGCGACACCGGCGGGGCGCACCACGTCGAGCGTCACGCTCTCGCCCGGCCACGGCCGCCACTCGCGCAGCGGCGGCGCGTTCGGGTCGGTGCGCAGCACGGGCGGGATGCCGCTCGTCTCGACGTGCCAGATCGGGCTGGCATCGAGCTGCCAGACCTCGGCCCACGGGACGCCCGTCGCGGCCTGCAGCGTCAGCGGTGCGCGCTCGGCAAGCGTCGACTGCCACGCGGTCTCGCCGGTCGCCGGCGTCAGGTTCACCTGTGCGCGGCCGTCGACGGCGCGCACGTCGGCGGTGGTCACCGACTCGCCGGGGAGCAGCGGCACCGACAGGACGAGCGCGGCATCGGGCGGCGTCAGGCGCGTGACGCGCGTCTCGACCTGCCACGTCAGTCCGAGCCGCAGGGTGCGGGTGATGCGCGCGAACGGCGGCAGCTGATCCGGCTCGAGCGAGGCG
Source organism: uncultured bacterium (assembly GCA_965651925.1). GTDB lineage: Bacteria > Desulfobacterota > Binatia > HRBIN30 > CADEER01 > CBFGUK01. The sequence goes on along the minus strand of CBFGUK010000041.1, from coordinate 20,185 downwards.
GCGCGGTCGCCGTCGAGCCGCGCGAGACGGTCGAGCTGCAGGTTCGGCTCGGCGCGGCCGTCGCCGTGCACGCCGTGCAGCGTCCAGCCACTGACCGCCGTCTCGAGGTAGCCCGGCACGAGCCGCAGCGGCAGCTGCACCGTGTCGCGCCGCGGCAACGCGCCGTCGATCAGCACGGTGTGACGGCCGGCGGGCAGGCGCAGCCACACGGTGCCGTCGGCGCCCTGCATGAGCGCCGTCGCCGGCTCGCTGTCGACCAGCACGCGCGCCGGCAGCCAGTGCTGTGCATGTCCGGGCAGCGGCACGGCGGTCGGGCTCGCGACATCGATCTCGAGCAGCGCGCGCAGCCGCTCGGCATCGACCTCGAGGCGCATGCGCGGCAGCGCCGCGCACCAGGGGTGGCACTCCGGCGGCTCGAGCAGCCGCGCGCGCAGCGTCGTGAGCAGGCTGTCGCTCGGCAGCTCGGCGCGTGCGGCGGGCGCGCCGGCGAGCAGGGCCAGCGCGGCGACCGCCGGCACGAGTGCGGCGCCGCCGCCGCGCCACGATGCGACCCCGAGCCATGCGAGCCGCGCGACGAGCAGGGCGAGCAGCAGTACGCGGACGATCGCCAGCGCGGCGGTGAGCGGCGGCGAGAGCAGGTAGAGGGACAGACGCTGGCCCGCATCGACGGGCCCGCTCCAGTCGAGCAGCACGAGATCCCACTGCCAGGCGGGCAGACCGGGGCCGGTCTGCACGACGCTGTGCGGATCGACGGCGGCATACTCGTAGACGCGGCTCAGCAGGCGCGGCCCCGGTGTGGCGCGCTTGGCCGACATCGCCGGGGCCCCGGCGAGCGCGGCCTCGTGCGCCGCCGCATCCTCGACCGCGTCGGCCATGCTCTTCGGCGCCGCCGTCGCCGGCTGGGCGTCCTGCTCCATCAGGTAGTGCGGGTGCTCGAGGGCCGGATAGATCGCCAGCCGGACCTGCGCGACGAGGAACGGGACGGCGACGACGATGAGCAGCGCGACCGCGGCGAGACGCGCCATCTGCAGGGCGCGTCGCGCCGCACCCTCGGGGACGACGCGGACCAGCGCCTCGGCGGCGAGCACCGCGAGCCACACGCCGCGCGGCGCGTCCGGCTCGGTATAGCTGAGCCCGACCGCGAGCAGCGCCAGCAGTCCCCACGTCCAGCCGAACAGACGCGCGGTGGCGAGCGCGGTGACGAGGACGATGAACAGATCGAGGAGTGTCCACGTGGCGACCCAGGTCGGCCGCGCCCGATCGACGCCGGTGGCGTGCAGCAGCCGCCAGCCGGGCGGCAGCTGCAGGCGGGCGGTGAGCGATTGCACGTCGTGCTGCCAGCCGACCGCGGGCAGCGTGCGCTGCGCGCCGTCGATCCGGCTGTCGGCATCGAGCATCAGCCGGCCGGCGCGGAGCTCGACGCCCGCCGGTCCGCCGTCGATCAGGCGGGTGACGAACTGGTCGTGCCCGTTGACCGCGACGCGACCGGGCAGCGCCGGCGGCGCCATCTCGAGCCGCCACGCGCGCGTCAGCGTGCCGGTGATCCGGTCGTGCACCGTGTAGCCGCCGCCGTCGAAGTCGAGCCAGAGCGTGCGCGCCAGTGCCAGCTGATCGGGCGGCGCATCGACGTCGCCGCGCCGGCGTTCGACGAGCTGCAGGGTGTCGCCGGGCGCGAGCAGATACGCCGGCAGCGCGCGCCATTCCGGCGGCAGCTCGGTCTGCTGCGGATCGATGGCCGGCGCGCCCTCGAGGGTCACCAGGCGCAGCGCGGGACGGGCGAGGAACACCCAGATCTCCTGCGCCGCCCAGGCGCCGGTCGGCACCGGCGCGGTGAGCGAACCGGCCGGCGTGTCGTGCCGCGCCGCGATCTGCACGTCCCAGCGGCCGGGCCGCACCTGGACGCGCAGGCGGCCGTCGGGCTCGATGCGCGCCGGCACCGGGGCGTGCAGAGCCATCGGCACGAAGCCCGCCGGCAGGGCGGGGCCGAGCAGCACCTCGCGCGCCTTGCCCGAGACCTCGAGGCGGATGCGCGTGTCGAGCTGCAGCGGCACGTCGTCGTCGAGCAGGCGATGGACGATGATGCCGAGCTGGTCGCGTCCCTCGTCCGCCGGCTCGCGGCGCTGCAGCCACAGCCGGCCGTGTGCATCACGCTCCGGAAAGGGCACCGGTGCGCCGCGCAGCGTCAGCGCCACGAGGCCGGTGCGCGGCGGTACCGGCACGAGCTCGGGAAGCGTCTCCCAGCGCAGGCGGCCGGCAACCCGGTGGCGGCCGGGGGCGAGCCGGACGTGCGGGGTGCCGTCGCGCGCGACGACCACCGCGGCGGCGCCGTCGACCGTGACCTCCTGCGGCCACGGCGTCTGCGCGCCGGGCAGCGGCACCCAGCCGGCCGTCTCGACATCCCAGTCCTGCGCGAACCTGCCGCCGGCATCGTCGAGCGTCAGCTCGAGGCGCGCCGGCCACGCACATTCGCGGCGGTCGGTCTCGCCGAGCAGCGGCGTGCAGGTGGCCGCCTCCTGTCCGTGCAGCACCCAGTCGACCCACGGCCGCAGCGGTTCCGGCACCGCATCGCGCGCCAGCGGCTCGGCTCCTGCCGCGCTTGCGAGCAGCATGGCCATCGCCCCCACCCACGCGCGGCGCCGCATGGCGATTCCTTACGCGGGGCCGCGGTCGCCGGCAAATGCGGGGGAGGTGCGGCGGTGCGGAGGAACGTGCTGACGTGTTGACGTGCTGACGTGCTGAGCGTGCGGCTGCTCAGTCGCGTTGCCTTCAGCACGGAGATCGCCCGTTCGATACGCGTGGTCCGATGACGAACCGTTGTGGCCGCGGTTCCGGCGATCTGCCATAGGCGATACGCCATACGCGCGTGACGGGCGCGCAGCGCCCGTCACGCCTGCATCTGCCACGCTTTGATCGCCTCGATCGGGTGCAGCAGCATCAGCACGTTCAGGACGAGGCTGTCGCGGATGGTGAGCAGCAGGACCGCTTCGGTGAGGACGAACCCCGCGGCGGTGACGGCGACCGGCAGCGTCATCGCTGCCGCGTACCCCGCGAGGAACGCCGCGATGTCGGCGAGCGAGTTGAGCACGCTGTCGCCGTAGTAGTTCAGCGAAATCGTCGACTCGCGATACGACTCGATCACCGCGTCGGTGTTCTCGACCACCTCCCAGACGATCTCGACCGTGAGCGCGACCAGGGCGCGCGCCGCCGGCCAGCGCCTGCCGATGAGCAGCCACAGCAGCGCATAGAACAGCGCGCCGTGCAGCACGTGGGTGAACGTGTACGGGTCGAGCAGGTGCTGCGAATTGTGCTCGCTCCAGATGTTCCACGACCACGGCACGAGCGAGCCGCACGCGCACCACAGCCGCCGGCCCATGGCGAGCAGCGCCGCGGCGCCGAGCGCCGTCAGCACGAGCGCGGTGCCGATCGCCCACCGCGGCCACGTCGTCCGCATCCCGCCCACGTGTTAGCGACCCGCCGCGCAAAGCGATAGCGCGCCGCATCGATCCCGTACCCGTACCCGTACACGACCGACCGGCGGAGGCGTGTACGGGTACGGAGCGCGGGACGGTTCTGTCCGCGATCTGCCGCACGGACCGTTCCGGCTGGCATCACACGCAATCTCTGATAAGGAATTGCGATCGCGCGCGACCGCCAGTTCCGGCGGCGCACAGGACAGGGAGGACCGTGTATGGCTCGCAAGGTGTTCGTCATCGGTGTCGGCATGACGAAGTTCGAGAAGCCCGGATCGAAGGACTGGGACTATCCCGACATGGCGAAGGAGGCGGGAACGAAGGCGCTGCAGGACGCCGGCATCGCGTTCGATCAGATCGAGCAGGCGGCGGTCGGCTACTGCTACGGCGACTCCACCGCCGGGCAGCGTGCCGTGTACAGCCTCGGGATGACCGGCATCCCGATCTACAACGTCAACAACAACTGCGCGACCGGCTCGACGGCGCTGTTCATGGCCAAGCAGTTCGTCGAGGCGGGCCTCGCCGACTGTGCGCTCGCGCTCGGGTTCGAGAAGATGGAGAAGGGCTCGCTCGGCGTGAAGTTCCAGGACCGGACGAATCCGATGGACCGGCACTTCCAGGCGATGGTCGACCTGCGCAGCTTCGCCCCCGCGCCGCCGGCGCCGCAGTTCTTCGGCAACGCCGGCCGCGAGCACATGGAGCGCTACGGCACCACCGCCGAGCAGTTCGCGAAGATCGGCTGGAAGAACCACAAGCACTCGGTGAACAATCCGTACTCGCAGTTCCAGGACGAGTACTCGCTCGAGCAGATCATGCAGGCGCCGATGGTCTACGAGCCGCTGACCAAGCTGCAGTGCTGCCCGACTTCGGACGGCGCCGGCGCCGCCATCCTCGCCAGCGAGGACTTCGTCCGCCGGCACAACCTGCAGGCGAAGGCGGTCGAGATCCTCGGCATGTCGATGACCACCGACTTCCCGAGCACGTTCGAGGAGAAGAGCTGCATCAAGCTCGTCGGCTTCGACATGACGAAGAAGGCGGCCGAGAAGGTCTACGAGCAGAGCGGCCTCGGTCCCGAAAGCGTCGACGTCGTCGAGCTGCACGACTGCTTCTCGTGCAACGAGATGATCACCTACGAGGCGCTCGGCCTGTGCGAGGTCGGCACGGGCGGCGCCTTCGTCGATTCCGGCGCGAACACCTACGGCGGCCAGGTGGTGGTGAATCCGTCCGGCGGCCTGATCTCCAAGGGCCACCCGCTCGGCGCGACCGGCCTCGCGCAGTGCGCCGAGCTCAACTGGCAGCTGCGCGGCGAGGCCGACAAGCGCCAGGTCGCGGGCGCGAAGGTCGCGCTGCAGCACAACCTCGGCCTCGGCGGCGCCGCGGTCGTGACGATGTACCGCAAGGCGCAGCTCGCCTGATGCGGATCACGCGGCGGCGCGGAGACCCTCGAGTCTCCGCGCCGCGACGCGGACGTTACTCGACGCCAGCGCCCCCATCCGCGGCGGCGTCGACGTCGGCGCCGGCTTCGGCCGCGGCGTCGACCGCACCGGCCTCGGCATCGGCATCAGCCGCACCGGCATCGACCGCGGCGGCGTCGGCCTCGGCATCCATCGCCGCCGGGGCCGCTGCCGCGTCGGCGGCAGGTGCCATGCCGGTCTTCTTCCAGTCGTCCATGGCGGCCTTGCCGCCCTGCATCGCGGCGCCCTTGACGTCGCCGCCCATCGCCCCGGCGGCGCCGGCCGCTGCACCGGCCCCGACCGCGCTGCCGGCGCGATCCATCATGCCCGCCGGCGCGGCCGCTGGCGCGGCGGCGGCGGGTGCGGCGGCATCGGCGTCGGCCGCTGCCGGGGCGGCCGCCGCGCCGGCCTCCGCAGGCGCCGCGGCCGCATCGGCGGGCGCCACGGCCGCATCGGGAGCGGTGTCGCCGCCCGCCGCCTGCATCGCCGCGTCGCGCGCCTGCTGCTGCGCTTCCTGTTTCGCGGCGTCCTGCGCGACGCCCTTCAGCACGTCGCCGTAGTTCTGCGCGAGTGCCGTCCCGGCGAGTGTTCCCGCCGCGAGCACGACCGTGGTTCCCCAGAGAATGCGTCGCATGTCGGTACCTCCTCCGCTGTCAGGATGAGTGAGTGTGCGCCGACCGTATCCCAGCGAGGGGGACGGATCTGCAAGGAAAAAGCGACCGGGACCGGCGACGCCACGCGCTGTCGACTGCGCGGCCCTGATGCATCGTCACCGCCCGGGTCCCCTCTCCCCTGGCGGGGAGAGGGGACCCGGAGAAGCGGCGCGCTGCATGCGGGCGGGGACGCCCGCGGTCCTCGATGGGACTTGTAGCTGTCGGCGTCGCGGCCTTGATGCGCTGCGTCGCCGCCTGGCTCCCCTCTCCCCTGGCGGGGAGAGGGGACCCCGCGATGCCGCTCAGCAGCTGGCGAGGAAGTCGAGCACCGTGCGGTTGAACAGCTCGGGGGTCTCGAAGTTGAACGCGTGGCTGCCGCCGGCGATCGTTTCGAGACGGGCGCCGGGGATGCGGGCGGCGATGAGCTCCGAGTTGGCGGGCGGGATGAGGAGGTCGCAGTCGCCGGTGACGACCAGCGTCGGTGCGGCGATCGCGCCGAGGCGCTCGAGCGTGTCGTGCGCCTGCGTTGCGGCCACCTGGGCCATGACCGCCTGCATGTCGAACCCGTACTGCAGCGAGCCGGCGAACACCTGCATCAGCTTCGGCAGCTCGGTCATCATGAACTGCGGCGTGAAGGTCAGCGGCAGCAGGCGCTGGATGAACGCCATCGGATCGAGCTTCGCGAGGTCGACGACGATCTCGCCGTTGGCGCCGCGCGCGCCGCCGAAGAACGCCAGCGACTCCTCGAAGGTGGTCGCCACGCCGCGGTCCGGTCGCGCGTACGTGCAGCCGAGCACCAGGCCGCGCACCCGGTCGGCATGCCGCAGCGCGAGCTCCTGGGCGATCATGCCGCCCATCGAGATGCCGACCACATACGCGCGCTCGATGGCGAGCGCGTCGAGGAGGCCGGCGGTGTCGTCGGCCATCTGCGCGATCGTGTACGGGCCCGCCGGCTTGCTCGAGCGGCCGACGCCGCGGTTGTCGAAGACGATCGTGCGGTAGCGTTCGGCGAACGCCTCGCGCTGGAACATCCAGGCGAGCGAGTCCGCCCCCAGCCCCATGATCAGGAGCAGCGGCTCACCCGCGCCGTGCTCCTCGTAGTACAGCTCGATTCCGTTGCTCTGTGCGATCGGCATCCGGAAAGGATGCCAGAGAGGGAGGAAAGGGGAAAGCCTTCAGCCACCGAGGGTGGGAGGTGACGCCGAGTCGAATCAATGACTTCAGAGTTGAAAATGACCATCGACTCGGCGTCCTCTGCGCCTCTGTGGCCAGTCTTTGAAAACGCTCCTCTCAGAACCCGCTGCGCGCCATCTGTTGCAGTCGGGCGATGCGCTCCTCGGTGGGCGGGTGGGTCGAGAACAGCTTCGCGAGCGCCGCACCGGAGAAGGGGTTGATGATGAACAGGTGCGCGGTGGCCGGGCTGCCCTGGTGCATCGGCACGCGCTGGCTGTAGGCCTGGATCTTCTGCAGCGCCGAGGCGAGCGCCAGCGGGTTGCCGCTGAGCTGTGCGCCGGACTGGTCGGCGCCGAACTCGCGCGAGCGCGAGATCGCCATCTGGATCAGCATCGCCGCGATCGGCGCGAGGATGATGCCGAGCAGGGCCGCGGCGGGATGCGGCCCGTCGTCATCGGAGCGGCCGCCGCCGAAGATCAGGCCCCACTGGGCGATGTTGGCGATCATGCTGATCGCGCCGCCGATCGTCGCGGCGACGACCATGATCAGCGTGTCGCGGTTCTTCACGTGACCGAGCTCGTGCGCGAGCACGGCGGTGACTTCCTCGCGGTTGAGCATGCGCAGCAGGCCCTCGGTCGCCGCGACCGCGGCATGCTGCGGGTTGCGCCCGGTGGCAAACGCGTTCGGCGCCTCTTCCGGGATGATGTAGACCTTCGGCATCGGCATCTGGCCCGCCTGAGCCAGGGTGCGGACGATCGCGTACAGTTCCGGGGCCTGCGTCTCGGTGACCTCCTGCGCGTTGTACATGCGCAGCACGATCTTGTCCGAGTACCAGTAGCTGCCGACGTTCATCACGATCGCCAGCCCGAGGCCGATGACCAGGCCCTGCTGGCCGCCGAGCGCCTGGCCGATCCAGATGAGCAGCGCGGTCAGTGTGGCAAGGAGCATCACGGTCTTCAGTTGGTTCATGCAGTCCTCCTGTCGTAGCGCGACCGTAAGGCGCGCACGGTATCGACGCAATCAGGCACGGCGGATTCACGCGGCTCGTCGGGCGTCTCGCTCGCCATCCGCGCTGCCGCCAGGCGCACGTCCGGTGGCGCGCGCCGCGGCGAGCCGGATCAACTGCCGCCGCGCAGCACCTGGCGGCCGTGGCGGAAGCGCTGCGCGGCGGTGACGAGCTCGAGCGCGGCGTAGAGATAGCCGGCGGCCGGTGCCCAGCCGGGCAGGAGGACGACGACGAGCGCGAAGAAAAGCGACTCGCTGCGCTCGAGCAGCCCGGGCGGATAGACGATCAGCTTCTCGCCGGCGCGTTCGGTGGCGGCGCCGACGGCGAGGAACACGCACAGGTTCACATACCAGGTGCAGGCGAGCACCAGTGCGGGGGCGTGCCAGGCGGGATGCGGCAGGGCGATGCCGAGCAGCACCGCCGCCTCGACGATGCGGTCGAATGTCAGGTCGAGCACGCCGCCCCACGGTGTCGCCAGCCCGCCGAGCCGCGCGACGCGGCCGTCGACCGCATCGCAGAGGCCGGAGACGAGCAGGACGAGGATTGCCCAGCCGCCGTGCCCGACGGAGAACAGCAGCGCGCCGCCGAGGCCGAGCGCCAGAGCCGTGCAGGAGAGCGTGTCCGGCCGGACGCCGCGGCGCAGCAGCGCGGCGGCGAGCCGGTCGAGCTGCCGCGCGACGCGGCTCCCGGCGCGGCCGAGGGCGGAATCGATCATCGGCGCGGATGCCGTGGCGCGACCGTCACAGCCAGCGCGGCTCGTGGTCGAGCGGAATGCCGAGCGCCGTCTTGCCGAGCATCTCGAGCAGCCAGTAGTGCGTGTACGGATGCAGCGTGCCGGCGCGCACGTCGCGGTACCAGCGCTCGAGCGGCAGCCCGCGGGTGAGGCTCGGGCCGCCGACGACCTGCATCGCCGCGGTCACCACCGCGAGCGCGTTGCGCGTCGCGACGTACTGCGGCACCGCCACCGCCGGCAGCAGCGCCGCGCCGAAGTCGGCGCCGTGTGCCAGCTCGGCGGCGGTCTTGTAGATCAGCGCCCGGGCGGTCTCGAGCTGGATGTGCATCTCGGCGACCGTGAACTGGCTGCCGGGCAGATGCGCGACCGTCTGCGGCAGCGGGTGCAGGCGGCGGCGGCCGAGATAGTCGGCGGCGAACTCGTACGCCGCCGCGGCGATGCCGGTGTAGGTGGCGGCGAGGCCGAGCGCGTACCACGGCAGGCAGGCGGCGCCGCCCTCGGTGCCGGCGCCCTCGACCCCGACCAGGCACTCGTCGGGAATGAACGCGTCGGTGAACGCGATGTCGTGACTGCCGCTGGCGCGCATGCCCATCGCATCCCACGTCTCGACGACGCGCATGCCGTCGGTGCCGCGTTCGGCGGCGAGCGTGACGGTGCCTGACAGCCCCGGCTGCGCGAAGCCCTCGAGCCGGGCGTTGAACAGGAAGACGCGCAGCGCCGGCGCGAGCGTGCAGAAGTACTTGCGGCCGGTGACGCGATAGCCGCCGTCGACCTTGCGCGCGACGACCTGCGGGCTGCCGAGGCTGGCGCCGGGCTCGGAGATGCTCGAGGCGACGAGCGCGCCGTCGTGCACCACCGCCGCGGCGAGCCGGCGGCGGAACGGCTCGGTGAACAGGTGCAGCCCGCCGCCGAGGTTGTACCCGTGCATGTTCGTGCCGAGCGCCGTCGCGCCGCAGCCGCGCGCCAGCGTTTCCTGCAGCAGGCAGAAGTCGTAAATCGACAACCCCTGGCCGCCGAGCTCGGGCGGCAGCGGCAGGGCGAGGAATCCGGCCGCGTGCAGCTCGGCGAAGTTCTCGTGCGGGAAGCTGCCGTCGCGATCGTGCTGCCCGGCGCGCGCGGCAAAACGCTCCGCCAGCGCGGCGGCGCGCGCGACGAGCTCGCGTTGCGCCTCGGTGAGCAGCGGCTGCATGCGCGCGCCATGCTAGTCGAAGGACGAGACCGGTGACCAGTGACCGGTGACCAGGTGATGTGGCCGCGGAGGCGCGGAGGACGCGAAGTGAGGACCACGACGCGCCCTTTCCGCGTCATCGGAGTCATCTGCGGATGCGGCCCGCTGCCCGGGGGCAGTTGACCGGCGCAGCCGGGTGTGGCGAGGTCGCGCGATGGCGAAGCACGAGCACGGTCCGGGCTGCGACCACGAGCACGCGCACGAAGTGCAGGAGCCGGTGCGGCGGGCCGAGCCGAAGGTCGGGCGCAACGATCCGTGCCCGTGCGGCAGCGGCAAGAAGCACAAGAAGTGCTGCGGCTGAGCCTGCGCCGCCACCCCGCCGCTCACTGCGAGGGCATCTCGCGCGCGACGATGGCGGCGAGCATCTCGATCAGCTGATCGGGGTCGACCGGCTTCGACACGTGCGCAAGGAACCCGGCGGCGAGCGCGCGCGCCCGGTCCTCGGGGCGCGCGAGGCCGGTGAGCGCGATGGCCGGCACGCGGCGCTGGGGCACGGCGCTGCGCAGGCGGTGCAGGAGGCTGTAGCCGTCCTCCTCGGGCATGCTGAGGTCGGAGACGACGAGGTCGGGCGGCTGCTCGAGGAAGGCGTCGAAGGCGGCGCGCGCCGAGTCGGCCGGCCGGACGGTCGCGCCGCTGGCGGCGAGCGCGAAGGTCATCGCCTCCAATGCATCGCGATCGTCCTCGACGAGCAGGATCTCGACGCCGTCGAGGCGCGGAATCACCGGCGCGGTTCCCGCTGCCGGCAGCTCGTCGGGCTCGTCGAGCGCCGCCGGCAGGCGGACCCGGAACGTCGCGCCGTGGCCGCGGCCGGGGCTCTCCGCCGTCACCCGGCCGCCATGCAGCTCGACGAGATGGCGGACGATTGCCAGCCCGATGCCGAGGCCACCGAAGTGGCGCGTGCTCGAGCTGTCGGCCTGCGAGAAGCGCTCGAACAGGTGCGGCAGGAAGGCCGGATCGATGCCGTCGCCGGTGTCGGCGACGGTCACCTCCACCTCGTCGCCGACGCGCGCGCAGCCGACGGTGATCCGTCCACCGGGCGGGGTGAACTTCAGCGCGTTGGTGAGCAGGTTGGCGATCACCTGATGCAGGCGGTCGCGATCGGCGAGCAGCAGCCCGCACGCGCCGGCGTGCACCGCGAGCGTCAGCCGCTTGGCGACGGCGGCGGGCATGTGCTCGTCGGCGGTCGTGCGCAGCAGCGCCGCGAGATCGATGGGCTCGCGCTCGAGCTCGATGCGCCCGGCGACGATGCGCGAGACGTCCATGATGTCGTGGACGAGCTGCGCCTGCAGGCGCACGCTGCGTTCCACCGATTCGAGTGCCCGCCGGGTCTGCCCGGCGTCGAGCTGCCCGCGCTTGAGCAGCGTCAGCCAGCCGAGAATGCCCTGCAGTGGCGAGCGCAGCTCGTGCGACACGGTGGCGAGGAACTCGTCCTTGGCGCGGTTGGCCGCCTCCGCGTCGGCGCGGGCGTGCTCCGCCGCCGCCGTCAGCGCCCGGCGTTCCGCCTCCGCCGCCCGCCGCGCGCTGATGTCGACGCAGATGGCGACGAAGCACTGCGGCGCGCCGCGTTCGTCCTGCACCGCATAGACGCTGTTCGCGACCCAGATCGCGTCGCCGCCCGGCCGGAGGTAGCGCTTCTCGATGATGAAGCCCTCGCCGGTTCCGACGAGATGTTCGAAGCGCGTGAGATTGCCGGGCAGGTCGTCGGGATGCGTGACGTCGTGCAGACGCAATCCGAGCAGGGTCTCGCGGTCGCGCCCGACCATTGCGCAGTACGCGTCGTTGACCGCCGTGAAGCGGCCGCTGCGATCGGTCTCGGCGATGCCGACCGTCGCCTGGCGGAACATGCCGCGCAGGCGCTCCTCGCTGGTGCGCAGCGCGGCGAGCACGCGATCGCGTTCGGCGTGCAGACGCTCGAGCGCGTCGGCCCGCTCGCGCGCCGCCCGTTCGCCGGCCTGCGCGCGCTCGCGCGCGCTGCGCGCGAGGTGCGTGATTTGCACCACCACGCCGACACGGACGAAGTAGAGGAGCCCCTGCACGAGGGCCTGCCGGTCGGCGGGGAGAATCGTCGCCGGACCGTCCGGCGACGCCCACAGCAGGTTCGTCGCTGCATAGCCGACCAGCGCGGCCACCAGCGCCGGGGCGCGGCCCGTCCACCAGGCCGCGCCCAGCGCGGCGAGATAGAGCGGCGCGTAGGGCTGATCGTCGACGAGGAGCGAGCCCAGCGCGAGGCGCAGCAGAACGGCGCCGGCGATCAGCGCGAGCGCGAGCGCGTATCGATTCGTGATGCTCAGATCGGTCCCCTCACCTGCCCGCGGGGGGTGAATCCCGGCCTCCCTATGCGAATGCTGCGCCGGTCGGAAGAGGAAATCGGATCCGCGTCCTGTTCGGCCGGCGGCCGGATTGCCCGCCCGTCGGCGGGCCGGCGGTGGTATCCTCTCATCATGCAGCACAAGCCGTTCGGCTGGACCGGGGTGCCGGTGCCGGTCATCGGGCAGGGCACGTGGCAGATGGGCGAGTCGCGCCGCCTGCGCGCTGCCGAGGTGGCGGCGCTGCGTCTCGGGCTCGACCTCGGCATGACGCACATCGATACGGCCGAGATGTACGGGCGCGGCGGCGCCGAGACGGTGATCGCGGAGGCGCTGCGCGGCCGGCGGCGCGAGGACGTCTTCCTCGTGTCGAAGGTGCTGCCCGACAACGCGTCGCGCGCCGGCACGGTGACGGCGTGCGAGCGCAGCCTGCGCCGCCTCGGCGTCGCCTGCCTCGATCTCTACCTCCTGCACTGGCCGGGATCGCACCCGATCGGCGAGACGATGCGCGGGCTCGACGACCTCGTGTCGGCCGGCAAGACGCGCTGGATCGGCGTCAGCAACTTCGATGTCGCCGAGCTGGGCGAGGCGATCGATGCGCTCGGCGGCACGCGGCTCGCCTGCAACCAGGTGCGGTACGACCTCGGCCGGCGCGGCATCGAGCGCGATCTGCTTCCGTTCTGCGACGCGGCCGGCATCGCGGTGGTCGGCTACACGCCGTTCGGCACCCTGCCGCGGCGCGGCAGCGCGGCGGCGCGCGTGCTCGAGGCGGTCGCCGCGCGTCACGGCGCCACGCCGCGTCAGGTAATCCTCGCGTTTCTCACCCGCCTGCCGGCGCTGTTCGCGATCCCCAAGGCGACGACCCCGGCACACGTGCGCGACAACGCCGCCGCCGGTGACCTGACGCTCACGGCCGCCGATCTCGCCGAGCTCGACGCCGCGTTTCCCGCTCCGCGACGCGCCGTCCCGCTTGCCGTCGGCTGAGCGGACCGACGTTGGCTCGCGCACAAGGCAACGCGCGGGAGCGCAACCCTCACCGGTCACCGGTCACTGGTCACCGGCCACTGGTCACCGGTCACCGGTCACCGTTTCTTCCCTACGCACGGAACTGACACCCGTGCTACACGGCGGCGCATGGACACCACTGCTGCCGAAGGGGTTCACTACCGCACCTGTCCGCTGTGCGAGGCGACCTGCGGGCTCGAGATCCACACCCGCGGTCGCGAGGTCATCGGCATCCGCGGCGATGCCGCCGACGTGTTCAGCCGCGGCTTCATCTGCCCGAAGGGCTATGCGCTCAAGGAGCTCGATGCCGATCCCGACCGCCTGCGCACGCCGCTGGTGAAACGCGACGGCCGGCACGTGCCGGTGTCGTGGGACGAGGCGTTCGCCGAGATCGAGCGGCGGCTGCCGCCGATCATCGCGGCGCATGGGCGCGACGCGGTGGCGGCCTATCTCGGCAATCCCGGCGCGCACAATCTCGCGCTGATGCTCTACAACCCGGTGCTGCTGCGCGCGCTCGGCTCGCGCAACCTCTATTCGGCGAGCACCGTCGACCAGATGCCGAAGCAGGTGTCGGCGGGCCTGATGTTCGGCACCGCGCTCAGCGTGCCGGTCCCCGACCTCGACCGCACCGATCTCCTGCTCATCCTCGGCGCCGATCCGTTCACCTCGAACGGCAGCCTGATGACCGCTCCCGACGTCCCCGGCCGTCTGCGCGAGCTGCGCAAGCGCGGCGGGCGCTTCGTGGTCATCGACCCGCGCCGCACGCGCACGGCGGCCGAGGCCGACGAGCATCACGCCATCCGTCCGGGTGCCGACGCGTACTTCCTCTTCGCGCTCGTGCACGTGCTGTTCGAGGAGCGGCTCGTGCGGCTCGGGCGGCTCGCCGAGCACGTCGCCGGCCTCGACGCGCTGCGCGCGGCGGCGGCCGACTTCACGCCGGAGCGGGTGGCGCCGCGCTGCGACATCGCCGCGTCGGAGATCCGCCGTCTGGCGCGCGACCTGGCGCGTGCGCGCAGTGCGGCGGTGTACGGCCGCATCGGCACCTGCACGCAGCGCTTCGGCTCGCTGGCGAGCTGGCTGATCGACGTGCTGAACGTGCTCACCGGCAACCTCGACCAGCCCGGCGGCGCGATGTTCACCAAGCCCGCGAGCGGTGCCGGCCATACGCGCGGCACGCCGGGGCGCGGCAAGGGCGTGCGCTTCGGCCGCCGCCACAGCCGCGTGCGTGGCCTGCCGGAAGTCTTCGGCGAATTCCCTGCCGCCTGTCTCGCCGAGGAGATCGAAACGCCCGGTGACGGCCAGGTGCGGGCGCTGATCACGGTCGCCGGCAACCCGGTGCTGAGCACGCCGAACGGGGCGCGGCTCGACGCGGCGCTCGGGCAACTCGACTGCATGATCAGCCTCGACATCTACCTGAACGAGACGACGCGCCACGCCGACGTCATCCTGCCCGGGCTCTCGCCACTCGAGCAGCCGCACTATGACCTCGCGCTGCGCCAGCTCGCGATCCGCAACGTCGCGACGTATTCGCCGGCGCTGTTCCCGGTGCCCGACGGGCAGCAGCCGGAGTGGCGCACGGTGCTGCGCCTGCTCGGCATCCTCATGGGGCAGGGCGCCCAGGCCGATGTCGACGCGCTCGACGACTTCGTCGCGCTGCAGCTCGTCGAGCAGACGCTCGGCGCTGCGAACTCACCGCTCGCCGGACGCGAGGCGCACGAGATCCTCGCCGCGCTCGCGCCGCGCCGCGGCCCCGAGCGGCTGCTCGATCTGCTGCTGCGCGCCGGTCCGTACGGCGACCGCTTCGGCGCGGTGCCCGACGGGCTGACGCTCGCGCAGCTCGAGGCGGCTCCGCACGGCCTCGACCTCGGGGCGCTCGAACCGCGTATCCCCGAGGTGCTGCGCACGCCGTCAGGCAAGATCGAGCTGGCGCCGGAGCTGCTGCTCGGCGATGTCGCGCGTCTGCGCGCCGGCCTCGACGCCGCGGCGGACGACGTCGTGCTCATCGGCCGCCGCGAGCTGCGCTCGAACAACTCGTGGATGCACAACGCGCCGGTGCTGGTGAAGGGCAAGGCGCGCTGCACGCTGTGGGTGCATCCCGAGGACGCGCGCCGCTTCGGCCTGCAGGACGGCAGGCGGGCACGGGTTCGTTCGCGCGTCGGCAGCATCGACGTACCCGTCGAGGTGACCGACGCGATCCGTCCGGGCGTGGTCAGCATCCCGCACGGCTGGGGGCACGACCTGCCCGGCATCCAGCTCGGGGTGGCCAGCGCGCATCCCGGCGTGAACTGCAACCGGCTGGTCGACGAGCTCGATCTCGATCCGCTCTCCGGTAACGCCGTGCTCAACGGCGTGCCGGTCGAGATCGCGCCGG
Source organism: uncultured bacterium (assembly GCA_965651925.1). Taxonomy (GTDB): domain Bacteria; phylum Desulfobacterota; class Binatia; order HRBIN30; family CADEER01; genus CBFGUK01. The sequence continues at coordinate 4,786 of CBFGUK010000041.1, read as the reverse complement.
TCTGAAGCGCAGCGGAAAGCGGAAAGAAAAAGCGGAAAGGGCAGGGGAAAGTAGGAGAGGTCCGACTTTTCGCTTTCTGCTCTTCCTTTTCGCTTCCCGTCAGGACGCCTGTTGGATCGAGCGGCGGGGGCAACCTTCAGTGCGAGTATAGCCGCGGCACCTGTGGCCGCCGGCGACGCGCAGCGTCGCCCGCAGCGGCGGGGCCCGGCAGAGGCATGCCGCGCCGCTCGGCCCCGCCGGCGGTGCTGACGCCGCCGCCGGCCGCAGGGCAACGCGGCTACAAGCGTCGCCCGATCCAACAGGCGTCGACGGAGCGGCGGGCGTGTGAAGGATTCTGCGCCTCCGCAGACCGCAGGCCATCGGTCAATGCCGTCGCCCAGCCCCGCTCCGACTGCGCGCTGCGCGCGCGGCCCGTTGCTCGCTGGACGTGTCGGATGCCCCTCACCCTGACCCTCTCCCCTGGCGGGGAGAGGGGACTCAGGAAAGAGATGCGCGTGTCGAATGCCGGCAGCCGGGATTGTTTCACACGCCCGGCGCCCTCCAGGTCAGTCGATCAGCGATCGCGTCGGCGATCGCGCCTCCGGCGTGCGGCGAGCAGCACGGCGACCGGCAGCAGCAGGAGCCAGGCGCTGCCCGACTGCGCCGGGGCGACGACCTGACACGAGTCGTCATCGTGGCCCTGCGGTACGCGCGTGCGCGTCGGGGCAGCGGACGACGTGCGGGTCGGCGTCGTGCCCATCGTCGCCGTCGCGGTCGGCGAGGCTTCGATGGTGCCGGTGACCGTCGGCGTCGGCGTGTCGCCGGTCGGGGTACGGGTCGCCGTCGGCGTGCTCGTCGGCGTGTCGCCGGTGACGGTGGCGGTCGCGGTCGCGGTCGGCGACACGATCGGCGTCTCGGTCGCGGTGCCCGTCGCGGTCGGCGTCACGACGCCGCCCTCCACGACGATCTGGCCGGCCTCGCACGTGGCGCCGACGCGCTCGCTCTCGGTGTTGCCGGCGCCGGGGTTGGCGCAGATGAGCGGATAGGTGCCGTCCGCCGCACTGGCCGCGACCTCCACCTGGCAGGCGAACAGCTCGCTGCCGCTGGGAATCGGATCGAGGTTCTCGAACGAGAGGATGATCGCGCGCACGGTGGTGCACGTGTCGCCCGGCGTGCAGTCCGGCGGCAGGAAGCCGAACGACGAATCGCCCTTGTTGATTGCCGGATTGACCGCGCAGGCCGGGTCGCCGCCCTCGGTGGCGAGGATGCGGGTCTGCGGCGCGAACTCGATGTCGACCTGGGCGCCGGCGATCTGGGCGTCGGTCTGGAGCGTGGTGCTGAAGGCGACGGTTGCGCCGGGCGCGCCGGTCGCCGCGCCGACGACGATCGTCGCCTCGACCGGCAGTGCCGTCATCGTCGCCGTTGCAGTCGCGGTGGCGGTCGACTCGACCTGCGTGCGGGTCGGTGTCGCGGTCGGCGTCGCGGTGACCGTCGCACTCGCGGTGCCTGCCGGCGTCGCCGTCACCGTGGCCGTGGCCGTACCCGCCGGGGTGCCCGTCGCGGTGGCGGTCGCCGTCGCGGCGGCGGTGCCGGTCGGCGTCCCGGTAGGCGTGAACGTGGCGGTGGCCGTCACCGTCCCGGCCGGCGTGCCGGTGGGCGTGAACGTGACGGTGGCCGTGACCGTTCCCGCGGGCGTGCCGGTCGGCGTGGCGGTGGCGGTGGCTGCCGCCGTCCCGGTCGGCGTGCCGGTGGCCGTCTCGGTCGGAGACGGGACCGGTGTGTCGGTCGGCGTCGGCGCCGGCGGGGTGTGCGTCGGCGTGGCCGTCGCGGTGGCCGCCGCCGTCCCGGTCGGCGTGCCGGTCACGGTGACGGTCGGCGCATCCGGCGTACCCGTCGGCGTCTCGGTCGGGGTGCCCGGCGTGCTCGTCGCCGTGGGCGTCGGCGTGTCGTCGCCCGGCGTGATCGGCGCGCCGTCGGCGCACTCGCCGGCATTGCACGTGCCGGCGCCGGTGCACTCGTTGAAGTCGTCGCAGCTGGTGCCGTCGTCGACCGGCAGGCACTCGCCGTCGCTGCACGTCTCGCACTGCGGATCGCAGGGGGCGAGATCGGGGAACGTCTGGCAGAGGCCGGTGGCCGGGTTGCAGATGTCGAGCGTGCACGGGTTGTCGTCGGCATCCGGGCAGAACATGAACATGCCGAAGCAGATCGTGCCGAGGCACATGTCGCCCGTGGTGCAGGCGCCGGCCGCGTCGGTGCAGGGATCGCCCTGCTTGTCCAAGTCCGCGAGACACGTTCCACCCGGGCCGCAGGTGCCTTCACATCCCGGATCGCCGCACGGGACGCCCTGCACCGGCGTGCCCTGACACACGCCGCCGACGAGCATGTCGTTCTCGGTACAGGGATTGTTGTCGTTGCACGGGCAGTTCGGGATCGTCATCCCGGTGCACATGCCGTCGACGCACATGTCGAGCTGCGTGCAGTCGTCGAAGTCGTTGCACGACTGCGCCCGTACGGCGGCGGCATCGACGACGGCCGCCACAGCGGCGGCACCCAGCAGCATCCAGAGCTTCGTCCCCATGCCCGCGTCCTCCCGGCCTCGAAAATCGACGGTGCGAAAAACGCACACATCGCCAGATGCGTCAATGTTTCCGGCGTCGGGCCGCGGCGCTGACCGCCGATTGCTTTCCCCGGCGCGATCGGCTGAGCAGCAGCGCTGCCGATGGCCGCGCCGATCCTGACCCGCAACGTCGTCTGTTATCTGACCAGCCGCTTCGCCGGCGGCGCGGCGATGACGATGCTGCGCGCGGCGATCGCCTGGCACGTCTACGCGCTCACCGAGTCGGCGTTCCACCTCGGCCTGATCGGGCTCGTGCAGTTCGTGCCGGTGCTGGCGCTGACGCTGGTCGGCGGCGCGGTCGCCGACAGCTATGAGCGGCGGCGCATCATCATGTTCGCGCAGCTCGTGCCGCTCGGCTGCGCGCTGCTGCTGCTCGGGCTGACGGCCGGCGGCCGCATCGCCGTGCCGGCGCTCTACGGCGCGGTGGCAATCGCCGCCACGGCGGCGGCGTTCGAGAACCCGGCGCGCGCGGCGCTGCTGCCGTCGCTGGTCAGCCGCGCACAGTTCCCGCGCGCGGTGACGTTCGCGTCCTCCGTCCAGGCCTTCGCGTTCATGACCGGCCCGGCGGCCGGCGGGCTGATCATCGGCGAGGGCGGCATCGCCGCGGCGTATGCGAGCATCGCGCTGCTGCTCGTCTGCTCGATCGGCTTCCTCGCCCTGCTGCGGCCGGCGCGCCGGGTGAGCGCGCAGCGGGCGATGACCTGGGCGGCCATGCGGGCGGGCCTGCGATTCGTGCGCCGCAACGAGATCGTGCTCGGCTGCATGGCGCTCGACATGTTCGCGGTGCTGTTCGGCGGGGCGACCGCGCTGCTGCCGATCTACGCCACGGACATCCTCGGCGTCGGCGCGCGCGGCTACGGCATTCTCGCCGCCTCGCTCGAAGCTGGTGCGCTGCTGACCGCGGTGACGCTCGTCGTGCTGCCGCCGATCAACCGCGCGGGCCATGCGCTGCTCACCGCGGTGACCGTCTTCGGCGTCGCGACCATCGGCTTCGGTCTGTCGACGTCGTTCCCGCTCTCGGTGGCGTTGTACGTCACGTGCGGCATCGCCGATCAGGTGAGCGTCGTCATGCGCGCCACGGCGATCCAGCTCGCCACGCCCGACGAGCTGCGCGGACGGGTGAGCGCGGTGAACTTCATCTTCATCGGCGCCTCGAACCAGCTCGGCGCGGTGCGCGCCGGGTTCGTCGCCGCGGCGACCGACCCGGTGTTCGCCGTCGTCAGCGGCGGCATCGGCACGCTGGTCGTGGTTTTCGCCGTCGCCCTGCTGCTGCCGCAGCTGCGCCGCTACCGCGTGTGAGCGGGCGGCCGCGACTCCGGCGTCAGTCGAGGCGGGCGAGCTCGGCGTCGAGCCGGGCGGCGAGCGCCGGGTCGACGGGAGGAGACGACGCCGGCTGCGGCCCCGCTGCCGCTCGGGGGCGTGCCTCGTGCCGGCGCAGCCAGCGCCAGACCGCGAGCCCGGCCAGGCCGAGCGCCACGACCGGTGTCAGCCAGGCGAGCAGGCCGAACCCGGCGGTGTGCGGGGCGGCGAGAATGCGTTCGCCGTACTCGCGCTCGTAGGCGGCGAGGATCGCGGCCTCGCTGTCCCCGGCGCGCAGCCGGCGGCGGATGTCGTTGCGCAGCGCGTCGGACTGCGGGCTGCGGTGATCGGCGACCGTCTGCTGGAAGCAGCAGGGGGCGATCACGGCGTGCTCGAGCCGCCCGGCGGCGGCATCGAGCTCGGGCCCGGACAGCGCCGCGGCGGGCGCGGCGCAGGCGACGAGCAGGCAGGCGATGCTGCCGAGCAGTCCGACCAACGGGCGCATACCGGCGAATGAAGCAGTCCCGGCCGCGCGGCGCGAGAGGGGCGGGCTGAACTGTGCCCGCCCGTGGTGGGCAGGCCGGCGCCCCTCGGATAGAACGCGCGACATGTCCCTGCAGTTTCTCACCGTCGTCTCGACGACCTGCATCCTGCTCAGCGGCGCGAGCCTGCTGTACGGCTGGTACGTCATCCGCGCGCGCCGCGACCGGCTGCGACACCGCAACGCGATGCTGACCGCGACGGCGCTGGCGGCGTTGTTTCTCGTCTTCTACGTCACGCGCTGGACGCTCTACGGTTCCAAACCGTTTCCCGGCACTGGCGGCTGGCGCACCCTGTATCTCGCGGTGCTGGTGCCGCACGTGCTGCTGGCGACGGCGCTCGGGCCGATGG
>CBFGUK010000040.1:0-29744 GCA_965651925.1 uncultured bacterium | reverse complement strand
GGCGGTCGTGCGCTACAAGGTCCCCGATGCGGAGCGCTTCACGCAGGCGTTCTGCGGCGACTGCGGCTCGCCGCTGCCGGCGTCGATTCCGGCGCGCAGCTTCACGGTCGTGCCGTTGGGGGCTCTCGACACCGACCCCGGCCTGCGCCCGCACTGTCACATCTTCGTCGGCTCGCAGGCGCCGTGGTTCACGATTGCCGACGACCTGCCGCAATACGACGAGTACCCGCCCACCTGAGGCGGCAGCCGGGGGAAGCGCCATGACGGTCCGGTCCACATCCCTCGATGGTGTGCCTGGCTACCGCGAGTTTCTCATCCGGACGGAGGGCGCCGCGGATCCGGTTCGGCGCCAGCTCGCGCGCCGGGAGCAGTTCTTCGCCGAGCTCTCGAGTCATCCGCGTCCGCTCTATGCGGCGGATCCGGAGGCGTTCGTCAGGAACCTGCGTGCGCGACGGCCGGAACCGGGGCTCGATCGGCGCATGCTGTGGCTGCTGGCGACGGCGAAGCTCAACCAGTCCGAGCGCTTCGGCATCGGCCTCGGCGAGGTGTACGGCAAGGACGAGGACAAGTTCGATCGCGAGCCCGAGCGTCTCTACGTGCTGCTGCAGGAGCACTATCACACCCGCATCCTGGCGGACGTGATCGCGATGTTCGGCCTGCCGTTCCCGACGATCCTCCCGAAGCTGGCGCTGCGCGCGACGATCCGGCTGTTCGTGGCGCTGCCGCACGAGTGGACGCTGCCACTCGTCGGCGCCTCTGAAGTCGTCGGCTGCATCCTGTTTCGCGCGATGCGCGACGAAGGCGTGCGGCTGTTTGCCGACGATCCCCCGGTCGCGGAGCGCATCGCGCAGCTGTACGACGAAATCCTCGCCGACGAGATCGGTCACGTGGGATTCATCGCCGCCAAGCTCTCGCCCCGCTGGCGCTCCCTGGCGCGCTTCCTCGCGCGCGAGGTCGCGTGGCGCAGCATCGTCGGCAGCGTGCCGGAGGTGGTGGCGCTGCTGGGCCGTTCGGAGCTGCGCCGGCTGCTGGCCCGGCGGTTCGACGTGGAGCGCGAGGCTGCGAGCTTCCCGGGCCGCGCCTACGCCGCCGCTGCCCTGTAGCGACGAACTGGAGCGTCGCCCTGGGGGACCGATGGTCACGCTCTACGACAACCCGTTCAGTCCCTTCGCGCGCAAGGTCCGCATGGTGTTGCGCCACAAGGGGATCGCGTTCGAGTCGATCGACGCGCTGGCGCTGTGCGAACGCGAGCGGCTGCTGGCGGTCAACCCGCGCGCCGAGGTCCCCGTCCTCGTCGATGGTGAGGTGACCGTCACGAATTCCGCCGAGATCGTCGCCTATCTCGAGGATCGGTATCCGGTGCCGTCGCTCATGCCGTCATCGGCGGGGCTGCGCGCGCGGGCGCGGCACTGGGAGCGGATCGCGGATACGCTGCTCGACGCGATCATCCATGACATCTCGCTCTGGGTGTGGCCGACGCATCGGCGCACCGACCACCCGCCGCCCGGCCTGCTCGAGGCGGGACAACGCGATCTCGCAGCGGTCCTCGCCCGGTTCGACGACGCGCTCGGTGGCGGGGAGTGGCTCTGCGGCGACCTCTCGGTTGCCGATCTGGCGCTCTTCCCGCACGTCTCGTCGCTCAGGCTCCTCGGGGTCGAGCTGGAGCGGTTCGCGCGCGTGCAGCGCTGGAACGGGCGCCTGCGCGCGATCCCGGCCGTGCAGGCCGACCTCGATCACGTGCGGCGCAGTGCGACGGAGAAATTTGCGGGGACGTCGCCGTACGAAGGCGAGCAGGTCGTGTGGCGTGGCGACCGGATCGAGTGGCTGCTCGCGCACGGTCACTGGGACTGGTTCCAGCGGGAGCTGGCCGCCGGTGTCGCGGTCGTGCCGCGATCGATCTGAATCGGCAGACTGTCCTGGCGCACCGCGCCGCCGTCGCGACCATGCGGGCCGCGGCGGCTGCGAAATGCGCGGCGCACTGGAGCAGGGGCCGCCCGAGCGGCGCCTGCGCAGGCGAGTGCGGATGCGCCGACGGCCGCTCAGGCCTGCGCCGCGGCGGGGCGCACGCTCTCGCTGACTCCCGTCGGTTCGAGCGCCGTTTCGAGCACCTGTTCGATGGTGTCGACGAAGACGAAGTGCATCGACTTGCGGATGTGCTCGGGGACGTCCTCGAGGTCCTTTTCGTTGCGGCGCGGCAGGACGATCGTCTTGATGCCTGCGCGGTGCGCGCCGAGCACCTTCTCCTTGATCCCGCCGACGGGCAGCACCTTGCCGCGCAGCGTGATCTCGCCGGTCATCGCGACGTCGTGCCGCACCGGCCGGCCGGTGAGGAGCGAGGTGAGCGCCGTGGCGATCGTCACGCCCGCCGACGGCCCGTCCTTCGGCACGGCGCCGGCCGGTACATGGATGTGGAGATCGGTGTTTTCGAAGAAGTCCGGCGGGATGCCGAGGCGCGAGGCGCGAGCGCGGATGTGTGACAGCGCCGCCTGCGCGGATTCCTTCATGACGTCGCCGAGATTCCCGGTGACGGTGATGCCCTTCTTGCCTGCCATGCGCGTGGCTTCGATGAAGATGATGTCGCCGCCCATCGGCGTCCACACCAGCCCCACCGCGACCCCGGGTTCGTCGGTGCGTTCGGCGACTTCGGAGAAGAACCGTTCCGGTCCGAGCAGCTCGCGGATCTTCTCCGGCGACGCGACGACCACGTCGGTATTGCCCTCGGTGATGCCGCGCGCGACCTTGCGGCAGATGCTGCCGATCTCGCGCTCGAGATTCCGCAGTCCGGCCTCGCGCGTGTAGCGGTGGATGAGGAAGAGCAGGCCCTCGTCGGTGAACACCACCTGCTCGGCGGTGATGCCGTTCTCGGCGACCTGCTTCGGGATGAGGTGCCGCCGCGCGATCTGCAGCTTGTCCTCGTCGGTGTAGCCGGCGAGCTCGATGACCTCCATGCGGTCGCGCAGCGGCGGCGGAATCGGGTCGAGCAGGTTCGCGGTGGTGATGAACAGCACCGTCGAGAGATCGAACGGCAGGTCGAGGTAGTGATCCTGGAACGTCGAGTTCTGTTCCGGATCGAGCACCTCGAGCATCGCCGAGGCCGGATCGCCGCGGAAATCGGTGCCGAGCTTGTCGATCTCGTCGAACATCATCACCGGGTTGCGCGACCCTGCGGTGCGCAGGCCCTGGATGATGCGGCCGGGCAGGGCGCCGATGTAGGTGCGGCGATGGCCACGGATCTCGGCCTCGTCACGCATGCCGCCGAGCGAGATGCGCACGAACTTGCGGCCGAGCGCGCGCGCCACCGACTTGCCGAGCGAGGTCTTGCCGGTGCCCGGCGGGCCGACGAAGCACAGGATCGGTCCCTTGGAATCGTTCTTCAGCTTGCGCACCGCGAGGAACTCGAGGATGCGGTCCTTGATGCGGTCGAGGTCGTAGTGGTCCTCGTCGAGCACCTGGCGCGCGTGGCGGATGTCGAGGTTGTCCTCGGTGGCCGCCGACCACGGCAGATTGACGATCCACTCGAGGTAGTTGCGCACGACCGAATGCTCGGCCGACTCGACCGGGATCATGCGCAGGCGTTCGAGCTCGTTCTCCGCCGCCTTGCGGACCTCCTCGGGCGGGTTCGCCTGCTCGAGCTTCTGGCGCAGCTCCTCGATCTCGTTGTCACGCGGATCGCCTTCGCCGAGCTCCTTCTGGATCGCGCGCATCTGCTGGCGCAGGTAGAAGTCCTTCTGGTTCTTCGTCAGCTCGTCCTGCACCTGGGTCTGGATCTTCTGCCCGAGCTCGAGCAGCTCGATCTCGCGGTTGAGGATGCTGGTCAGGCGCTCGAGGCGCTGGCGCACGTCGAGCTGGGAGAGCAGCTCCTGCTTCTCGTCGAGCGAGATGTTGAGATTCGAGGCGATCAGATCCGTCACCTTGCCCGGATCCTTGATGTTCATCGCCACGACCTGCAGCTCGTCGGGCAGGTAGGGGATCATGGCGACGAAGCGGGCGAAGAGGTTCACCATGTGCGCCTGCATCGCCTCGAGGTCGGCCGACGGCTCACGCACGTCCTGCAGCTCGCGCACCTGCGCGGTGAAGAACGGCTCGGTCTGCGTGAAGCGGACGAGGTCGACGCGGCGCAGCCCCTGCACCAGGATGCGGACGCTCTGGTCGGGATACTTCAGCATCTTGAGGATGCGCCCCGCGGTGCCGCGGACGTAGAGGTCGTCCGGCTGCGGCGCCTCGTCCTCGGGCTTCTTCTGCGTCACCAGCGCCAGCATGCGGTCGGCACCGAGCGCGTGCTCGACGACGCGCAGCGACGGGCCACGCGAGATCAGCAGCGGGACGATGGCCGAGGGGAACACGACGACCCCGCGCAGCGGCAGCACCGGCAGCGTCTCGGGGACGCTGATCCCGCTGAGGTCCTCCTCGAACCCGAACACACGGTCCTTCGCACTCACCTGCTGTTCTTCCTTCTCGCTCTCGCTCATTCGATGGGTTCCGATCCTTCGAGGGATGCCGGGCCGGCCGGCTCGGTGATCTGGACGGCGATGCGCTCGGGCGCACGCAGCGGCACGCGCACGAGCAGGATCCCGTGCCGGAAGTGCGCCGTGATGCGCTCCCCTTCGCTGCCGCTCGGCAGCCCGATCAGACGCTCGAACGGGCCGTAGTCGATTTCGAGCTGCAGCGCCTCCGCCTGTTCGAGTGCGACGGGCGGGCGGCGGACACCGGCGATGCGCAGCCGGCCGCCCTCGACCGTGACGCGCAGGTTCGTTTCCTCGACCCCGGGCAGTTCCGCGACCACGGCGATGCCGTCATCGGTCCGGAACAGGTCGATGCACGGCCGCCAGGTGGAATGCAGGCAGTAGCGCGGAGACGCGACGAACCCGAAGACGCGTTCGATGTTCTCGTCCATGCGCTCGCGGAAGCGCTGCAAGTCCGTTTCCCAGGCGGGTGATCGGCGTGGCATGGGGCGAAATTAAGCGTGCATGCCGCCGCGTCAACCAGCGGTTGCCCGCCGGCGGTCAAATTGACATGGTGCCCGGACGGTAGGGGATGCACGTGAGCAAGGAGCCGCGCCTCTTCACGCTCGAAGAGGCCAACGCGCTGATTCCACGTCTCGAGCTCATCATGCAGCGCATGCAGCGTCAGGGCATCGCGCTGCGCCAGGCGATCGAGACGCTGGCCCGCGAGACCGACGAGCCGATGGCGAGTGTCGAGGTCAGCGAGCTGCTCGCCCGGCGTCCGGAGCTGCGGGCGCTGGTCGAGGAGCTCGAGCACGGCATCGCCGAAATCGAGGAATGCGGCGGGCAGTTCAAGGGGCTGGAGCTCGGCCTCGTCGACTTCCCGAGCGAAATCGACGGACAGATCGCCCTGTTGTGCTGGCAGTACGGCGAGAAGGAGATCACGCACTGGCACGCCCTCGACAGCGGGTTCGACAGCCGGCAGGCGCTGACCAGCGCCAAGGCGCGCTCCTGGCTGCAGTGAGCGGACGGCGGCGGCAATGAACTGGCTGGTGCGCTGGCTCTACGTCGTCGCGCTCGGCACCTGGCTCGGGCTGATCGGCTCGGTCTCGTTCGTGCTCGCCCCGCGCCTGTTCGGTGCGCTACCGAGCGTCGAGGCCGGCCGTATCATGAACCTGATCTTCCCCGCCTATTACGCAATCGGCTGCGCGTGCGGCGTGCTGCTGGTCCTCGCCGCGCTGACGCTGTGGCGCCGCGGCGGGCCGGCTGCGAATCTCTGGATTGCCAGTGCCGGGGTGGCGGCGATCGCGCTGGCGGCGTCGATCTACGCCGGCTTCGTCGTCCAGCCGCGTGCCGGCGCGCTGCGTCCCGCCCTGCATCAGCCCGACGCGCCGCCCGCCGTCCGAGTCGAATTCGACGCCCTGCATCGACGTGCCGTGCAGCTGAACGGCGTCAGCCTCGTCGCGACGCTCGTCCTCAGCGCGCTGCTCGCGGGACAGCTCCCCGGCGGACGCGAGCGCAGCCGGCTGGCCGGCCGCACCGGCCTGCAGTGGTGAGCTACCGCGCGATCCTGTTCGATCTGTTCGGAACGGTCGTCCGCTTCCGGCGCGGGCCCGACCTCGCGTTCGACTGGCTGCGCGAACCGTGGGCGGCCACCGGCCTGCCGATCGCGTTCGATGTCTTCCGTGATGCGCTGATCGCCGTGTCGCGCGACATCGTCGCCGCGCGGCCCCCCGAGCACCACGAGGTCTCGAGCGCGGAACGCTTCGCGCGTGTCCTGCGGCGCGCCGGCGTCGACGATCCCGGCGCGGCGCAGGCGCTGTGCGCGGCCCACATGGCGTACATCGCCGCGCAGGTCGAGCTGCCGCCGGACCACGATGCGCTGCTCGCCGGGCTCGCTGCCGACCGGCGGCTGGCGCTGGTGTCGAACTTCGACGATGCCGCAACGGCGCGCGCGGTGCTCGCCCACCACGATCTCGCGCGGCACTTCGATGCAATCCTCATCTCGGCCGAGGTCGGCCGGCGCAAACCGCACCCGGCCATCTTTCATGACGCGCTGGCGCAACTCGGTTGCGCGCCGGGCGACGCGCTGGTGGTCGGCGATTCGCACCCGGAGGACGTCGCCGGTGCCTGCGCCGCGGGTCTGGCCGTCGCCTGGCTTGCGCCACCCGATGCGCCGCGGCGCGAGCCCGCGCCGACACACCAGATCACGAGCCTTGCCGAGGTGACGCGGCTCGTCCGCTAAGCCGCGCGCGCCTTGACCCTCCGCCGGCTCATCGGTAACGCTCGGCGGTTGAAACCGCGACGGGAGATCCATGGAAAGAGACGTGCAGACGATCGGCGCGCAGGTGCAGGAGGCGTCGGCCTTCGTCTACGGGCTGCGCGAGGAAATCGGCCGGGTGGTGGTCGGACAGCGCTACGTCGTCGACCGCCTGCTGATCGGCCTGCTGGCGAACGGCCACATCCTGCTCGAGGGCGTGCCGGGGCTGGCGAAGACGTTGTCGGTCAAGACGCTGGCGCAGGTGATCGACGCGAGCTTCCACCGCATCCAGTTCACGCCCGACCTGCTGCCCGCCGATCTCATCGGGACGCTGATCTACAATCCGCGCGAGGGCGTGTTCACCACCCGCCGCGGGCCGATCTTCGCCAACCTCATTCTGGCGGACGAGATCAACCGCGCCCCTGCCAAGGTGCAGAGCGCGCTGCTCGAGGCCATGCAGGAGCGGCAGGTGACGATCGGCGACGAGACGTTCACGCTGCCGACGCCGTTCCTCGTGCTGGCGACGCAGAACCCGATCGAGCAGGAAGGCACGTACCCGCTGCCCGAAGCGCAGGTCGACCGTTTCATGCTCAAGCTCTCGGTCGGCTACCCGACCCGCGAGGAGGAGCGACTCATCCTCGACCGCATGGCGGCGACCGCACCCGAGACCGCGGTATCGCCGGTCACCACCGTCGCCGAGATCGTGCGCATGCGCCAGCTCGTCGACGCGATCTACCTCGACGACAAGGTGAAGGAGTACATCATCGACCTCGTCGTCGCGACGCGCGACCCGCGCGCCTACAAGCTCGATCTCGGGCCGTACATCCAGTACGGCGCGTCGCCGCGCGCCACGCTCTTCCTGACGCTCGCCGCCAAGGCGCACGCGTTCATCTCCGGCCGCGGCTACGTGACGCCGCAGGACGTCAAATCGATCGGTGCCGACGTCCTCCGTCATCGCATCACCATCTCGTACGAGGCCGAGGCCGAGGACCTCACCGCCGACGCGCTCGTGCAGCGCATCTTCGACGGCGTCCCCGTGCCGTGAGTCGGAGCCCTTCCCACCGGGCTGCGCGAGAAGGTCAGCCACCGCGGCGCGGAGGTCACCGAGTCGGACACGGTCGAACGGCATGCATGGCGGACGAGTCGACGCGGTGTCCTCCCCACGCTGTGGCCGAGTGAGTCGGACGTAGCTCTCCCGTGCTGACGCGCGAGCAACTCAAGGCGATCCGCAAGATCCAGATCCGCACCAGCCACCTGGTGAGCGATCTGTTCGGCGGCGAGTACCACAGCGTCTTCAAGGGGCGCGGCATGGAGTTCGCCGAGGTGCGCCAGTACCAGCCCGGCGACGAGGTGCGCACCATCGACTGGAACGTCACCGCGCGCACCGGCGTGCCGTACGTCAAGCGCTTCACCGAGGAGCGCGAGCTGACGGTCATGCTGCTCGTCGACGCCAGCGCCTCGACACGCTTCGGCTCGGTGCGCCAGTTCAAGCAGGAGCTGGCCGCGGAGATCGCGGCGCTGCTCGCGTTCTCGGCGATCACCAACAACGACAAGGTCGGGTTGCTGATCTTCACCGATCGCGTCGAGCTCGCGCTGCCGCCGAAGAAGGGGACGCGGCACGTGCTGCGCGTCATCCGCGAGATCCTCAACCATGCGCCGCAGGGTCGCGGCACCGACATTCCGCTGGCACTCGATCACCTCGAGCGCGTCGTGCGCCGGCGCTGCGTCGCGTTCCTGCTCTCCGACCTGCTCGCCCCCGGATTGCGCCGGCCGCTGCGCATCGCCAACCGCCGCCACGATCTGATCGCCGTCGTGCTCGAGGATCCGCGCGAGCAGACGCTGCCCGACGTCGGACTGATCGCGCTCGAGGATGCGGAGAGCGGCGAGACCACGGTGATCGATACTTCCGACCCGTCGGTGCGCGCCGCGTTCGCGACCCGCCAGACGGCGGCGCGTGCCGAGCGCGACCGCTTTCTGCGCGGCCTCGACATCGATGCGGTCACCGTGCGCACCGATCAGCCGTACGCCACCGCGCTGCTGCGCTTCTTCCGCGCCCGGGAGCGCCGCCGATGACCAAGCGTCAGCACCGCTTGCGAGATGCAGTGTCGTCCGGACCGGGGAACGCCCTGGAGGGCGCCGCTCCGTCGGCGCCTGTTGCATCGGACGCGCGTCGCTCAATCCAACAGGCGCCGACGGAGCGGCGCCCTCCAGGGTGCGTCCCCAGCCACGAGGGCCGGAGCCGAAGCCCACAGCGCAGTGCCCTCCGGGCGGCTTCGCTGTTGCTGTCGCTCGTCCTCGCCGCGCCGCTGCTCGCGCAGCCGGCGCGGCCGCCGGTCGACGTGCAGGCCACGGTCGAGCCGCGGACGACGACGATCGGCACGCCCCTGCGCTACACGCTGCGCATCAGCGCCGACGCGGGTGTCACGCTCGACGTGCCGCGCCTGGTCGGGGCGATCGGCAGCTTCCAGGTGGTCGACTTCGGCAGCGATCCGCCGCGCGAGGATGGCGGCCGGACGGTCATCGTCCAGTGGTACACGCTGGTGACCTACGAGACCGGCGATCAGGTCGTGCCCGGGCCGACGATCCGCTTCCGCCGCGGCGCCGAAGGGGACCTCGAGCATCTCGCGGCGCCCGAGGCGCTGGTCGACGTCCGCAGTCTCGTCGATGCCGCCGGCCCGACGCCCGCCAGCGAGCCGCGCGACATCAAGGGGCCGGTGGCGGTGCCGCGCGACTACACGCTGCTCGTCGCCATCGCCGCCGGCGTGCTCCTCGTGCTCGCCGCGCTGGCGCTGCTCGTGCGCTGGGTCAACCGTCCGCGCGCCGCGGCCGTGCTGCCGCCGCGGCCGCCGCACGAGCTGGCGCTCGAGGCGCTCGCGCGCCTGCACGGCGGTCGCCTCGTGGAGGCGGGGCGGACCGAGGAGTACTACGTGCGCCTGTCGGCGATCGTCCGCGAGTATGTCGAGGCGCGGTTCGGGCTGCGCGCGCCCGAGATGACGAGCGAGGAGTTCCTGCAGGGCGCGCAGCGCACCGCGCAGCTCACGCCGCCGCAGCGTGCGCTGCTCGGCGAGTTCCTCGGCGAGGCCGACCTGGTGAAATTCGCCCGCCATCGGCCCAGCCCGGCCGACGCCGAGCGCGCCTATGTCGCGGCGCGCGACTTCGTGAGCTCCACCGCACCGGAGGTGCCGCGTGCAGTGGCATGATCCCTGGGCGCTGCTGCTGCTCGTGTTCGTGCCGCTGCTGGCGCGCGGCCGCCGGCGTCCGGCGCCACCGGCACTGCCGTATCCGGTGCTCGATGCCGTGCGCGCCGTCGGTCCCGGTCGCCGCGCACGCTGGCGCTGGGTGCTGACCGCGCTGCGGGCGGCGGCGCTCGTGCTGCTGGTGATCGCGCTCGCCCGGCCGCAGCTCGGTCGCGCCGATGCGCGCGTGCGCAGCGAAGGCATCGACATCATGCTCGCCGTCGACGTGTCGGGCAGCATGCTCGCCGAGGATTTCCAGCTCGAGGGCGGGCGCGCGAACCGGCTCGACGCCGTCAAGGCGGTGGTGCGCGAGTTCGTCGCCAGGCGGCCGAACGACCGCATCGGCCTCGTGCTGTTCGCCGCCCGGCCGTACACGCAGTCGCCGCTGACGCTCGACCACGGCTGGCTGCTGGCGATGCTCGACCGCGCCCGTATCGGCATGATCGAGGACGGCACCGCGGTCGGCTCGGCACTCGCCGCGGCGATCGGCCGGCTCGAGCAGTCGGAAGCGAAGAGCCGCATCGTCATCCTGCTCACCGACGGTCAGAACAACGCCGGCAAGGTGCCGCCGCTCACCGCGGCCGACGCCGCGAAGACCCTCGGCTATCGCGTCTACACGATCGGCGCCGGTACGCGCGGTGCGGCACCGTTCCCGCAGGTCGATCCGTTCGGGCGCACCGTGTACGTGAACGTGCCGGTGAACGTCGACGAGGAGACGCTGCGCCGCATCGCCGACACCACCGGCGGCCGCTACTTCCGCGCCACCGACACCGAGCGCCTGCGGCAGATCTACGCCGAGATCGACCAGCTCGAGACGACGCCGCAGGAGGGGCTGCAGTACCTCGAGTTCGACGAGCTGTACGTCTGGCTCGCCGCCGCCGCGCTGCTGCTGCTCGCCGGCGAGGCGCTGCTCGCCCAGACCTGGCTGCGGGTGCTGCCGTGATGCACTGGCGCGCGCCGCTCTGGCTGTGGGCGCTGCCGCTGGTCGGCGTGCTCGCGGTGGTGCTGCTGACGCTGGTGCGCCGACGCGTACAGGCGCTCGCCACCTTCGCCGAGGCGCCGCTCGCGGCGCGGCTCACGCCGCACGTCGACCGCCGCCGGCCGCGCTGGCGGGCGGGGCTGCGCGTGGCGGCGCTCGTCTGCCTCGTCGTCGCGCTCGCCGGGCCGCAGTACGGGTTCGAGTGGCAGGAGATGCGGCGCGAGGGGCTCGACATCATCGTCGCCCTCGACACCTCGCGCAGCATGCTCGCGACCGATGTGAAACCGAACCGCCTCGAACGCGCGCGGCTGGCGATCCTCGATCTCGTTCCGCTGCTGCACGGTGATCGGATCGGTCTCGTGCCGTTCGCCGGCAGCGCGTTCCTCGAATGCCCGTTGACACTCGATTACGCGGCGTTCGAACGCTCGTTGCGCGCCATCGAGGTCGGGATCATCCCGCGCGGCGGCACCTCGCTGAGCAGCGCCATCGACACGGCGCTCGCCGGCTTCGAGGCGCGCGAAGGCAAGTACGAGGCGCTGATCCTCATCACCGATGGCGAGGACCACGAAGGCGAGGCGAAGGCCGCTGCCGAGCGCGCCAGGGCGCGCGGCGTGCAGATTTTCACCGTCGGCATCGGCACCCCGGACGGCGAGCTGCTGCCGCTCGGTACCGACGGGTACGTCAAGGATCGCAGCGGCCAGGTCGTGAAGTCCCGCCTCAACGAACAGCTGCTCACCGACATCGCCGTGACCACCGGCGGGGCGTACGCGCAGGGAATCGGTCCGAGCCTCGGGCTCGATCAGGTGTTCCGCGACCACATCGCACCGATGGAGCGACGCTCCGTCGCCAGTGCGCTGCAGCGCCGCATGGAAGAGCGATTCCAGTGGCCGCTGGCGGCGGCGCTGCTGCTGCTCGCGCTCGAAGCCACGATCGCGCCGCGGCGCGGTGCGCGTCCTGCACGGCGCCGGGCGTGGCGCCGCGATCGCGCCCGCGCCGCCGCGGTCGCAGTCTGCCTGCCGTTTCTCGTGGGCTTCCTCGATCCCCCCGGCGACCGCGCGGCCGAGGGCAACCGGCTGTTCGACGCCGGGCAGTACGAGCAGGCGGCCAGTGCCTACGGCGAGGGGCTGATCGATGCACCCGCCTCGCCGCTGCTGCAGTTCAATCTCGCCGCCGCGCTCTACCGCCAGGAAAAGTACGACGAAGCGCTCGCGATGCTCGAGCGCGTGCTGGCGACGGGTGAACCGGAGTGGATTGGGCGCGCCGCCTACAATGCCGGCAATGCCCGCTACCGCATTGGCGCGGCCCAGGAGGACGCCAACCCGCAGGCGGCGATCGCCGCGTGGGAGCAGGCGCTGGTCGATTACAAGCGGGCGATGGTTGCCGATCCCGGCGACCAGGACGCGAAGTTCAATCACGAGCTCGTCGCCCGACGGATCGCCGAGCTGAAGAAGAAGCTCGAAGAAGAGCAGCAGCGCAAGGACGAAGAGCAGGAGCAGCAGGAACAGGATCAGCAGGAACAGCAGGAACAGCAGGAACAGCAGCAGCAGGATCAGCAGCAACAAGAGGAGCAGCAGCAGGAGGAGCAGCAGGAGCAGGAGCAGCCGCAAGATCACGAGGACCAGCAGCAGGATCAGCAGGAGCCGCAATCGCCGGAGGAAGAGGAAGGCCGGCAGGAGGAGCCACAGCCGCCGCCCCAGGATGACTCGCCGCCCGAGCCGGCAGCGGACGAGCAGGGTGCGCCCTCCGGCCAGCCCGAGGAGCGGCCGGCGGACGAGCAGGCGGCGCAGGCGGTGATCGATGCGGCGCGCGGCGAGGAGCTCGAGCCGCTGGAGATCGATCGCCCGCTGCCCGGAGGAACCGGTGACCCGTACCGCGACTGGTGAGCGGCGGCGCGGCGCGGCGCGCGCGTTCTCGCTGGCTGCCGTCGCCCTGCTCCTGGCCGCCGGCGTGCGGCCGGCCGGGGCGCAGCAGCAGATCAGCGTCAGTGCGTCCGTCGAGTCGGCGGAGGTGGCGGTCGGCCAGCCGTTCGTGCTCTCGATCCGCGTCGAGGGCGCGCAGAACGTGCCGGTGCCGGTCGTCGAGGTCGACGATTTCCGCGCCGACTATCTCGGTCCGGCGACGCAGGTGTCGGTGGTCAACGGCCGCATGTCGACCACCGTGACGCATCGCTATCGCCTGATCGCGCGCGAGGAGGGCGAGTTCCGCCTCGGTCCGTTCATCGTCCTCGGCGATGACGACAAGCGCTACGAAACGGCCCCGGTCTCCGTGCGCGTGCGCCCGGCCGGCACGCGGCCGCGGGCGCAGGCGGTGGCACCCGGCGGCGACCAGGCGTTCCGCTTGACCATCGAGCCGGCGCGTCCGGAGGTGTACGTCGGCGAGCGCGTGGAAGTGACGGTGACTCTCTACGTCGGCGACGTGCGCGTGCGCGATCTGCAGTATCCGGTCATCCGTGCCGACGGCGTGACGGTCGAGAAGTTCGGTCAGGCCGAGCAGGGCAGTGAGGTGATCGATCGCCGGCGCTACACCACGGTGCGCCTGCGCACGCATCTCACACCGGTGCGTGCCGGTACGATCCCGCTGCGGCCGACGATGCAGCTCAACGTGCTCAGCCGCCGGCACGGCATCGATCCGTTCTTCGACACCTTCCTGTCCGGCGACGCGCGTCCGGTGGAGGTCGAGGGCGAGATCACCGAGCTCACGGTACTCCCGCTGCCCGAGGAGGGCCGGCCGGCGAGCTTCACCGGTGCGGTCGGTGCCTATGACTTCGCCCTGACCGCGCAGCCGACCTCGCTCCAGGCGGGCGATCCGATCACGCTGCGCATGGAGATCACCGGGACCGGCAACCTCGCCGCACTCGACCCGCCGGCCGTGCCGACCGGCGACGGCTTCCGGCGCTACGATGCCCAGCCAGTCAAGGGCGAGGACGGTGACGCGCGGCGAGTGTTCGAGCAGGTGCTGATTCCGCGCGACGCCGGGGTCGCCGAGATTCCCGCGGTCGCCTTCAGCTATTTCGATCCCGCAGCCCGTGCGTATCGCACCATCCGCCGCGGCCCGATCCCGATTGCCGTCCGCGCCGCGCCGGCCGGGGTCGCGGGCGTGCTCGACGCGGCGCCGGCGACGCCGGCCGAGACGCCGGTGGCGCCGGTCGGGCGCGACATCGTATACATCAAGGATGTTCCCGGCACGCTGCGCCCCGCCCGGGCGAGCGGCTGGGCGACGGCGCCGTTCGTCGTCCTGCTCGGCGTGCCGGTGCTGGCGTTCGCCGCCGTGCAGGCGTTCGTGCGCCGGCGCGACCGGCTGGCGGGCGATCCGCGCCGCGTGCGCTTCCGCGCCGCCGGCCGTGAGGCGCAACGTGCGCTGACGGCGGCGCGCGCGCTGCCGGCGGACAGCCCGGCAGCGCACGATGCCGTGATCTCGGCGCTGCATGCCTATCTCGCCGCGAAGCTCGACCTGCCGCCGGGCGGCGTCGAACGCGAGCGGGTGCTCCAGCGGCTCGGTGTCGCAGGTGCCGGCGAGGCGCTGCGCGACCAGGTGGCGCAGTTCTTCGATCGCGCCGAGCGCGCGCGCTATGCGGCGCAGCACGGCGACCGTGACGCGCTCGCGAGGCTCGCCGCCGGGATCGTCGCGACGCTCGAGCAGACGCGCGGGCTCGAGCGCCTGCTCGGCGCGCTGCTCGCCGTTTCGCTCACGCTCGGCGGGCTCGCCGGTGTGACCGCCGCAGCGGATCCGCCACAGGCCGCGTTCTTCCGCGGCAACGAGGCGTACGCCGCGGGGCGCTACGACGAGGCGGTGCGTGCCTGGGAGGCGCTGCGCGCTGCCGGCACCGAGAGCGGCGCGCTGCATTTCAACCTCGGGAACGCCTACGTCAAACAGGGCGACCTCGGCCGCGCGATCGCGAGCTACGAGCGCGCGGCGCGTCTGCTGCCGCGTGATCCCGACGTCGCGGCCAACCTCGCGTTCGCCCGCGAGGAGGCGCACATCGAGCCGCCGCCCCCGCCACTCTGGCAGCGGGTGCTCGCTCCGGCAGCGTTCCGCGCCACCGCACGCGAGCTCGCCGCGGCGCTGGTCGCGGTCTGGCTGCTGCTCTGGGCGGCGCTGATTGCCCGCGCCCTGCTACCGCAGCGCGCCACCGTCCTTGGACGCATCGCCGGGATCGCCGGCCTCGCGGCGCTGTTCACGGCGCTCAACCTCGCGGTGCGGGTGACGGCGGTCGAGACCTGTCGCGGTGCCGTGGTCGTCGCGCCGGGCAGCACACCGGCGCGCTTCGAGCCGGCGCCGGGGGGGACCGAGCACTTCACGGCGGTCGCGGGGGAGGCGGTCGAGATCGCCGAGCAGCGCGACGGCTGGCACCTCATCGCCCGTGCCGACGGCCGTCGCGGCTGGGTCCCCGCGGCGAGCGTCGAACGGCTCACGCCGGCGTGCGACGAGTGAGCAGGCCGGTCAGCCGGTCGCGGACCGCCGGCCACTCGCTGTCGATGATCGCGTAGTACACGCTGTCGCGGCTGCGCCCGTCGGGGAGCAGCATGTGATTGCGGAACACGCCTTCCTCGATCGCGCCGAGGCGCTCGAGTGCGCGCCGCGAGCGCTCGTTCAGCCGGTCGGTCTTGAACTCGACACGCCGGCAGCCGAGCGTCTCGAACGCGTGGCGCAGCAGCAGCAGCTTCGCCTCGGTGTTCACCGCCGTGCGCTGGTACGCCGCGGTCACCCAGGTGCCGCCGATCTCGAGCCGCCGGTGACGGCGATCGGCGGCGAGATAGCTGGTCGAGCCGACCGGCCGGCCGGTGTCGCGCGCGATCGTGGCGAATGCGAGCCCCTGACTTGCGGCGAGCGCCTCGTCGGCGGCGGCGATGTAGGCGCGCAGGTCGTCCTCGCTGCGCGGCACCTGCGGCATGTAGCGAAACAGCGCGGGGTTGGTGCTCACCGCCCAGAGTGCGGCGGCGTGCGCGGCGGTGAGCGGTTCGAGCCGCACGACATGCCCCTCGAGGACGATCGGAGCGAGCCACATGTCCGCGACCCTCACCGCCGGAGCGGTCGCCGTCAACCGGCTCGCACGATCGTCGCGAATCGGGCGCGCTCGCCGCGGGTACCGGATCGCCTCGGATGGGCGTGCAACACCGGTGTGAGCGACCCTCGACCCGACCGTGCCGGCAGCGTAGGGTGCTGCCGCCGCGCGCGGCTGCCCATGGCCGAGACGGCGAGGAGAGTCGAAGTGTCCGCTTCGCGGGACCGGAACCGGTGATGGCAGACGACGCCGCGCGACTCGACGCCTGGCTGCGGGCACTCGGTCTCGAACAGTACGGTCCCGCGTTCGCCGCCCACGCGATCGACCTCGCCCTGCTGCCGCAGCTTACCGACGCCGATCTGAAGGAGATCGGCGTCGCCGCGCTCGGGCACCGCAAGAAGCTGCTCGCCGCGGCGGCCGCGCTCGTACCCGGCGAGGCGGCTGGCGCCGACGCGGCGCCGGCAACGCCGCCGCTGGCGTTTCCGCCGCCGCACCTCGCCACCCGCATCCGGCAGGATCGCCACCTGCTCGCCGGCGAGCGCAAGCTCGTCACGGTGCTGTTCGCCGACGTGAAGGGCTCGACGGAGCTGCTCGTCGGCCTCGATCCGGAAGCCGCCCGCGCGCTCCTCGACCCGGTCATCGACGTGATGATGCGCGCCGTCCACCGCTACGAGGGCACGGTGAACAAGGTGCTCGGCGACGGAATCATGGCCGTGTTCGGCGCGCCGATCGCGCACGAGGATCACGCCGCGCGCGCCTGCTACGCGGCGCTCGCCATGCAGCAGGGGATGCGCCGGCTCGCCGCGCGCCTGCGCACCGCCGCCGACGTCGAGCCTCAGGTCCGCATCGGCCTGCACTCGGGAGAGGTGGTCGTCGGCTCGGTGGGCAGCGACCTGTCGGTTGAGTACGACGCGGTGGGACCGACCGTCCATGTGGCGGCGCGCATGGAGCAGCTCGCCAGTCCGGGCACGACGCGGCTGACGGCCGCCACCGCGGCGCTGGTCGACGGCCTCTGCCAGCTTCGCCCGCTCGGTGCCGTGCCGGTGAAGGGGCTGCCCGAGCCGCTCGCGGTCTTCGAGCTGCTCGGCGCCGCGGGCGGCCGGCGCCGCCTGCGCGGCGCGGCGGCGACGGCCGCGACGCGGTTCGTCGGGCGCGGGACGGAAATGGACGTGCTGGCCGCCGCGTTGCGGCGTGCCGATGCCGGCGAGGGGCAGCTCGTGAGCGTCGTCGGCGAGCCCGGCGTCGGCAAGTCGCGCCTCTGCCTCGAGCTCCTGCACACCGCCGCGTCGCGCGGCTGGTTGACACTCGAAGGCGGCGCGATCGCCCATGGCCGCACGACACCGTACCTGCCGCTGATCGACCTCCTGCGCGGCTACTTCGAGCTCACGCCCGGACTGGAGCCGCCGCGCGCCCGCGAGCGGGTGCGCGAGCGGCTCGATGCGCTCGACGGCGCGCTCGCGCAGCAGGCGACGCCGCTGCTCGCGCTGCTCGACCTGCCGGTCGATGATCCGGCGTGGGCGGACGGCGATCCGGCCCGCCGCCGCAGCGACACGATCGAGGCCGTGCGCGCGCTCATCGTCCGCGAGAGTGCGGCACGGCCGGTGGTGGTGCTGATCGAAGACCTGCACTGGGCGGATGGCGAAACGCTCGCCGTGCTCGATGCACTCGCCGCGGCGCTGCCACAGCGGCGCCTCCTGCTGGTCGTCAATGCGCGCCCGGAGTTCGCGCATCACTGGCCGGCACGCGCCGCGGCGACGCGCATCGCGCTCCATCCGCTGCCGTCACCCGGGGCAGACGCGCTGCTCGTCGAGCTGCTTGGCGACTCGGCCGAGCTCGCCGCACTGCGCCGGTCGCTGGTCGAGCGCGCGACGGGCAACCCGTTCTTTCTCGAAGAGTGCGTACGCGCGCTGGTCGACCAGGGCGCGCTCGTCGGGACCCGCGGACAGCGCCGGCTCGTCGACCCCGCCGCGCCGCCGCCGCTGCCCGCATCGGTGCAGGCGGTGCTCGCGTCGCGCATCGACCGTCTCGCCGGCGACGTCAAGCGCGTCCTGCAGACCGCAAGTGTCATCGGCAAGGACTTCCCGTTCAGCCTGCTCGCCGCGATCCTCGATCACGACGACGAGCGCCATCTCACCGCGGCGCTCGCCACGCTGCGCGCCAACGAGTTCATCTACGAGACGCGCCTGTTTCCCGAGCCGGAGTACACGTTCGCACACGCCCTGACGCACGAGGTTGCCCTCGGCGGCCTGCTGCTGGCGCGGCGACGGGAGCTGCACGCGCGCATCGTCAGCGCCATCGAGCGCCTGCATGCGACGCGGCTCGGTGAGCACGTGGACCTGCTCGCGCTGCACGCGATGCGCGGCGAGGTGTGGGACAAGGCGGTCGCCTACGCGCGCCAGGCGGGCGAGCGCGCCGCCGCGCACTCCGCGCACCGCGAGGCGATCACGCACTTCGAGCAGGCGCTCGCGGCACTGGCCCACCTGCCACCCGGACCGGCGCGCGACGCGACCGAGATCGCGCTGCACCTTGCGGCGCGTGACGAGCTCTTCGTGCTCGGGGGCGAGGACGATGCGGTCGCCGTACACGTCGACGCCGCCGTCCGGCTGGCGCAGCAGCGCGGCGATTCGGTCGAGCTCGCGGTGGCGCTGCTGCAGCGCGGCGGGGTCGAGTGGCTCGAGGGCCGCTACGGCGCCTTCCTCGCCACCTCGCAGCGCAGCCTGGCGATCGCCACCGGGCTCGGCGACCCCGTCCTGCAGGCGCTGGCGCGCTACCGCTGCGGCATCGCGTGCGTGCTGCGCGGGGACATGGCCGCTGCCGATGCCGCACTCGATGAGGCGCTCGGGCAGCTCGATACGGACGCCGGCCGGCGGGCGATGTACTTCGGCGGCTCGCCGTTCAGCTTCGCCGCGTCGTTCCGCGCCATTGCGCTCGCCGAGCTCGGTGCGTTCGCGGCGGCGGAAGAGATCGGCACGCGCGGGCTCGCCAACGCCCGGGCGCTCGACTCACCGTACACGATCTCGGTATCCTGCTTCGGCCTCGCACATGTGCATCTGCGGCGCGGAACGGTGGCGCGCGCACTCGAGATCCTGACGCTCGCCGAAGAGCAGTACGCCGTGCACGGCGTGCTCTCGAGCACGTACTGGGCGGCGGCCCGCGTCGCGCTGGCGGCGGCGATGGCCGGTGATGCACCGCGGGCGCGGCGGGCGATCGCGCTCCTCGAGGAGCAGCGGCGCCACCAGCAGTTCCGCGCGGACGTGTTCAACCTCGTCCTCGTCGGCGAAGCGGCGTGCGAGCTCGGCGATGCGGAGACCGCGCAGCGCTACACCGATCTCGTCATCGGGCTCGGCCGGCAGCAGGAGGCGGAGAACGCCGTGGCTCACGCGCTGGCGACCCGCGCCCGTCTGCTGCTCGAGCACGGCGGCCCGTCGCACGCCGCGGTGCAGGCGCTGGACGAGGCGGCGGCGATCGCCGCCCGTCACGGCTATCGCCCGCTCGACGCCGTGTGCGCGATGCTGCGCGCGCGGCTGGCGGCGCTCACGGACGGCGATGCCGCCGCCGCGCCGCTGTCCGCCCCCGCCGGGGCGGCGGCCGGCCGCCTCGGCATGAATGCGCCGCTTGCGGAGGCGCGCGCCGGCGTGTCGTCACCGACCCCGCCCGGCGCGCGCAACCGGGACGCGTGATTGCGAGATCGGCGTGCCGGTCTGGCTCGTGTTTCTGCTCAGCGGCATCGTGATCGTCGGCGCCGGGGTGCGGCTGGCGCGCGACGGGGATGCGATCGCGGAGCAGACCGGGCTCGGCGGGCTCTGGGTCGGCGCGATCCTCGTCTCGGCGGCGACCTCACTGCCCGAGGTCACCACCTGCATCAGCGCCGTGCTCCAGGGCGCGCCGAGTCTGGCCGTCGGCGATCTGCTCGGGGCGAACATGGCGAATCTCACCGTGCTCGCGCTGGCGGACCTGTTCACGCGGCACACGCGGATGCTGTCCCGCGTGACGCTGAACCAGCTCGCGGTCGGCACCGTGGCGATCACCGTGACCAGCATCGCGCTCCTCGGCATGCTGATTCCGGATTGGTCGTTCGCCGGCGTCGGCTGGGCTCCGCTCGGCATTGCCGTCGCCTATGTGGCCGGCATGCGGCACCTGCACCGCAACCGCCCGGGTCCGCCCTTCGCAGCAGAAGCGACATCGGCCCCGTCACGCCCGACCCGGCGAGCATACCGGCGCGCGGTGATCGGGTTCGCGGCCGCCACGGGCGTGATCCTGCTCAGCGCGCCACTTCTCGCCTGGTCGGGAGCGGCGCTGGCGGATCAGCTCGGCATCGGGCACGGCTTCGCCGGGATGCTGTTGCTTGCGCTGGTCACGACGCTGCCGGAAACGGTGGTGACGATCGCCAGCGTGCGCGCCGAAGCGTACGACCTGGCGATCGGCAACCTGTTCGGCAGCAACTGCTTCAACATGGCGTCACTGGTGCTCCTCGACCTCGTGAACGGCAGGCCAGCGCTGCTCGCGGATCTGGACCCGTCGCTGCTGATCGCTGGCGCGGTCGGCCTGCTGCTGACGAGTCTCGCCATGCTCGGCGTGCTCGACCGTGCCGAGCACAGCCGGCGAGGCATCGAGGTCGCGCCGCTGGTGATGATCGCGATCTATCTGGCCGGGCTGCTGCTCGCCTACCGCGCCGGGTGAGCCGTGTCGGTGCGCCTGTTGTCGATGCCGATGGCCGGCACATGCCCGCGGGCAGGTCTTCCCCCGCGGGGGCTCAGAGCGTCTCGGGTGGTGCGGCCTCGGGGTCCACGCCGAGCTCGTTCATCGCCGTGAGCACGTCCTCGACCGGCACGGCGCCGCGGTGCGCGAGCTCGGCGAGCGCTGCGATGGTGATCGACTGCGCATCCACCTCGAAGAAGCGCCGCAGCGCTTCGCGCGTGTCGCTGCGCCCGAATCCGTCGGTACCGAGCGGCACGAGGCCGCCGGGAATGAAGCGCGCCACCTGATCGGGCACCGCCTTGAGATAGTCGCTGGCGGCGATCACCGGCCAGGGCTCGGCGGCGAGCTGCCGGGTGAGGTACGGGACGCGCGGCGGCTCGGCGGGATGGAGGCGGTTCCAGCGTTCGCAGATCAGCGCCTCGCGACGCAGCTCGCTGTAGCTGGTGACGCTCCACACGTCGGCGGCGACGTTGCGTGCCGCCAGCAGTGCCTGGGCGCTCAGCGCCTCGCGCAGGATCGGGCCGCTGCCGAACAGGTGCACGCGCGGCTTGCCCTCCGCCTCGGCGGCAGGGGCGAGCTTGTAGAGGCCGCGGCGGATGCCGTCCTCGACACCTGGCGGCAAGCCGGGCATCGGGTACATCTCGTTGTACACCGTGAGGTAGTAGGTGCAGTTCTCGTCCTCGACGAACATGCGCCGCAGGCCGTCCTGGACGATCACGGCGATCTCGTAGGCGAACGCCGGGTCGTAGGCGTGCACCGTCGGCACGACGCTGGCGAGGAGCTGGCTGTGCCCGTCCTGATGCTGCAGGCCCTCGCCGGCGAGGGTCGTCCGGCCGGCGGTGGCGCCGACCAGGAAACCGCGGCCGCGCGCGTCGGCGTTCTGCCAGATGAGGTCGCCGATGCGCTGGAAGCCGAACATCGAGTAGAAGAAGAAGAACGGAATCGTCGCCACGCCGTGCGTCGCGTACGCCGTGCCGGCGGCGGTGAACGACGCCATCGAGCCCGCCTCGGTGATGCCTTCCTCGAGCAGCTGCCCGTCGGTCGCCTCGCGGTAGTAGAGCACGACGTCGGAGTCGGCCGGGTCGTAGCGCTGGCCGAGGTGCGAATAGATGCCGAACTTGCGGAACAGCGCATCCATGCCGAACGTGCGCGCCTCGTCGGGCACGATCGGCACGATGCGGCGGCCGATCTGCGGATCGCTCATCAGCCGCTGCAGCATGCGGACGAGCGCCATCGTCGTCGCGACCTCGCGCGTGTCGGTCTCCTCGAAGAACTCGCGGAACCAGTCGAGGTCGGGCACGGTGAGGCGCGCCGGCCGGGCGCGGCGATGCGGGACGAGGCCGCCGAGCGCGCGCCGCCGTTCGAGGAGATACTGGATCTCCTCGCTGTCGTCGGGCGGCCGGTAGAAGGGCGTTTCGAGCAGGTCGCGGTCGGCGATCGGGATGCCGAAGCGATCGCGGAACTCGCGCAGCTCCTTCTCGTTCAGCTTCTTCTGCTGGTGGGTGACGTTGCGGCCCTCGCCGGCCTCGCCGAGTCCGTAGCCCTTGATCGTCTTGGCGAGCACGACGGTCGGGGAGCCGCGGTGCTCGACCGCGGCGCGGTAGGCGGCATAGACCTTCTCGGGATCGTGGCCGCCGCGGCGCAGCTTGCGCAGGCGCGCATCGGTGAGGCCTTCGACCATCGCCAGCAGCTTCGGGTGCGTGCCGAAGAAGTCCTGGCGGATGAACGCGCCCGGCGAGACGGTGTACTTCTGGTACTGCCCGTCGGGGACCTCGTCCATGCGTTGCACGAGCAGCCCCTCGTCGTCCTGGGCGAGCAGCGGATCCCAGTCGTCTCCCCAGATGACCTTGACGACGTTCCAGCCGGCGCCGCGGAACAGCGCTTCGAGCTCCTGGATGATCTTGCCGTTGCCGCGCACCGGCCCGTCGAGCCGTTGCAGGTTGCAGTTGATCACCCAGATCAGGTTGTCGAGGTGCTCGCGTGCGGCGAGTGTGATCGCGCCGAGCGTCTCCGGCTCGTCGGTCTCTCCGTCGCCGATGAACGCCCAGACGCGGCTGCCCTCGGTGTCGTGCAGGCCGCGGTCGCGCAGGTAGCGGTTGAAGCGCGCCTGGTAGATGGACGCGATTGCGCCGAGGCCCATCGACACCGTCGGGAACTCCCAGAATTCCGGCATCAGCCAGGGGTGCGGATAGGACGAGAGGCCGCCACCGCTCAGCTCGCGGCGGAACGCGTGCAGCTGGGCGGCACTCAGCCGGCCCTCGAGAAAGGCGCGCGCGTATACCCCCGGCGAGGCGTGGCCCTGGAAGAAGATCTGGTCGCCGGCAGCGCCGTCCGCGTGGCCGCGGAAGAAGTGGTTGAAGCCGGTCTCGAACAGCGTCGCGCACGACGCATACGTCGAGATGTGCCCGCCGAGGCCGGGGTAGAGGCGGTTGGTGCGCACCACCATCGCCAGCGCGTTCCAGCGGATCAGGCTCCTGATGCGGCGCTCGATCTCGCGGTCGCCGGGGTAGAGCGGCTGCTCCTCGGCCGGGATCGTGTTGATGTACGGGGTATTGGCGCTGAATGGCAGCGCGATCCCACGGGCGAAGCCGCGTTCGAGCAGGCGGCCAAGCAGGTACCGGGCACGCTGCGGCCCGTCACTCTGGAGCACCGAATCGAGCGATTCGATCCAGGCGCTGGTATCGGCGGGATCAGTGTCGGCCCGATGGAACGCATCCATGGCCGCAACTGTAGCATAGGGGGCCCGCGGCGGAACGGGCGAGACGGACGCCGCCGTGGCGGCGTCCGTCGGGAGCGGAATCAGGCGACGCTGACCGGGATCTGGCGGGGACGCGCGTGGGCGCTCTTCGGCAGGCGGATCTCGAGCACGCCGTGCCGCAGGGTGGCGCTGACGCCGGCGGCGTCGTAGCGGGCGGGATCGCCGAGCGTGAACCGACGGCTGAACTCCGTCGCGCGGGCGCCGGTCGCGGCATCGGCATCGGCCCGGGCGCGCAGCGCGAGGACGTCGCGATCGACCGTCACCTCGATCTGCCCGGGCGCGACGCCCGGCAGATCGGCCGACACCCAGAGCGCCTCGTCGTTCTCGAAAATCTCGACCGGCGGCGTGCGCCGGGCGAGGGATTCACTGGTGTTGGACTGAACTGACATATGGAAACTCTCCGTGTAGGTGGGTGACCGCGTTACTCGGCGGTCACCGGGATGGTGCGCGGCGCGGCGTCCGCGCTCTGCGGCACGCGCACGGTCAGGACGCCGTGCTTCGCCTCGGCACGGATCGCCGCCGCATCGAGATCGGCGGGCAGCGCCAGCCGGTAGGTGAACGTTCCGGCGCGACGCTCGCGCAGGTGATAGCGCCCATCGCTGCGCGTCTCCTCGCGCCGCTCGGCGCGGATCGACAGCACGCCCGCATCGACCTCGACCGCGATCGCGGCCGGATCGACACCGGGCAGCTCGACGCGTAGCACCAGGCCCTCGGCGGTGCGCGAGACCTCCACGGGTGCGGTCGGAGCGGCGGTCGGTGCGACGCTGCGGAAGATGCGGTCGACTTCGCGCTGCAGTGCGCGCACGTCGGCCAGGGGATGACGAACTCGAACGAGCATCTCGGCCTCCTTCTTGGGAGCAGCACCCGCTGTCTGCGGGTGCGTTGTATCGGTGCGCGGGCAAACTAAGGTGCATCGATCGCGTGTCAACTTGTACCGCGGCGTGCGGATCGCCGACGGACAACGATCGCGCCGCGGTGAGCCGATCACGCGTCGGCGATCGCGCCCGACGCACGCATTCTCGTGTTGTGATCCGCACGCGGGTGCGATTTGACTGTGTCGTGAGCGACGCCGTGAGCGCCCTGCGCGAGCTGCCCGTGCCGACCCTGCCGGGCGACACGTGGCGCGGATGGCTGTTCACCGGCGTCGGACGCGCGCTCGATACGGCGGTCATCGAGACCGTGCGGCGCGTGATCGATGCGGCGCTGATGCCGGATGTCGCCGAGCTGCCACGCATGCGCGTTGCCGCGGCGCCGTTCGTCTCGGGTCCGCTCGGTCGCAACCCGCGCCGCTACTTCGCGTTCCTCGATCGGCCCGCGGAACGCCTCGTCGCCGACATCCGCTATCGGCGCCGCCGGGCGGGTGGGGCGATCATCGGCCGGCGCTTTGCGACGCCGTACCGCCCGTATGACGGCGCGGCGGAGGCGCCGGATGCCGACGGCATGCTCGTCGAGCACTGGGTGCACGAGCGCGCCCGTCCGCGCGGCACCGTGATCGCGCTGCACGGCTTCAGCATGGGCACGCCGCGCCTCGATGCCTGGGCGCTGTTCGCCGAGGACTGGTTCCGCGCCGGCCTCGATGTGGCGCTGCTCACGCTGCCGTACCACGGTGCCCGCACGCCGCGCGGGGCGCGCTTCTCCGGACAGCCGTTCGCCGCGCCCGATCCCGCCGCGCTGCACGCGGCCGTGCGCCGCGCGATCTACGAAATCCACGTGCTGCGCGCCTGGCTGCGCGCCCGCACGGCGCTGCCCGTCGGGCTGCTCGGGCTGAGCCTCGGCGGCTACCTCGCGGCGCTCACCGCCGGGCTGGTGGCCGATCTCGATTTCGTCATCCCGATGGTGCCGCCGGTGTGCATCGGCGACCTTGCCTGGCGCTTCTTCTCCGCCAGCCGGCGGCGCGGCGCCGCGGCGGCGTACACGCGCGGCGAGCTGCGGGCGATGTACCGCCTGCATTCGCCGCTGACCTACCCGCTGCGCATCCCGCGTGAACGCGCGCTGATCATCGCCGGCCGCGGCGACCGCATCGTGCCGCCCGAGCACCCGCACGCGCTCTGGCGGCACTGGGGAGAACCGGCGATCCACTGGTTCAGCGGCAGCCACCTGACGCCGTTTCCGCGCGAGCCGATGGTCGCGCGCGCGGTGCGCCACCTGCGCGATCTCGCCATCCTGTGACGTCACGGCGAGTGCGCAGCGGCACCCCCGGCGTGCTCGTCGGCCACTGGACCGATGCCGACGCGCGCACCGGCTGCACGGTCGTGCTGTGCCCGCGCGGGGCGGTGGGCGGCGTCGCGGTGCGCGGCGGCGCGCCCTGCACGCGCGAAACCGACATCCTCGCGCCGACGCGCGGCGTCGAGCCGCGTGCCGTGCACGGCGTGCTGCTCACCGGTGGCAGCGTCTTCGGACTCGCCGCCGCCGACGGCGTCGTGCGCTGGCTGTTCGAGCGCGGCATCGGGCTCGACACCGGCCATGCGCGCGTGCCGATCGTGCCGGCCGCCGGGCTCTACGACCTCGGCGTCGGCGATGCGCGTCGCTGGCCCGACGCAGCCGCCGGCTACGCGGCGTGTGCCGCAGCCGCGGCCGTCGGCGCGGCGGAGGGCGCCGTCGGCGCCGGCGCCGGCGCGACGGTCGGCAAGGCCGCGGGGATGGTCGCGTGCAGTCGCGGTGGCATCGGCATCGCGCGCAGCGAGGCGCCATCCGGCCTGATGGTGGAAGCGATCGTCGCCGTGAATGCCTTCGGCGAAGTGGTCGATCCGCGCGGCCGCATCGTCGCCGGCGTGCGGCGCGCCGGCGGCCGCGGGTTCGTGCCCATCGCGCGGCTGCTCGCCGGTGGTGCCAGGCCGCCGTTCGGCAGCACGACCATCGGCGTGCTGGTGACCAACGCGGCGCTGAACCGCGAAGAGGCCACCGAGCTGGCCGCGCAGGCGCACGATGGCCTCGCGCACGTCGTCCGCCCGGCGCACGCGCGCGTCGACGGCGATGCGTTCTTCGTCCTCGCTACCGGCGGGCGGCGCCGCACGGACCTCTCGTTGCCCGATCGCCTCGCGCTCCAGCATGCCGCGACGACCGCCGTCGCGGCGGCGATCCTGCGCGCCGTCACCTGCCGCTGACGCCCCCGCAGCCGTGCGGCGCTGCCTGTCGCGGCGTCAGGCGTTCGGCGGTGTCGCGGCGGGCCCACGCGCCCGGCGGATCAGGAGCAGGGCGAGGACGGCGAACGGCAGCGCGGTCACGATCGCCTCCGCGACGCCTTCCGGAGCGGGCGTGCGCAGCGCCAGCGCGCCGCCGTAGCCGGCGACGATCACCAGCGCCAGGGCGATGCCGAGCAGCGCATCGCCGGCGATCAGGCCGGAGGCGAAGAGCGTTGCCGGGTCGTCCTCGCGCCGGCGCTGCCAGCGGCGCGCGATGAGCCCGCCGACGATCAGCGACGCGGTGGTGGTGATCGGCAGGTAGAGGCCGATCGCGAATGGCAGGCTGGCGATGCCCGCGAGCTCGGCGATTGCCGCGAGCAGCACACCGAGCAGCAGCAGCGCCCAGGGCAGCTCGCCGTGCATCACGCCCTCGGCGAGCGTCGCCATCAGCTTCGCCTGCGGCGCGGGCAGGGCTGCCGAGCCGAGCTCGTAGGCCTGGTGGAGCAGGAACAGCAGCCACCCGGCCCGTACCGCGGCCGCGAGCACGCCGACCAGCTGTCCGATCTCGAGCGCGCGCGGCGTGGCGCCGACGAGTGCGCCGCACTTGAAGTCCTGGATGGTGTCGCCGGCCAGGGCCGCGGCGCTGCACACCACCGCGGCGACGCACAGCGTCGCCGCCACCCCCGTGCGGCCGTCGTACCCGAGCGCCGCAAGCACGGCCGCAGTGACGAGCAGCGCCGTGATCGTCATGCCGGAGATCGGCTGGGCGGTGGTGCCGATCAGCCCGACGATGCGGCCGGAGACGACGACGAAGAAGAAGCTGAACAGCAGGGCGAGCAGCACCTCGGGCCAGCGCATGCCCGAAGCCGGTACGAGCGCGAGCACGAGCCCGAGCGCCGCGGTGCCGCCGATGATCAGCGCCGGCGGCAGGTCACGGTCGGTGCGCGCGCGGGTGGTGCGGTTCCTGTCGCGGGCCGCCGCGAGCAGCGAGGCGAGGGCGCGCCGCATGACCGGCAGCGCGCGCGCCATCGACCAGACACCGCCGCACGCGACGGCGCCGGCGCCGACGAAACGCACCTGGCCGCTCCAGATCTGTCGCGCGCTCTGCGCGGCGAGGTCCGCGGGGAGCCCGAGCAGCGTCCCGGCGGCGGTGCCGGCGAGGCGATCGAAGGCGGGAATCAGGACCAGCCAGGCGAGCACGCCGCCGGCGAGCATGATCGCGGCGATGCGCGCCCCGACGAGAAAGCCGACGCCGAGGAAGAGCGGTGTCAGCTCGGCGCCGAACGAGGCCTTGTGCAGCGCCGGCGCGCTGACGAACACCGCCGGATTCCACAGCTGCAGGCCGCGGGCGGCGAACTGGTAGAGCGCGCCGAGCGCGATGCCGGCGAAGACCGGGCGCGCCGCGGCAGGGCCGCGATCGCCGGCGATCAGCACCGTCGCGCAGGCGGTGCCTTCGGGGAACGGCAGCGTCGCGTGTTCGCGCACGGTGAGCTCGGCGCGCAGCGGCACGAGCATCAACACGCCGAGGAGGCCGGCGGTCGCGGCGAGCAGGAAGATCTGGAAGCCGCTTGGGTCGTAGTCGAGGAGGATGAGGGCCGGGATCGTGAACGCGATGCCGGCGGCGAGCGAGTCGCCGGCCGAGGCGGTGGTCTGCACGACGTTGTTCTCGAGGATCGTGCCGCGGCGCAGCACGCCGCGCAGCACCGCCATCGACAGCACGGCCGCGGGGATCGAGGCCGACACGGTGAGCCCGACCTTCAGCGCGAGGTAGGCGTTGACCATGCCGAACGCGAGCGACAGCGCCGTGCCGAGGAGAAGCGCGCGCGCGGTGAGCTCGGGCAGGACCCGCCCGGCGGCGATGTACGGGGCCGGCGCGGACGGAGCGGGCGGGCGCGCCGGCGGCATGCGGTCAGCCGCGGCTCAGGCGAGCGGCTCGAAGCACTCGGCGCGCACGATGTCGGCAAGCGACTCGCGCCGGGCGGCGAGATACGGACGGCCGTCCTCGAGCCACACCTGCGGCGCCCGGCCGAGCGAGTTGTATTGCGAGCTCATCTGCACGCCGTAGGCACCGGCGTCGTGCAGGACGAGCAGGTCACCGAGCCGGGGCCGCGGCAGCAGCCGCGGCTGGAGGAGCTCGTGCTCGTCGCGCGTGAACACATCGCCCGACTCGCACAGCGGCCCCGCCACCACGAG
Organism: uncultured bacterium; assembly: GCA_965651925.1. GTDB lineage: Bacteria > Desulfobacterota > Binatia > HRBIN30 > CADEER01 > CBFGUK01. Next base: position 1,054 of record CBFGUK010000040.1, on the reverse strand, counting down.
CGGCTCGCGCGGCGCGTCGTCCGGCGCGCCGGCGATCGTGATGTGGTGATAGGAGCCGTACATCGCCGGCCGCACGAGGTCGGTGAAGCCGGCGTCGACCATCACGAACGTGTGGCCGCGGCCCTTCTCGTTGGTGCGCGTCGCCTTGATGTCCGTGACGCGCGTGACCAGCACCGCACTCGGCGCGACGACGTAGCGTCCCGGCTCGATCTCGACGCGCAGCGGCCGGCCGGCGCGCGCGCTCAGCCGCTCCTGCGCGCCGGCGAGCGCGCGGCCGAGCGGCGCGAGATCGACGGGCGGCGCCTCGGGGCGGTACGGGTGCGGGATGCCGCCGCCCATGTTGACCGCTTCGAGATCGGGGAAGTCGGCGAGGCGCTCGGCGAAGCAGTGCTCGAGGCGCGCCATGTTGGCGGTGAACTCGTCGAGCTGCGGACCGCTGCCGACGTGCGCGTGCAGCAGCACGATCGGCAGCCCGGCGGCCGCCGCGGCGTCGCGCACCTCGTCGAGCGTGTCTGCCCAGATGCCGTGCTTCGAGCTCGGCCCACCGGTGTCGCACGCCTGCACGTGCCCGTGCCCGAATCCCGGGTTGAGACGGACCGCGATCGGCCCGCGGTACCCCGCCTGCGCAAGCGCCGCGAGCATCGCCGGCGAGCCGATGTTCGGCAGCACGCCGTGCTCGAGGACGACGTCGAGCGCGTTGTCGCGGAAGACGTCCGCGGTGAGCAGGATCACCGGCGGCCGGTGCCCGGTCGGGAAGCCGGCGGCGGCGGCGCGCAGCACCTCGTTGCCCGAGACGGCATCGATCCAGACGTCCGCGGCGCGGACCTCCTCCAGCAGGCGGCGCAGCGAGCACGCCTTCATCGCATAGCGCGCCTGCACCGGTCCGCCGGGCGCGATCGCACGCACGGCGGCCAGACGCGCGCGCACGGTTGCGGCATCGTAGAGGTAGAAGGGAGTCCCGACCCGCGCCGCGATCGCCGCGAGATCGACACGTTCAACGAAGTCCGCCGGCATGATCCGCCGGCACCTAACAAGCGTTCCGGAGCGGGGCAAG
>CBFGUK010000039.1:0-30595 GCA_965651925.1 uncultured bacterium | reverse complement strand
CCGCATCGACGGCATCCTCTACGACATCATCTCGCCGCCGAAGCGCTTCCAGCCGGTCATCATCTCGCGCATCAAGATCATGGCCGGCCTGAACATTGCCGAGAAGCGCCTGCCGCAGGACGGCCGCATCCGCATCAAGCTCGCCGGCAAGGAAGTCGACATCCGCGTCTCGACCGTGCCGACGGCATACGGCGAGCGCGTCGTCATGCGTCTGCTCGACCGTTCGGCGACGATCCTCAAGCTCGACGAGCTCGGCCTGAGCGGCCACAAGCTCGAGATGGTCGACACGCTGATCCACCAGTCGCACGGCATCGTCCTGGTGACCGGGCCGACCGGCAGCGGCAAGACGACGACGCTCTACGCCGGGCTGTCGCGCATCAACACCACCGACAAGAACATCATCACCATCGAGGATCCGATCGAGTACCAGCTGCACGGCGTCGGCCAGATCCAGGTCAATCCGAAGATCGAGCTGACGTTCGCCAGCGGTTTGCGCTCGATCCTGCGCCAGGACCCCGACGTCATCATGGTCGGCGAGATCCGCGACGCCGAAACGGCGAAGATCGCCATCCAGGCGGCACTCACCGGCCACCTCGTGTTCTCGACGCTGCACACCAACGACTCGTGCGGCGCGATCACGCGCCTGATCGACATGGGCATCGAGCCGTTCCTCGTCGCCTCGTCGGTGATCGCCGTCATGGCGCAGCGCCTGATGCGCCGCGTCTGCCCGACCTGCCGCGAACCGTACCGCCCGTCGGTCGAGGAAATGCGCCAGCTCGGCGTCTCCGCCGACGACCTCGAGGGCCACCAGGTCTACCGCCAGGGCAAGGGCTGCGCCGACTGCAAGCAGACCGGCTACCGCGGCCGGCTCGGCATCCACGAGCTGCTGATCGTCGACGACGAGGTGCGCAACCTCACCATGAAGGCGGCCGACTCCGCCTCGATCCGCCGCGTCGCCGCGGCGAAGGGCATGAACTCGCTGCGCGAGGACGGCGCCGAGAAGGTGCTGCGCGGGCTGACCACCATTGAAGAGGTCCTGCGGGTGACGCAGGAAGACCTCATATAATCCGGCGGCGGCCGCCGCGATGAATCGAACCGGCGGCTGGTGCGTCGGAGAGCACAGATTCCATGCCGGTTTACGCCTATAAGGGGCTGAACGAGAAGGGACGCAACGTCGGCGGCATCGTCGACGCCGATTCGCCGAAGACGGCGCGCGTCAAGCTGCGCCGCTCCGGCATCTACCCGACCGAGCTGAGCGAGACGCGCGAGCAGCCCGGCGGCGGCGCCACCGCCGGCGGCTTCCGCATCGGCGGCGTGTCGCTCGACGTCTCGAGCTGGTTCGAGCGCATCACGCCGCAGGACCTGGCGCTGATGACGCGCCAGCTCGCCACGCTGGTCGGCGCCGGCCTGCCGCTCGTCGAGTGTCTCGGCGCGCTCACCGAGCAGGTCGACAGCGCGCGGCAGAAGAAGGTGCTCTCGCAGGTGCGCGAGATGGTCGTCGAGGGCGGCACGCTCGCCGACGCGATGAAGCAGCACCCGTCGGTGTTCAACGACCTCTACGTCAACATGGTGCGCGCCGGCGAGGCGAGCGGCGCGCTCGACATCGTGCTCGTGCGGCTCGCGGAGTACACCGAGCGCGCCGCCGCCCTGCGCCAGAAGGTGCGCTCGGCGATGACCTACCCGGCGTTCATGGGCCTGGCGAGCATGGGCATCCTGTTCTTCCTGCTGTCGTACGTCGTGCCGAAGGTGACGCGCATCTTCGAGGAACGCGACGCGCAGCTGCCGACGATGACCGTCATCCTGCTCGCGATCAGCGGCTTCCTGTCGACGTACTGGTGGGTGATCGTCGGCCTGCTGGTGATCGCGGTGATCGCCGTGCGCGTCTCGACCCGCACCCCCGCCGGCAAGCTGCGCTTCGACCGCGTCGTGCTGCGCATCCCGTACGTCGGCAAGGTGCTGAAGAAGGTCGCGCTGGCGCGCTTCTCGCGCACGCTGTCGACGCTGCTGCTCGGCGGCATCCCGCTGCTGCAGTCGCTCGACATCGTCAAGCACGTCGTCAGCAATCTCGTGCTGAGCAACGCGATCGAGGAAGGCCGCAACAGCATCCGCGAAGGCCACAGCGTCGCCGAGCCGCTGCGCCGCAGCGGCCTGTTTCCGCCGCTGCTCGTGCACATGATCGCCGTCGGCGAGAAGAGCGGCGAGCTCGAGCAGATGCTCTCGCGCGCCGCCGACGCCTACGACAGCGAGGTCGAGGCCTCGGTGTCGGCGCTGAGCAGCATCATGGAACCGGTGCTGGTGATCTTCATGGGCGCCGTCGTGCTGTTCATCGTCATGGCGATCCTGCTGCCGATCTTCGATCTCAACCAGCTCGTCAAATGACCCGGGCCGCCTGCGCCCGGACTTCGTCGGAGGACTTCATGCGTCGTCTGTCTCTGCAAGCCGGTTTCACCCTCATCGAGATCATGGTCGTGGTGCTCATCCTCGGCCTGCTCGCCGCCCTGGTCGTGCCGAAGGTCGTCGGCCGCACCGACGAGGCGCGCGTCACCAAGGCGAAGACCGACATCAAGGCGATCGAGTCGGCGCTGAACATGTTCAAGATCGACAACGGCTTCTACCCGACCACCGCCGAGGGCATCGCGGCGCTCGTGCAGGCGCCGCCGCGGGCGCGCAAGTGGAACCCGGACGGCTATCTCGATCGCATCCCGGTCGATCCGTGGGGCACCGAGTACATCTACCAGAGCGATGGCCGGCAGATCATCGTCGCCTCCCTGGGCGCCGACGGCGTGGAAGGCGGCGACGGCTACAATGCCGACATCAGCAACCACACGATCGAATGAGCGCCACCCGCAGGCCGGGTTCACGCTCATCGAGGTCGGCCTCGTCCTCCTGATCATCGCCGCCGTCGTGGCGCTGGTGGTGCCGCGGCTGCGCGATCAGGGGCGGGCCGAGCTGATGTCGGAGACGCGCAAGCTCGCCGCGACCTTCCGCTTTCTGCAGCAGGAGGCCATCCTCAACGGCCGGGTGTACCGGCTGAATTTCGATCTCGACCAGCAGCGCTATTTCGTCACCCAGGCCGAGGGCGACGATGCGTTCCAGCCGACTACCGGCATTCTCGCCCGCGACGTCGTCCTGCCCTCGACCGTCCAGATCGCCGACATCGACATGCCGATGTCCTTCGGCAAGCTCTACGAGGGCGTCGGCGTCACGCACTTCTTCCCCGACGGCTTCGTCGAGCCGACGGTGGTACACCTCGACAACGGCCACGAAGCCTACACGCTCTATGTCCCGAACGGCCTCACCGGCCGCGCCTATGTCACCGCCGGCTATGTCGATCTCGACGGCCAGGGCTGAGCGCCGGTCGGCGCGCGCCGACGGCGCGGCGGGCTTCACGCTCATCGAGGTGATGGTCGCGCTCACCGTCGTCGCGTTCGCGTTCGTCGGCCTGCTCAGTCTCCACAACCGCAACCTCGCGCTCATCGGCAATGACCAGAACCTCACCCAGGCGACGCTGCTCGCCCGCCGCTTCATCAGCGAGCTCGAGGTGGTCGAGCAGTGGCCGGATACCGGCATTGCGCGCGGCGAGTTCCCCGATGCGCCGGGCTTCTTCTGGGAAAGCGAGGTCGAGGAAACCGACCTGCCGACCGTGCGGCGGGTCATCGTGCGCGTCTTCTGGGACGAGCGGAATCCGAACGTCTGCGAGCTGGTGTACTTCATCCGTGACCGCCGCGACCCCGAACTGCTCTGAGCGCCGCGCCGAGCGCGGCTTCACCCTGCTCGAGCTGCTGCTCGCGGTCGTCATTCTCGGCCTGCTCACCGCCACGGTGTACGGCGCGCTCGCCCGTACGCTGACGACGCAGCGCCACGCCGAAGAGCGCGCCGAGCTCTACTCCGCCGGGCGCCAGGCGCTGCTGCGCATCGCCGGCGACATCGAGGCCGCCCTGCCGGCGAGCGCGCTCGGCGGCCGCATCTACTTCCGCGGCACGCACGGCCTCGGCGAGGCGCCCGAAATCCATCTCGTCGCGATGAATCGCGGCGGCTACGGCTTCAACCGCGTCCGCCCGGGCCGGGTGCTGATCGTCTACAGCCTCGCACCGCTGCCCAACCGGCGCGGCCAGTACGCGCTGCTGCGCGAGGAGTACCTGTACAAGGCGCTGCTCGACCGCGTCGACGGCATCGAGCAGGAGCTCGACACCTCGCTGTTCGGCGAGGAAGAGGACAGCGCGCCGACCGAGCAGGCATCGTTCCTCCTCGAGTGCCCGGACTTCGCCGACGAGCTCGATCTCCCCGGCACCTGCACGCCGGTCATCGGTCTGACGTTCCGCTACTTCGACGAGGTGGTCGGCGACTGGCGCGAGGAGTGGGACGATTCGCAGGAGGACATGCTCGGTCGCCTGCCGGCGGCGGTCGAGATTACGCTCGTACTCGCCGACGAGAACGGCGGCGAGCATCCCTTCTATACCGTCGTCGACCTGCCGCTGGCACGTGGCCAGCCGACGCCGCGGCCGGGCGGCGCCGCGGATACCGGCGGCGACCCGGACGACGACGGCGAGGACGAGGGCGAGGACGACCCCGATGAGTGAATCTCGACGCCGCGGCGCCGTGCCGCCGCACGCGAACGAGCGCGGCCTCGCTCTGGTGATCGTGCTCGCGGTGGTCGCGCTGCTGACCATCACGGTGACCGAGTTCACGTTCACCACCCAGCTCGATCAGCACCGCACGCGCAACGCCGTGCACGCGCTGCAGGCGCAGCTCCTCGCCCGCTCGGGCATCAATCTCGCCGAAGGCTTCCTGATGCTCGACGAGGAACCCGCGTTCGACGCCTACACGGAAGAGTGGTGGATCATGCTGCAGGAGTTCTGCCGCGAGCTGCCCATCGATCCGACGATGCGCATTCGCTGCGTGGTGCGCGACGAAAGCGGCAAGATCAACCTGAACAACACCCGCCAGCCGCGCCGGCGCGTCGAGTCGCAGCAGGTGACGCTCAGCGCCATCCTGCGCGACGCGATGCGCTGCATGTTCCAGCGACGCGGCATCGACGTCGAGGTCGTCGACCAGCTCGCCGACTACTGGCAGCAGGATCCGCCGGAGACGACCGACGGACAGCTGCCGCAGATTCCCGATTTCACCTCGCTCGAGGACTTCGGCGCCACGTTCGGCATTCCGACCGAGCTGCTGCAGGATCTGCGTCCGGTGCTGACCGCGCAGCCGCGCGCACTGCTGCCGAAGATCAACATCAACACCGCTCCGCCCGAGGTGCTCGCCGCCGTCTTCAACGCCGAGCAGCAGGACTGCCCGCCGAACGAAGCCGTCGAGCTGGTCATGGAGCGCCAGCGCGATCTCGAAAATCCGTTCCGCAGCACGGGCGACATCAGCAGCGTGCTGCAGGGGGTCGAGAACGCCGAGCTCAAGCGCACGGGGTTCGACGTACGCAGCCGCCTCTACCGCCTCGAGGCCAGCGCCCTGTCGAACATCGACCCCGACTTCCCCGACGCGGGCGGCATCGGCCAGACGATCAGTGCCCTCGTCGCCCGCCAGGCGGGACCGGCGCGGCCGGGCACCCGATCGACCGGCGGCGCCGTCCGCTCCGGCGGGCTCCCCGGCCAGGGCGACGTGCCCCTCCCCAACTGGACTTTGCGGGCACTCGACTGGCAGAAGGAAGGTGGCGCGCGCCTCTTCCGCCGTCTGCCCGACGACGCCGAAGACGAGCCCGGGTTCTTCGACGAGGAGAGCGACGAGTGGGATCGCGAGAACGAGCGGGCGTTCTACTGACCGGAGCAGCATGCCACAACGCATTGTTTCACTGGAGATCGGCGATACCGAGCTGAAGGCTGCGGTCCTGCAGACCAGCTTTCGCGATTACAAGGTCGCCGGGCTCTACCGCGCCCCGCTCAACGGCGCGCCGGCCGAGGAGGTCAAGAGCTTCGTCGCCGCGCATGCCGCCGACGGCGACACCATCCTCTCGGCGCTGCCCGGCGATCTCGTCACCTGGCGCACGTTCTTCCTGCCGTTCCGCGACCAGAAGAAGCTGTCGCAGACGGTGCCGTTCGAGCTCGAGAACAACGTCCCGTTCGGGCTCGACGAGGTGATCGTCGACTACCAGGTCCTGCAGCGCGACGGCTCGGGCTCGACCGTGCTCGCCGCCCTGGTGCCGAAGGAGGATCTCGAGCGCCACCTCGAGCTGCTGCAGCTCGGCGGCGTCGATCCGAAGGTCGTCGACGTCGGGCCGCTGGCGGCGCTGAACGTCCTCACCCTCGTCCCCGATCTTGCGCCGACGTTCATCTTCCTCGATTTCGGCACGCGCATGGTCACCGTGGCGCTCTACCGCGAGAAGACGCTCGTCGGCCTGCGCACGCTGGCGCGGCTGCCGGCCGGCGAGACGAACGGCGCGAGCGCGCCGGCCGGGGACGGTGGCGAGGATCTGATCGGTGACGTGCGCTGGACGCTCCTGGCGCTCAACGGCGCGCCGATCGAGGACGGGCTGCCGTGCTACATCGCCGGCGATCCGGCGCTGCTCGACACGCTCGAGGCGCCGCTCGCCGCCGCACTCGGCGGCACCGTGCGCCGGCTCGACCGCGTCGACCTGCGCAACCTGACGCCCGAGCTCGTCGCCCAGGCGCCGGCGTTCACCTCGAGCCTCGGGCTCGCCCTGCGCGAGATCTCCCCGGGCGCCGCGCTCGGACTGAACTTCCGCAAGGGCGAGTTCACGTTCCACCGCAGCCAGCAGGAGCTGCGCCGCGGGCTGCGCACCGTCGCGCTGCTCGGCGTCGTCGTGCTCGTGCTCACCGTGCTCGACATGTTCGTCAAGTACCAGCAGCTGCGCCAGCACGCCGGCGCCGTCGATGCGCAGATCCAGCGGGTGTTCGCCGCGACGCTGCCCGACCTCGGCCGGCCGCCGAATCCGAAGGGCGTGCTCGCCGACGAGACCGAAACGCTGCGCCAGCGCGTCGAGCTGGTCACCGACATCGTGCCGGTCAGCACCTCGACGAGCATCGACATCCTGCGCGCCGCCGCCAGCGCCGTGCCGACGAAGATCCGCATCGACTGCGACGAGTGGACGATGGATCCCGACGAGGTGCGGGTGACGTGCAACACCGAAACGTACGACTCGGTCGACGCGATCCGCGAAGGGATGCTCAAGACCGGCATGTTCCGCGACGTCGAGGTGAAGGGCGCCAAGATCGATCCGAAGGGCGGCGTCGACTTCCGCATGAACCTGAAGCTCAACAAGGCCGTGCGGCCCTCGGGTGACCGGCGATGAAGCTCGACTGGCGACCGCTGCTCGGCGCCTACCAGCGCCTGTCGTCGCGCGAGCGCCTGCTCGTCGGCCTCGCCGGCGGCGCGCTGCTCGTCATCGGCCTCTGGACGCTGCTCTGGGAACCGCTCCAGGACGGGCAGCTGCAGCTCGCGCGCCGCATCCAGACCCGCCAGCGCGACCTGGTCGAGATGCAGCACATGCGCGAGACGTACCTCGACCTGCTCAACCAGTTCGAGTTGCGGCAGCGCATCATCGAGAAAGCCGACCCGGCGTTCTCGCTGTTCCCGCACATCGAGGCGACCGTCGGTCAGGTGGTCGGGCGCGAGAAGATCACCTCGATGAACCCGCAGCACAAGGAGCTCGCCGGCACGTACCGCGAGGAGTCGGTGGAGCTGAAGCTCGCCGGCATCACGCTCGAGCAGCTCACCGACCTCGTCTACCGCATCGAGAAGTCGCCCCAGCCGCTGCGCGTCACCCGGCTGCAGGTGAAGAAGCGCGCCCGCGAACCGCAGTCGTTCGACGTCACCGCCACGGTGTCGATGCTGCGCGCGCTCGCGGCGCGCGGCGAGCCGCCCGCCGACGACGCGCCGGCCGGCGGAGACGCCTGATGCCCGCCCTGCGCCTGCCCGCGTGGCGGCCGTCGTTCGAGTGGCCCGAGGGCGTCAGCAGCCGCGCCGTGGTGCTCTACACCCTGTGGACGCTCGTCCTCTTCGTCATCTTCCTGTTCGCGAACTTCCCGCACGGGCTCCTGCTGCAGCGCGCCCTGCGTGCCCTCGAGCTGCCCGGGCTGCGCGTCGAGGTCGCCGATGCGCGCTTCGCCTGGTGGCGCGGCTTCGAGCTGCAGCGCCTGCGCGTCATGCCCGACGACCCCTCGCAGCCGGCGTACTTCGAAGCCCCGAGCCTCTACGTCCGACCCGGCCTGAGCGGGCTGCTGCGCGGCGAGCTGCAGTCGGTCGACCTCAGCGGCTCGCTGTACGGCGGCGAGGTCGACGGCAGCATCACGCGCGGCGCGACGAACCGCGTATCGCTGACCATCGACGGCCTGCAGCTGCAGCGCTATCCACTGCTCGCCTCGCTGCTCGCCGACGCACAACTCGGTGGCACGCTGTCCGGCGTGATCAGCGTCGAGGCGCGCGGCGAGGATATCCACGACATTCGCGCCGCCGGCGAGCTGGGCGTGCAGAATGCCAGCATCGCCGACGCGACCTGGAACGGCATGGCCGTGCCGCCGCTGAGCTTCCCGCGCGCCGGCACGCGCTTCAGCCTGCAGGGCGGGCGCCTCGAGCTGCAGGACCTGATCGTCGACGGTCAGGAAATCGCCGCCGAGGGCGGCGGGCAGGTCGTCGTCCGCCAGCCGATCGGCGACAGCGTGCTGAACCTCAAGATGACGATCGCCGAAGGTCCCGAGGCGCCGCCGGAGATCAAGACCCTGCTCTCGTTCCTGCCCGCCCCGCCCCGCGGCGGCAAGCCCGACGCCCCGCGCGTCGTCAGCGGCACGCTGGCGAAACCGCGCATCCGCTGAGGCCTTCCAGGCCAACCCGATCAGCCACAGCGGCGCAGCAGCGGACACGACGTCGAGTGCACCCCATTCACCCTCGCGTGGATGGATCAGCGACTCGGTGTCCTCCCCGGCCTCGGTGGCCAGCTTTCCGGAACCGGATCGTCGGCCGAACACTCGATCCGCCGTTTCCGCATCCGGCGCCGGTCGGCTACACGGTCGGCATGACCATCGACATCCTCGATCCCACCACTCGTGGCCCCGGTGAGCGGCTCGTGCTGCCGGCGCGGCTGCCGAGCGCGCACGGGCGGGTGCTCGGCCTGCGCGTCGACCGTGCCTGGCCGTCGTGGCAGCGCGTCGCCGAGCGCTTCGCGGCGCTCGCGCGCGCGCGGCATGCGGTGCGCGACGTCGTCGTCTTCGACGCCGGCACACGCCTCGGCACCACCGAGGAGGAGCGCCGCAAGGTCGCCGGGTTCGTGCGCGCCGTCGATCTCGCGATCGTCGGCCTCGGCACCTGAGGGTCGTGCACGTCGTGGAGTGTCCACGACACGATTGAGGTGCTGCGCGCCGGTAAGCCGGGCGCGGTGGTCGTCACCGAGGTATTCGCCGGGCTCGCCCAGACCGCGGCGCGGGCGCGCGGCGTCGACCCGCTGCCGCTGCTCGCGCTGCCGCATCCGATGGAGGGCCGCGCACCGGACGCGATCGACCGCATCGCCGCCGCGCACTTCGCGGACGTGATGGCGCTGCTCTGCGATGCGCCCGGCACGTGAGCACCGCCTCGGCCGCGAAGTCGCAGCGAGCGCGACGTCCGGTCGGCCACAACCGCGGAGAGGACACGACATCGAACCGATGGGGTGACATCGCGATCCGATGGACCAGTGGACTCGCTGTCCGCTCCGCCCCCGGTGGCCAATCTGTCAGCGCCGTCGCGGCTGAGGCCCGCGGTGGCGATCCGCCGGCGTCTGTGGTCTCTGCACGGGCATGCGCGGCACGCTGCTCTCCGACACCCACGCCGCTCCCGAGGACCCGGAGGCGTTCTTCGCCTTCGTCGAGGCGCGCGGCTGGGGCGACGGGTTGCCGCTCATCCCGCCGACCCCGGCGCGCGTGCAGGCGTTGCTCGAAACGATCGACGAACCGCCGGAGGCGGTGATCGCGATCGTCGAGCCGCGGCGCGGCGAGGCGACGGCCGAGAAGATCGCGATCAACGCGGTGATGGCCGGCTGTCCGGCGGCGTGCTTTCCCGCCGTCGTCGCCGCGGTGCGCGCCGTCTGCGCGCCGCGCTTCAATCTCTACGCGCTCAACACGACGACCTGCAGCGCCACGCCGGCCCTGCTGCTCAACGGTCCGGCGCGCACCGCGCTCGGCGTCGTCAGCGGCTACAGCTGCCTCGGCCACAACGGCCGCGCCAACGCGACCATCGGCCGCGCGCTGCGCCTGGTGATGCGCAACATCGGCGGCGCGCTGCCCGGCGCCGTGTCGAAGTCGACGTTCGGCCAGCCGGGACGGATCTCGCTCTGCTTCGGCGAGCTCGAGGAGCGCAGCCCGTGGCCGCCATTCCACGTCCGGCGCGGCTTCGCAGCGGAGGAGAACGTCGTCACGGCGCATTGCGCCACCGGCACACAGGACATCGCCGACATCTGGGCCGAGAGCGGCGAGGAGCTCTGTCTGCTGCTCGCGCGCTCGATCGACTGGATCGGCAACAACAAGGTGCTCGTGCCGCAGCACGAGGGCGAGGTGCTGCTCCTGCTGTGTCCCGACTTCGCCGCCCGCATGGCGCGTGACGGGCTGGCGGTCCCCGACGTGCAGCGTCTGCTGTGGGAGCACACGCACACGCCGATCGAGCGCTGGCCGCGCGGGTACTGGCCAAAACTCGAGCAGCGCGGCTACGTCGAGGACGGCGTCGTCCCGCTGTGCGCCCGCCCCGACCAGTTCCTGATCGCCGTCGCCGGCGGCGACGGCGGTCATCACGCGCTCTATTTCTGCAGCTTCGGCCTCACCTGGTCGGTGTCGGTGCCGTTCGCGCTCGCGCCGTCGCGCCGCGACGGCGAGTTCTGCGCGCTGCCGGAGCGGCCGTGAGCGATGCGACGACGCTCGGCGCGGCGCTGCGCGCCTGGACGGCCGCCTGGGCCGACCACCCCGCGGCGATCGGCAGCGGACAGCAGCTGACGTTCGCCGCCCTCGATCGTGCCGCCGATGCGTGGGCGCACGATCTGACCACCCGCGGAATCGGCCCCGGCCAGCGCGTCGCCCTGCTCGCCGCGAACCGCCCGGAGTGGCTCGCCGCGGCATTCGGCGTATGGCGCGCCGGCGCCACGCTGGTCCCGGTCTCGACGTTCGTCACCGCGCGCGAGCTCGCCGAGATTCTCGCCCACGCCGCCGCCGACGCGCTCGTCCTGCAGCCGTCGATGGGACGCCGCGATCTCGCCGCGCTGGTCGACGCACTGCCCGATGCCGCCCGCCCCGCGCAGGTCCTGCCGCTCACGCCGCCCGCCATCCGCGGCGGCGCCGCGCCGGAACGCGGCACGCCGGAGGCGATCGCGTGCATGCTCTACACCTCGGGCACGACCGGCACGCCGAAGGGCGTGATGCTCTCGCATCGCGCGATCCTCGCCACCATGACGCCGACGGCCGAGCGCGGCGGGCTCGCGCCCGATGATTGCGTGCTCTCGACCCTGCCGCTGTTCTGGGTCGCCGGCCTCGTGATCCGCGCGCTGCCGACGCTCGCCTCGGGCAGCGCGCTGCTGCTGCTCGAGACGTTCGAGGCCGCCGCCGCGCTCGCCGCGCTGCGGACGCATCGGCCGACCGCCCTGCATCTGCGCCCGCCGCAGGTCGGCCAGCTGCTCGCCCACCCCGACTTCACGCCGGCGCTGCTCGCACCGGTGCGGCGCGGCGGCGGGCGGGTCGACTGGTTCCAGCCGCATCTCGATGCCGAGCGCACGCGGCTGATCACCGGCTACGGCATGACCGAGCTCGCCGGCTACGTCACCGCGACCGACTGGCGCGACTCGGCGGCCGTGCGCGCGACGAGCATCGGCACGCCGCTGCCCGGCGTCGAGCTGCGCATCGTCGGCGCCGACGGGCTCCCGTGCGCCGCCGGCGTCACCGGCGAGGTCCGCGTGCGCGGTCCCGGCCTCTTCAGCGGCTACGTGCGCCAGCCGGCCGGCACCGGCCTCGACGCCGACGGCTTCTTCCGCACCGGCGACCTCGGTCGCGTCGACGCCGACGGCACGTTCCATTTCGACGGCCGCAGCAAGGATCTGCTGCGCGTCAAGGGCATCAACGTGTCGCCGGCGGAGGTCGAAGCGGTGCTCGCCGGCCATCCCGCCGTCGAGGCGGCCCACGTCGTCGGCCTGCCGCCCGACGGGCTCGAGCAGGAGCTGGTGGCGCTGATCGTCACGCGCGGCGACGCCGCCCTGCCCGAGCGCGCGCTGCGCGACCACGCCGCGCAGGCGCTGTCGCACTACAAGCGCCCCGCGCACTACCTGCAGATCGCGCGCGACGAGGTGCCGCTCGGCGGCACGAGCAAGCCGCAGCGCGCGGCGCTCGCGGCGCTGGCGCGCACCCGCCTCGGCTGAGAGGCAACGCCCTCGTTGACCCTTCGCCCGCGATCGTCGATCTTCGATCCCACCGCGACGAGGAGGCACCGACATGGCGTACGAGCAGATCGAGCTGCGCCGCGACTGCGAAGCGGTCGCGATTCCGCAGGGCACGACGACGCGCATTCCGGCCGGCACCACGGCGATCATCACGCAGTCGCTCGGCGGCAGCTATACGCTGCAGATCCCGAGCATGGGCGGGCTGTTCCGCGTTGCGGGGCGCGACGCCGACGCCCTCGGGCTCGAAGCGGTCGACAGCGACCTGGCGGCGCCGTCGAGTGACGGTCCGGTGACCGAGGACCAGATCTGGGAGCAGCTGCGCAACGTCTACGACCCCGAGATCCCGGTCAACATCGTCGATCTCGGCCTCGTCTACGATCTGCGTGTCCTGCCGACGCCGAGCGGCCGCAGCCGCGTCGAGGTGAAGATGACGCTCACCGCGCAGGGCTGCGGCATGGGCGGCCCGATCTCGATGGACGCCCGTCAGCGCATCGAAAGCCTCGGCGGCGTCGAGGAAGCCGACGTCCAGGTCGTCTGGGATCCCCCCTGGAACCCGCACATGATCTCCCCCGAGGGCCGCGCCAAGCTCGGCATGGAGTGAAAGCGGTGACCGGTGACCGGTGACCAGTGACAGTGACCGGTCGAGGGGATTGCGGCGCCGCGCAAAAATTTCAGCCGCGAGGGCGCAACGGGCGTAAGGTCCGAGCGGCCTCGACACTCAGATCACCCCTCGGCGCGGTCCGACACCGCGCCAGCCAGATTTTCACGTGACGGCCGGATCGTCACGCGCCCCTAAGTAGCTGGTTGGTCTGAAAAAACGCCTTCCGCACGCCGTGCGCGATACCGGGCCGCTACCCGGGGAGTGCCGCAAACCGGTGACCGGTCACTGGTCACCGGTCACGCTTCTCTCCTGTAGGGTTTTCCCTTACCCGACGTCTCGCCCCTGCAACTTTTTTATTGTGGACGTCACACGTCTATGATAAGCGACAGAGAACTGAATCGAAGTTCGTCGAAGCAGTTCTAATCTCACGCAGAGCGCGACTTATAGAGCGCGCATCGGCCGAAGGAGCCGAAAAGGCAGGGTCATGGTCCCCAAGATGTCGCCGGTCATCATCCCGGAGGAATTGATTGCTTCCGAGCCGGCCCTCCCCGTGCAGTTTCAGGACATCTGGCACCGGACGCGGTACACGTCGCCGGAACGCTCGCTGGTCCTGTCGGTGGTCTGGCAGGCGGTGATCGACCTGCAGAAGTACCGGTTCGCCAAGCGGCGCCGCCAGCAGCGCCTCTACATGGAGGCGTACCGCTGGGTCGTGTCGACCGACCGCCAGTGGCCGTACGCGTTCGAGAACATCGCCGAGATGCTCAACGTGCACCCGGATCGCCTGCGCGAGAAGCTGATCGGCAACTCGGCGCCGATGTTCGTCCCGGCAGCCCCGGTCGAACCGGCCAAGGTCGCCGAAGCGGCGTGAGGTTTCGGGCGGCTTCGCCGCCCGAACGTAGTCAGCGGTCAGCTGTTAGCCATCAGCTGTCAGCTGACCTGACGCTCCGACTGCAGGCGGCCCCGCGCCAGGTGTCGCCGCGGCCTGTGGTCGCATGGCGGCGTGATCACAGCTGACGGCTGACAGCTGAGCGCTGACCGCCGCCGGTGAGCCGCGCCCGGCGCGGCTCACCGGTGCAGAAACACCGGACAGTCGGCGTTGCGCAGCACGTACTCGGTCGTGCTGCCGAGCACCATCTCGATGATGCGGCCGTGGCCGTAGGCGCCGATGAACAGCAGGTCGTGGCCGCGCTCGCGGATGAAGTTGGCGATGCGCTCCGGCGCGTTGCCGGTCTGCTGCAGCTCGAGCGTCGTGGTCAGGCCGTACGGGCGCAGGTAGCTCTCCGCCTCCTCCAGCACGCGCCGCCCCTGTTCCTCCTCGCGGTGCACGGTGAGCACCGCGAGGGGCAGGGACAGCGTCGCGCAGAACTCCGCCGCCTGCTGCATGACCGCCGCGGCGCGCGCGCTGCCGTCGTACGCGAGCAGCGGCCGGCGGATCTCCTCGAAGGCGAGCGGCGAGATCAGCACGGGCTTCGGACATTTGCGCGTGACGCTCTCGGAGGTGCTGCCGAGCAGGCCGGTCGAGAAGCGCTCGTTCACCCCGCGGTGACCGATGACGACGAGGTCGGCGGTGCGCGCCCGTTCGGTGAGCTCGTTGGCGACGATGCCCATCGCCAGCACGGTCTCGCACGGCACGCCGCGCTGGCGCGCCTGCTCCGCGAACGCCTCGAGCAGCCCGCGCCCGCGCTCCTCGAGCACGCCGCGCATCTTCGAGGAGAAATCGAGGTACGGCTCGAAGCCGAGTGATCCCGAGATGTCGTGAAAGAACGAGCCTTCGATCGACACGATGTCGACGACGTGCAGTCCGATGACCCGGCCGTGCAGCCGTTCGGCGAGCCACAGCGCGTAGCGCACCGCGGTGCGTGCGTGCTCGGAGCCGTCGATGCCGACCAGAATCGTCTTGATCATGACGCGCCCGTAGCACGCGCCACCGGGAGCGACCAGTGCCGCCGCCGCGCCGCGGCGCGCCGTCTTTACATCCGCGCGCCCCTCTTCTACTACTCCGCGCGCATGGCGAAGGCGGCACCCGCGTCGGCGGCACAGACGGCGCTGCTCCAGGAGCTCAAGGCGGCGGCGACGAAGGTGGGCCTGCAGGTGCGCGAGGAGCGGCTGCTGCGTGAGGTCGGCTATCGCGTGCGCAGCGGGCGCTGCCGGCTGCGCAGCGACGAGATCCTGTTTCTCGATCGCCAGCTGCCCGTCGCCGCACAGATCGACGTGCTCGTCGATGAGCTGTCGAGCCGCCCGCTGGAGGACATCTACCTCTCGCCGGCTGCGCGCGCGCTGGTCGAACGCGCCGCGGCCAGGGAGCCGCGCGATGGCGGACGCGAAGCGCACGGCGGATGAGCGCTTCGCCCGCTTCAAGGACCACCTGCGGGCGCAGCGCCTGAAGTCGACCGCACAGCGCGACACCATCGTCCGCGCCTTCCTCGACACGCAGCGGCACGTCTCGGTCGAGGAGCTGTACAACGAAGTCCGCCGCCGCAATCCGCGCATCGGCTACGCGACCGTCTACCGGACGATGAAGCTGCTCACCGAGTGCGGCATCGCCGCCGAGCGCCATTTCCGCGACGGCGAGGCGCGCTACGAAAGCGCGGCGAAGCGCCATCACGACCACCTCATCTGCGAACGCTGCGGCAGGATCGTCGAGTTCGAGGAACCGCGCATCGAGGACCTGCAGGAGCAGATCGCCAAACGCCTCGGCTTCCAGTTCACCGGCCACAAGATGGAGCTCTACGGCATCTGCCGCGATTGCCGGCGCGCCGACGCCGGCCGCGCGACCGGCTGAGACCGCAACCCGTCCACCCGGAACTGATCAGCCACCGAGGACGGAGAGGACACGAAGTCGAGTGAGCTCAGTTCTCATCGCAATGGATTTTCGACTCGGTGTCCTCTGCGCCCGCGGTGGCCCCATCTGTTCTGCCTGACCCGAAGCACGTGATGGCAAACGGTGTCGACACTCCCATCCCGCTCCCCGGCTGCGACTTCGCGCTGCCCGTCCTCGGTCTCGGCACCTGGGCGTGGGGCGACGCGGCGACCTGGGGCATGAACGGCTACGATCCGAGCTACGGCTTCGACTCGATTCGCGCCGCGTATCAGCGCGCGGTCGACGCCGGCGTCACGCTGCTCGACACCGCCGAGATGTACGGCAACGGCGAGAGCGAGCGCATCATCGGCCGGCTGCTCGACGAGGACGCGGCGCGTGCCGCGCGCACGATCGTGGCGACGAAGTACCTGCCGTATCCGTGGCGACTGCCACTGGCGACGCGCCTGTACGATGCCGTGCGCGCCTCGCTCGACCGCCTGCGCCTGCCGTTCGTGCACCTCTACCAGGTCCACGGCCCGATCAGCCTGCAGCCGGCGCGCGCCATGGCCGCGGCGCTCGCGCGCCCGTATCGCGAGGGCCTGATCAAGGCCGTCGGCGTCTCGAACTACTCCGAGCGCGAGGTGCGCGCGCTGCACCAGGCGCTCGCCGCCGAGGGCGTGCCGCTGGTGACCAACCAGGTCGAGTTCTCGCTGCTGCGCACGATGCCGGAACGCAGCGGTCTCCTCGCCGCCTGCCGCGGGCTCGGCATCACCCTGCTCGCGTACTCGCCGATCGGCATGGGCCGCCTGACCGGGAAATACAGCGCCGCGAACCCGCCGCCCGGCAAGCGCAACTTCTCCGCCTACCCGATGGCGGAGATCGAACCCGTGATCGCGGAGCTGCGCCGCCTCGGCGCCGCCTACGACGGACGGACGCCGGCGCAGGTGGCGCTCAACTGGCTCCTCTGCAAGGGCGCCGTGCCGATTCCCGGCGCGAAGAACGCCGATCAGGCGGCACAGAACGCCGGCGCGCTCGGCTGGCGGCTGCGCGCCGACGACATTGCCGCGCTCGATCGCGTTGCGAAGTACGGCCAGCGCGGACTGTTCAACCGCATCTGGCAGCACGGCTGAGGGCCCCGCTCCTTCAACGCGTGTAGCCGCGGAATAGCGCTTCGCAGGGCCTACCGCGGAATGTCCGGCAGCCAGCTCGCCGGCTGCTGCCGGAACAGCGTCGGCGCGTCCCAGTAATCGCGCCAGAGCGAGATCAGGCCGTCGCGGAACTTGAACACCGCCGCGACGCGCAGCGTCGCGCGCTCGCCGGTCGGGTGGTGCCAGACCTCGGTGCGCTCGACCATGATCGTGTCGCCCTGCTCGAGCAGCTCGTGAATCGTCGTCGGCAGCCGCTCGAGCGTGCCGAGGCCGAGCTCGAGCTTGGCGCGGATCGCCTCGCGCCCGACCGCCGTCGCCTCGACGTACGGCACGTCCTCGTACGAGCAGTCCTCGGTGCAATGCGCGGCGACGGCCGCGAAGTCGAGGCGTTCGAGATCCCGGAACAGCTGCCGCAGGCGATCGGCGTTAATCGACATCGCCGCACGTAGAGCACGAGCGCGGCGAGCGGAGCAACGCGGTCAGGTCGTGCACTCCAGGGCGCGCGCGAGGCGGTCGATCGCCGCGGGCTCGATGCCGGCCGGCGCGAGACTGGCCGACAGCGTCGCGCGCCACGCGTGCGCATCCGAGCACGGCCGGCGCGCGAGCTCGTCGCCCAACGCCGCATCGATACGGCCGAGCGCGGCGCGCAGCGCATCGAGCGAGGCGTCCGACGGTTGCGGCGGTGTCGCCCGCTGCACGACCTTGGCGAGCGCGATGAGCTCGCCGTAGACGCGCACGGCACGCTCGGGATCGCCCGCCACCCGGTCGCGGACGCGGGCGAGCACGCGCGCCTCTTGGGCGCGGTCCTCGATCGGCAGACCGGCGGCGTGCTTGGCTGCCGCGACGGCCGGCATCAGCGCGAGCCGCAGGCGCACGAACGCGGCGACCGCCTCGCGCCCGGCGGTCGCCGGATCCATGGCCGCCTGCGGACCGAGCGCCTGCAGGCGCTGCGCGTCGAGCCAGCCGTCGGCCTCGCGGGCCGCGAGCCAGGCATCGATCGCGACGGCGAGCGCGGCGTCCGTCGCCGGCAGCAGATAGGCTTTGTGGTCGTGCGTCAGCGGCGGCAATGCGCGCGGTCGTTCGCCGGGCCAGGCGGCGAGCTCGGCGGTGTCGGTGACCACCGCGTCGACGGCGCCGGCCGCGAGCGCCTCGCTGATGCGGTTGTCGGCGATCGGGACGATCGTCGCGACGCGGAAGACGCCGCGGGCCGTGCGTTCGAGATGGCCGCCGGCGTTGACGCCGACGCGCACCTCCGCGCGGTCGAGCGCGGCGACCGCCGACCAGCGCGCCGCGTCGGCCGGACGGATGACGACCAGCGCGCCGGTGACGGCGTACGGACGCGTGTAGCGGCCGCGCAGCGCGCGGTCGGCGCGCATGGTGACGCCGCTCATCGCGACGTCGAACCCGCCGGCGGCGAGCGACGACTCGAGCGACGGCCAGGCGAGCGGCACGAAGACGATCTCGCGGTCGAGGTCCGCCGCCAGCCGCATCGCGACCCGCACGTCCAGTCCCGCCGGCATGCCCTGCGCGTCGACGCTGCTGAACGGCGGATAGTCACCGCTCGTCGCGACGCGCAGCACCGGCCGCGGCGCCGGTGGTCGTGGCGCCGGGGACGTGCAGGCGGCAACGGCGGCGAGCAGCAGCGCGAGCACCGCGCCGGGCGGTCGCAATCGCTTGGGGCGCATGGCGCGGCGCGTTTGACACGCTCCGCCCCCGGCAGGCAAGAGCAGCGAATGGCCAGCCTGACGCCCGAGGAATTCACACAGCTCGTCCGCACCCTCGCCGAGGCTCTCGGCAGCGTGCAGCGGCTGCGCGACAAGCTGGTCGCCATGCACGGCCTCGTGACGCGCCGCGGCGCGCCGTCCGCGGACGTGCTCGCCAGCCAGCTCTACCAGCTCACCGGCGCGCTGCGCCGTCAGGTGCCGGCCACCATGGCGCTGCAGGGCCTGTGGGCGCAGCAGGTCGGCGACACGCTCGGCGAGGACGGCGAGAAGGCGCTCGAGGAGCTGGCGACGCAGATCAACGCCTGCCTCGGCGAGGGCGACCGCATCGTCGAGGGCAAGGCCGAGGAGCTCGACGGCCTGCTCGCGCAGTACGAGGAGAAGCTCGCCGCCGCGATCGGGGCGGAGCGCGCCCGCCTCGACATGCTGCTCAAGGCCGTGCCGGCGGTCGCCGACCGGTTGCGCGCGCGCCGCGCGAGCAGCTGACGCGGGCGCGCGCGATGGTGCCGCTGCGCGCGCTGCTGCCGGCCGGGCAGGTGCTCGCGGTCGACGGCTCGCTCGACATCGCCGTCGGCGAGGTGGTGACCGATTCGCGCGCGGTGCAGCGCGGCGACGTCTTCGTCTGCCTGCCCGGCTATCGCGCCGAAGGCGGCGAGACGCGCGCCGACCGGCACGCCTTCATCCCCGCCGCGGTCGCCGCCGGTGCCGCGGCGCTGGTCGTCGACCGGCCGGTGCCGACGCCCGAAGGCGTCGTCGTCGTCCGCGTCGCCGACACGTGGGTGGCCGCCGCGGCGATGGCGGCGGCGCGGCACGGGCATCCGTCGCACGGACTCGCGGTGATCGGCGTCACCGGCACGAGCGGCAAGACCTCGACGACGTACTTCATCGATGCCGTGCTCGGCGCCGCCGGCCGGCGCGTCGCGCGGCTCGGCACGATCGACTACCGCATCGGCGACGCGACGCGCCCCGCCGCCCAGACGACGCCCGAGGCGCCGCTGCTGCAGGCGCTGCTGCGCGAGGCCGTCGATGCCGGCTGCACCGCGGCGGTGATGGAGGTCTCCTCGCATGCGCTCGCGCTGCGCCGCGTCGCCGCGGTCGAGTTCGACGTCGCGGTGTTCACGAATCTCAGCCAGGATCACCTCAACTTCCACCCCGACCTGCATCACTACCGGCGCGCCAAGGGGCGGCTGTTCGAGGAGCTGGCGAGCGGCGGCAAGCGCGGCACCGCGGTGGTGAACGTCGACGACCCGCACAGCGGCTACATCATCGACGTCAATCGCGGCGCGCTGGTCACCTACGGCGTCGCGCACGACGCGCGCGTGCGCGCGCGCGACATCGCCATCGGCCTGCACGGCGTGCGCTTCACCGCCGAGACGCCGCGCGGCCGCCTGCCGGTCGCGCTGCCGCACCTCGGCACGTTCTCGGTCTACAACGCGCTCGCCGCGGTGGCGGTCGGCGAGGCGCTCGGCCTCGATCCCGCGGCCGTCGCCGCCGGCCTCGCCGCGGCGCCGCCGGTGCCCGGGCGCTTCGAGCTCGTCGACGCCGGCCAGCCGTTCGTCGTCGCGGTCGATTACGCCCACAAGCCCGATGCACTCGAACGCCTGCTCGAGAGCGCGCGGCACCTGCACCCGCGCCGCGTCATCACGGTGGTCGGCTGCGGTGGCGATCGCGATCGCGGCAAGCGCCCGATCATGGGGCGGATCGCCGCCATGCAGAGCGATCTCGTCGTCATCACCTCGGACAACCCGCGCAGCGAGGATCCGCGGGCGATCATCGACGAGATCTGCGCCGGCGTGCAGGCCGTCGACGGCGCCGCGGCGCGCTGCCTCGTCGAGCCCGACCGCGCGCGCGCCATCGACCTCGCCATCGCGCGTGCCGAACCCGACGACATCGTCCTCATCGCCGGCAAGGGCCACGAGCCATATCAGCTCATCGCCGGCGTCAAGCACGCGTTCGACGACCGCGTCGTCGCGCGCGACGCGCTGGAACGGCGCCTTGGCGGGAAGGGCTGCTGACGCTCTGGAGGGCGCCGCTCCGTCGGCGCCTCTCGATGGAGCCACACGCCGGGGGTGCCTCAACGGCGCCGGCGGAGCGGCGTCCGCGATCAGGACCGCACGCGCTCAGATGCTCCGACCCCCTAACAGCGTAACAACCTAACAGCCTAACAGCCTTCCTCTCCCTCACCCCCACGCCGACGCGAGCGCATCGACGAGACCATCGGCGGGCAGGCCGCCGCGGCTGGTCAGCATGCGCACGCCGGCGGTGAGGAACGCCTCCTCGCGCGGCTGCGGCTCGGTGTCGAGCAGGAAGAGCAGCGGAATGTGCCGCGAGATGTCGGCGGCGCGCAGGCCGGCGATGGCGCGGAACACGTCGACGCAGGTCGGCGACAGGTGCAGCACCGCCGCCTCGGGGCGGATCGTCGGCACGAGGTCGAGCGCCTGGCGGCCGTCGAGGACCACCGCGGTCGAGATGCCGACGCCGGTGAGCTGCGTGCGCACGTCGCTCATGACGTCGATGTCGTTGCTCATCGCCAGCACGCGGCGGATGCGCGGCACGAGGCGATTGAGGCGTTCGGCGAGCGGGATGTCGTCCACCGGCAGGATCGCGAAGTCCACCGGTCCGAGCCAGAAGCCCTTCGGCGCCTGGTCGGCGAGCGCGTAGCCGAGCAGCGGCATGTGCGGAATGCCGCTGCCGTTGCGCAGGTGGCGCACCAGCGCCCAGCTGGTCGGCGTGACGAGGTTGACCGCCGCCGCCGCGACGGGGCGCTGCTTGAGCGCATCGCCGCCGGCCGCCTCGGGCGTGAGGATGCTGATGCGGTGGCCGAGCTCGGCGAGACGCTGCGCGGTCGCCGGGGCCGCCTCGGCGGCATCGAGGAGCAGCAGCTCGCCGGCCTCGACTTCCTCGTCGGCGGCGACGAGCTCGACCTCGTCGTCGGCCACGTCGGCCGACTCCGGCGCCGCGGCGCGATCGATCTCGAGCTCCGGCTCGGCCTCCTCGAGCTCCTCGGGGTTCAGCTCGAGCACGCCGAGGTTCTCCTCGGCCGACTGCAGCAGCAGATCCTTCTCGGCGAGCTGCTGGGCGAGGCGGGCCTGCTCCTCGTCGTGTGCCACGAGCTGCTCGCGCAGTGCGGCGAGCTCCTCGGCATGCCGCGCCGCGGCCGCCTCCGCCTCGGCGGCGAGCGCTTCGCGGCGCGCGGTCTCGGCGGCAAGTTCGGCGCGCGCCGCGGCGAGCTGCTCGTCGCGCACCAGCGTGAGCTCGCGCTCGAGCGCCGCGATGCGCGCCTGCGCCTCGTCGCGCGTCCGCGCCAGCGCCTCCTGCTCGGCGGCGGCCGCCTGCAGGCGGGCGCCGAGCTCGCTGCGCTCGGCGGCGAGCCGCTCGGCGGCCGCCTCGAGGCGCGCGCGCTGCGCCGACATCTCGGCCAGCGCGCGCTGCTGTGTCGCGCTCTCCTGCTGCGCACTGGCGAGGCCGCGCTGCAGCTCGTCGCGCGTGCGCGTCGCCTCGGCGAGCTCGACGCGCACCGCATCGAGCACCGCATCGGCATCGGCGCGCGTGCGGCGGATCTCCTCGGTGGCGCTGCCGCGCGTCGCCTCGAGGGCGGCGGTGAGGCGGGCGATCTCGGCCTCGAGCGTTCCGATGCGCTGCTCGGCCGCCGCGACCATCGCCTGGCGTTCCTGCTCGAGCGACTGGCCGCCGGCAGCGAGCGCGGCGACGCGAGCCTCGAGCTCCTGGTGCTGCGCGTGCAGCCGGTCGCGCTCGGCGCGGCTCGCCGCGAGGGCCTCGTCGAGTTGCGTCCGGGCCGCTTCGCCCGCGGCGTGCTCGGCGGCAAGCGCGGTCAGGCGCTGCTCGAGTGCGGCGCGCTCCTCGTCGGCGCGCGTCGCCGCGGCGCGGGCCGCCGCGAGCGCCTCGCCGAGCTGCGTTTGCGCGGCGGCGCCGTCCTGCAGCGCCGCCTGGTGCCGGGCGAGCTCGTCGCGCAGCGCGGCGAGCTCGGTGTCGAGTGCCGCGCGCGCCTGTTCGAGCTCGGCGACCTGCTCGGCGGCGCGCGCCGCGGCGGCGGCCTGCTGGGCGGCGTCCGCCTCGTGCGCGCGGCGCGCCGCGGCGAGCTCCTCCGCCTGCGCCGCGAGGGCGGCGGTGACGTTCGCGTGCTCGGCGCGCAGGCCGGCGAGCTCGCGCTCCGCGCCTTCGAGGCCGCCGAGCTGCGCCTGCAGGGCGTCGACGCGCGCGACGAGCGCGGTCCGCTCGCTTTCGCTGGCGGCGAGCGCCGCCGAGGCCTGCTCGAGCGCGGTCTCGGCGCGGGTGCGCAGGTCGTGCGAGGCGACCAGCTCCTGGCGCAGGCGGGCGATGACCGCGTCGGTCTCGGCACGCGCCGCCTCGGCGGCAGCGAGCGCGGTCTGCAGCTCGCCCAGGCGCGCCGCCTGCGGCGCGAGCTCGGCGACCTGCGCGTGCAGCGCCGCCGCTTCCTCACCGCGCGCGCGCGCGCCGTCGAGCGCCTCCTGGAGCTGGGCCTCGAGAGCGGCGCGCTCGGCGCGCAGCTCGGCGAGCGTCGCGTCCTGGACGACCGCGCGCCGTCCCTGTTCCGCCGCCGCCGCCTGCAGCGTCGCGAGCTGTGCCTGTGCCGACTCGACCGCCTCGGTCGCCTCCGCGAGCTGCTCGCCGAGCGCGCGGATCCGCTCCTCGAGCTCGGGGACGCGCTCCTGCGCGGCGCGCAGCTCCTCGAGCTCGGTCTCGAGCCGCGCGGCGCGATCCTGCGCCGCCTTGAGGAACGACTGCGCGGTGACGCGCTCGGTGGCCTCCGTCGTGCGCTGCCGTTCGGATTCCTCGAGCGCCTGCGTCAGGCGCGCGAGCTCGGTCTTGAGCGCCGCGAGGCCGCGCAGCAGCGTCGGCTGCGTCTGCGCCGCATCCTCCTCGACGGCGCGGGCCGTCGCCGCCGCCGACAGCGGCAGCTCGCTCATCGCCAGGGCGCAGACGCGCAGCGCCTGGCTGAGCGTCTTGAGCAGGCCGTCGGTGAAGCCGCGCGCCGTCGGCGAGAACAGCACCAGCGCACCGACCGGCGCGTTGGCGTGGAAGAACGGCACCGCGGCGATCGTCAGCCGGCGCGGGCTGATCTCCGCGAGGGGGCGCGGCACGAACGGGTTCTCGTGTGCCGACTCGATGACGTTGATGCGCCGGTTGCGCACCGAGCGCAGCGGGATGTCCCAGCCGCCCACCGCGCCGTCGCCGCCGAGCACCTGCACCGCAGGGGATTCCAGCCCGATCTGCGCGAGCAGCTCCATGCGGCCGCCGCGCGCCTCGTAGGCGAGCAGCGCCGCCGCCTTGGCGTTCGCGGCGCGCGCGATCAGCTTGATCGCCTCCTCGGCGAAGGCGTCGCGCGAGGGCCGGATGGCGTAGAGCTGCTGCAGGCTGTCGCGCAGCGTCGACAGACCGCTGCCCGGGCGCGGCGCGGCCCCGACCACCGGCGTCATCACCGCGGCAGCGTTCTCCGGCGGCGCGGCGTCGTCGGCCTCCGGAGCCTCTGACGCGGCGCCATCGAACACCGCCGCGGGTGGCTCGGACGATGCGCCGTTCTCGGGAGCGCTCACCGGCGGCGGTGGCGGCGCGGTGTTCGACTGGCGGCGGACGCGCGAGAACAGCCCCACGGCTCACTCCGCCGCCGCGGCGAGCGGCAGTGCCGCCCATCCGCCCTGCTCACCGGTATCGACGATCAGCTCGATGCGTGCGCCGCCGCCCGGCGCGCCGGTCAACTCCACCCACACGAGGCTCGCCTGCAGCGTCTGCCGCCCGCCGTCGTGCTCGACGACGAACGTCAGCACCTCGCCTTCCGGCACGGCGCTCAGCACGGTGGCATCGACCGAACCGGCCGGCGTGCCGCTCAACACCGCGAGCCCGGAGTCGGACAGCGACTGCAGCGTGAGCACGAGCGGGACGTCCGGCGCGAGCGGCGCACCGCTGAGCGTCAGCGTGGCGTGCGCCGGCGGCGTGGTGCCGGCCGGGCGCGACGGCGGGGAGGTCGGATTCGCCTGCACGGCGGGCGCCTACCCGCAATTCGCATACCACCGCGCCGGGCAGCGCTGGCCAGCCGCGTCGTGCGTGCGCTCCGACACGCGGTGATGCGCAGACGGCACAGCGGCGATTTTCCGCCACCGTCATGTCACCTCGCGTGCGCTCCGCGCCGTACGCCTACTTGCGACTGCGCGGCAGGAATGAAAAATCGGACCGGTGAGCGGCAGCGGCGATCAGTGCAGTGGCAACGGCGGCCGACGCCGGCGCCCATCGGACGCCCGCGGTCGCGGGGAGCGGGCGTGCGCGCCATCGACCTGATCGCCGCCGGCGGCATCGTGCTGCAGCCGCCGTGCGGCACGTTCGAGGAGGCGATCACGGCGCTCGTCGACGCGCTGATCGCCAGCGGCTGTCTCGCCGCCGCCCTGCGCGACGACGCGGTGCGCGCCATCGTCGAGCGCGAAGCGGTCGCCAGCACGGCGATGGTCGAGATCGGCGTCGCCGTGCCGCACGCCCGCCTCGCCGGCGTCGCCGGCGTCGTCGCCGCCCTCGCCACCTCGCCGTCGGCGGTCTACTACGCGATGACCGGCGTGCCGATCTCGATCGTGGTGCTCGTGCTCTCCGCCCCCGAGCTCGTTGGCGAACACCTCAACACGCTCGCCGGCATCTCGATGCTGCTGCAGTCCGACGCCACCCGTCGCGGCGTCGAACAGGCCGCCGACGCCGCCGCCGCCCTGCGCGCGCTGCGCGGCGCGTAGGAGCGCGCCGCGTTCCCGCGGCAGCCGCAGCCGCTGCCGCCGCCAGACTCCGGAGAAGGATGGGGCCCGGTGGCCCTCCCGGTCTTCAAAACCGCGTGGTCCCGCCCCGGCGGGACGGAAGGTTCGACTCCTTCCCTTCTCCGCCAGACGGCTCCCGGCACGGCAGCAGCCGCGGAGAGCCGGCGCACACGATGCGCGCACGGGTGGCGCGCGTCACTCGTAGCGGGAGAAGACGTAATCGTTTGCCTTCTGTGGCGCGTGGCAGCCGAAGCACTGCTCGACGGGCTGGGTGACGATCCCGGCCGACTCGCCGGGCTTGTACGCCTGGAAGCCCCAGCCGCCGGTCTCGGCGTAGCGGCTGGCGTCCTTGACCATCAGCGCCGTCACCTTGCGCGCCCCCTGCGTGTAGGCGTTCCCCTCACCGGAGGACTCGAAGAGGTCGAACACGAGCACGCTGCCGTCGGGGTACGGCCCGCCGGTGCGACTGGCGGCAAGGCCGCGCTCATTGACGTAGACGTGGTGCATGCCGCCGAAGGCTTCGTAGAGCGGATGGCCGGACACGATGACCATCGTCTTCACGTGCGGCCACTCGCGATAGCCCTCCGGCAGCGCGAGCGGGTCCTCGGCGACGACCGCCGTGCACGTGAGGACGATCAGCGCGGCGGCGATTGCCAGCAGACGGTGTGGCATAGTGTGTGAACCTCCTCTGCAGAATGGGATGCCCGTGAGTACCAGTGCCGCACGCCACCGCCCATTACGCACCTTGCGCCCACCGGGTGCGGAAAAGGTGCCCACGCCGCCACCGGCGCGCGCCCGCGCGGCGTGGGCGGCCCTGCACGCCGGCGACGCTGCGAGCCTGCGCTGCAAGTGGTCCCTCGCCATTCTCGCCACCCTGCACGCCGCCCCGTGCCGCACGCTCGCCCTGCGCCGCCGCGTCGCCGGGATCTCGATGAAGGTGCTCACCGAGCGCCTGCGCGCGCTCGAAGCCGAGGGCTGGATCGCGTGCGAGGCGAATCACGGCTATCCGCGCGTCGTGCGCTGGTCGCTGACTGCACGCGGCCGCCGGCTTGCGCCGGCGCTCGCCGCCTGGGCGGCGGACGGCCTGCCGTGGGGCGTGCTCGAGATGATCCTGCGCTGCGCCTGGACGCTGCCGCTCCTCGACGCCGTCGCCGCCGGCGAACGCAGCGCCGCCGACCTGCGCACGCTGCTGCCCGGCGCCAGCCGGCGGACCCTGTTCGAGCGCCTCGCGTGGCTCGCCGACGAGGGCGTGATCGCCCGCCACGTGCTGCCGACCCGCCCGCCGCGCGTCCGTTATGCCCTCGCACCACTCGGCACACGCGTTGCCGCGACGGTCGCACGCCTGACGCCGGTCGGCGCGGCCGTCCGACGCTGACGGCTGCTCCATCCGCCGCCTGACCGTACATGAGCGGCGCCGTCAGGCGCCGCCGTCCAGTCCGACCATCTCGGCGCTGCGCCGCCAGAGCTCGCGCGCCAGCGCCGGGTCCTGCGCGACGCGGCTCGGGCGGAACTCGCGGCAGTCGTCGTAGTACCGGCCGCTCGCGCCGGCGAGCGCCGGGTCGGTCGCGCAGTAGAGCGTCGTCTCGGCGCCCTTCTCGGCGGAGATCATGAAGCGCTTCATCAGCCATGCGACCGGCAGCGGAATCCGCCGCCACACGTCGGTCGCCACCACGCCGGGGTGCAGGGCGTAGGTCGTGACGCGCGTGCCGGCGAGGCGCCGCGCGAGCTCCGCCGAGAACAGCACGTTGGCGAGCTTCGAGACGGCGTACTCGGGCAGGCCGGTGAGCGACGGCGTCGAGCGGCGCACGGCGTCGAAGTCGATGCCGGCCCTGGCGTCGAAATGCGCCTTGCTCGCCACCGTGACGATGCGCGCCGGCGCGGAGTCGCGCAGGCGGTCGAGCAGCAGGGCGGTGAACAGGAACGGCCCGAGATGGTTGACGCCGAAGTGCAGCTCGAAGCCGTCGGCGGTGACGCCGCGCTGGCCGGCGAGCCCGGCGTTGTTGATCAGCACGTGGATCGGCTGCTCGCGGGCGAGCAGCGCCGCGGCGCCGGCGCGCACGCTCGCCAGCCGGTCGAGCGCGAGCGGCAGCACCTCGACGCGCGGATTGCCGGTCGCCTCGCGGATCGCCGCGGCGATCGGCTCGCCCCGCTCGACCGAGCGCGCGGTGAGCACCACCTGCGCGCCGCGGCGCGCCAGCTCGAGCGCGGTCACCTGCCCGATGCCCGACGTCGCGCCGGTCACCACACACACCTTGTCGCGGATGCTCCACACCGTGGACATGACTCCCTGCGTTCGCCCAGCGGGGGCCACTTTGCAACGCCGGCGTTGCCCGCACCCCCGTCGCGCGGAGTTGCACCGCAGCGCCGTTCCGACTCATGGTGTGACGCATGCAGCACTGCACCGGCTTCGACGAGCTCTCGCGTGCGCACCTGCTGCGCGCGACGCTCGAGACGATGCACGTCGGCCATCTCTTCGATCGCGCGCTGATGCCGCAGGTGTTCTTCGCGACGCGCAGCTTCGAGGCGCTGAACGCGGTGGCGATCGACGAATGGATGGGCGCCAGCCCGGTCTACACCGGCCGCATGCGCCGCCTGATGCGCATCGCCGGTGACGACGTGCCGGCGATCATCAAGGCGCTGCAGCTCGATTGCGGCTTCCCGCACCAGTACATGGACGTGCGCTGGACGCCGATTGACGCGACGCGCGCCGAGTTCGCGCTGCGCCACTGCGGCGCGCTGCTCGACACCGAGCCGCACGGCGAGGAGCGCGTGCGCGGCATGTGCCACACGATCGAGGATCCGACCTTCGATGCGACGGCGTACGCGACCAACCCGCGCGCCCGCATCCGGCCGCTGCACCGCCCGCCGCGCGTGCCGGCCGATCGCCTGCCGCACTGCCACTGGACGATCACCATCGATCCCGCCAACGAGCCGGTCGGCCCGGCGACGCACACGCGCGCCGTCGCCGCCCTGCCGCTCGCGCGGCTCGACAACGGGCGCGCCGCGGAGCGCGACGACGGCTGGACCGACTACGCCCGCCCGGTCGAGCCCGAGTTCCGCCTCGGCCTGCTGTCGAGCGCGACGCTCGCCGCGGTGGCACGCGAGTTCCAGATCCAGGCGCACCTGCTCTCCTGCTCGGCGGAGCGGGCGCTCACCGAGCGGGTCGGCGCCGAGCAGGCGCAGCGCGCGTTGCGCGCCCAGTGGAGCGGCCTCGCCTGGCGCGCGAGCGAGCGCCTCGCCGCGGCACTCGACTGCACGGGCGGCGGCGCCGGATCGGTCGCCCGGATCCTGCGGCTCAGCGCCGCGCTGCCGCCGGGGTGTGCGCGCGAGGTGACGATTGACGGCGATCGGGTGCACCTCACACTCGTCCCGCAGCACGCCGCGCTGCTCGACCCGGCCCATCCGGGCTGGCTCGGTCTCCTCGCACGCGGCGAGCTGCGCGGCATCGAGGCCGCGGCGCAGGGCGTCGATGCGCACGCGCGGCTGCAGTCCGGCGCCGTGCGCGACGGACGCGTCGAGGTGACGCTGTCGGTGCGCGCCGCCGACCCGCCCGCCGAGATGCCGAAGGCCGCGCAGCTCATGGCCATCAGCGGCGCCACGACGTTCCAGTTCGACTACGGCGAGCGCCTCGGACGCTGACGGCGAACCGCGGCGGACGCCGGGCGCTCCCCTGGCGGGGAGAGGGACCCGAAGGGCAACGTCCGTCCGCGGTTCACCGTTCACCGGCCGGTCTGGAAGGCGAGATGCGTTGGCGGCCGCGCGGGAGCGCGGCCCTCCAGCGCGTATCGAAGTCCAACGAGCGTCATATCTGCGCAATCTGCGTAATCTGCGGATGATCGGCGGATCCGCTTGCCCGGAGATGGAGCGACCAGTACGAGGAGCGGCCCGATGCAGCACGCGCGCGCAGAGCAGTCCGATGTCGATCGCGATGCCGCGGTGCGCGCGCTTGCCCGGGCGCGCGGTCGCGTCGCGGCGCTGCTCACCGCCGCCGTCTGCGCGCTCTACTTCGGCTTCATCCTCGCCGTCGCGTTCGCGCGCGACACGCTCGCCGCCCTCGTCGTGCCGGGGCTGAGCCTCGGCATCGCGCTCGGTGCGGCGGTGATCGTCGGCGCCTGGCTGCTCACCTGGGCATATGTCCGCTGGGCGAACGGGCGCTACGATCCGGCGCTCGCTGCGCTGCGGGAGCGCGCGTGAGTTCCGGCGCCGGGCTCGGCGAGCCGAGCGCGGTCGCGCTCGGCTTCTTCGTCGTCTTCATCGCGCTGACGCTCGGCATCACGTACTGGGCGGCGCGACGCACGCGCACCGCCGAGCACTTCTACACCGCCGGGCGCAGCATCACCGCCGGCCAGAACGGCTTCGCGCTCGCCGGCGACTACATGAGCGCCGCCTCCTTCCTCGGCATCGCCGGACTGGTCTCGACCTCCGGCTTCGACGGCCTGATCTATTCCGCCGGCTGGCTGGTCGGCTGGCCGGTGGTGCTCTTCCTCATCGCCGAGCCGCTGCGCAATCTCGGGCGCTTCACGTTCACCGATGTCGTCGCGGCGCGCTTCCGGCAGACGCCGGTGCGCCTCGCCGCCGCCAGCGCGACGCTCGCCACCGTCGTCCTCTATCTCATCGCCCAGATGGTCGGCGCCGGCGGTCTCGTGCGCCTGCTGTTCGGCCTGACGTACGAGCAGTCCGTCGCGGCGGTCGGCGTGGCGATGATCGGCTACGTGCTGTTCGGCGGCATGATCGCCACCACGTGGGTGCAGATCGTCAAGGCCGTGCTGCTGCTCGGCGGCGCTGCGGCGCTGGCGCTGCTCGTGCTGCTGCGCTTCGACCTGAACCCGCTGGCGCTGTTCGCCGCTGCCGCCGAGCGCTACGGCGCCGGCGTGCTCGCGCCCGGCGGGCTCGTCGCCAGCCCGCTCGATGCGGTGTCGCTCGGCCTCGCGCTGATGTTCGGCACCGCCGGCCTGCCGCACATCCTCATGCGCTTCTACACCGTGCCCGACGCGCGCGCCGCGCGCACCTCGGTGTTCTACGCCACCGGCCTGATCGGCGCGTTCTATCTGATGACGTTCGTGCTCGGCTTCGGCGCCATGGTGCTCGTCGGCCCCGAGCGCATCCGCGCCGTCGATGCCGGCGGCAACATGGCGGCGCCGCTGCTCGCCGAGCTGCTCGGCGGCACGCCGTTCCTCGGCTTCATCGCCGCGGTCGCGTTCGCGAC
>CBFGUK010000038.1:0-30883 GCA_965651925.1 uncultured bacterium | reverse complement strand
GCGCCTGCCGATCGTTGAATCGCGCGGGTGGTAGGCTGCCGCCGCACGGTGCTATCGCTCGCGTATCGAAGGGGGCTGACGATGCGCGAACGACCGGTGTGGGTTCTTGGCCTGTGTCTGCTGCTTGCCGCCTGCGCGCGCGGCGCGGCGTCGACGCCGACGGCCGATCCGGGCACGCTGCGCACCACCGCTTCGGGGCCGGTCGTCGGCGCCGCCGGCGACTACGGCGATCACGTCTGGCGCGGCGTGCCGTACGCGCAGCCGCCGACCGGCGACCGGCGCTGGCGCGCGCCGGAGCCGCCGGCGCCGTGGACCGCGACGCGCGAGGCGCTGTCGTTCGGCTCCCCGTGTCCGCAGTACGCCAGCCCGCTCGGCGGCGTGGCGGGCCGCGACGGCACCGTCGTCGGCGATGAGGACTGCCTCTACCTCAATGTCTACGCGCCGCGCTTCGCGCCCGACGCGGTGCCGGGCGGCGCCGCGCGCCTGCCGGTGATGGTGTGGATCCACGGCGGCGGCAACACGATCGGCGAGGCGGGCTTCTACAACGGCGGCCGCCTCGCCGCCGAGCAGCAGGTCATCGTCGTCACCATCAACTACCGCCTCGGCCCGCTCGGCTGGTTCCGGCATGCGGCCCTGCGCGACGGCGCCAGCGACGCCGAGGCATCGGGCAACTTCGCGACGCTCGATCTCGTCCGCGCCCTCGAGTGGGTGCACGACCACATCGCCGCGTTCGGCGGCGATCCGGACAACGTCACGATCTTCGGCGAGTCGGCGGGCGCGCAGAACGTCTTCACGCTGCTGCTCGCGCCGCAGGCGCGCGGCCGCTTCCATCGCGCCATCGCGCAGAGCGGCGGGCTGTGGATGTCGAGCGTCGTCGAGGGAGAGGCGCTGCACGACGCGTCGCCGGCCGGCCACGCGCGCTCCTCGAACGAGGTGCTGCTGACGCTGCTCGAGCAGGACGGCACCGCCGCCGATCGCGCCGCGGCGCGCGCGGCGCTCGAGGCGATGGCGCCGGCGGAGGTCGCCGCGTACCTGCGCGGCAAGACGCCGGCGCAGCTGCTCGCGGCGTATCCGCCGTTCCCGAACAACGGCATGATCGACATGCCGAAGGTGTTCCGCGACGGCGTCGTGCTGCCCGACGCCGACCCGACGACGCGCTTCGCGCAGCTCGACGGCTGGAACCGCGTGCCGGTGATGCTCGGCACGACGCGCGACGAGAACCGCCTGTTCATGTTCGGCGATCCGCGCTGGGTGCGGCGCTGGTTCTGGATCATCCCGCGGCTGAATGAGCGCGAGGAGCTCTACGTGACCACCGCCGACTACCTGGCGCGCAGCTGGAAGGCGACCGGCGCCGACATCCCTGCCGCGGCGATGCGCGACGTCGAGGACGACGTGTACGTGTACCGCTTCGACTGGGACGAGCAGCCGACGCTGCTCGGCGCCGACCTCTCGGTCCTGCTCGGCGCCTCGCACGGCTTCGAGATCCCGTTCGTGTTCGGCCATTTCGACCTCGGCAGGGAAGGCAACATCATGTGGACCGACGACAACGCCGCCGGGCGCGAGCAGCTCGCGCGCGCAATGATGGGCTACTGGGCGGAGTTCGCACGCACCGGCCGGCCCGGGCGCGGCGGGGGCGCGGCGCCGGCGGAATGGGTCGCGTGGGACGCGAGCAGT
This sequence comes from uncultured bacterium, assembly GCA_965651925.1. Taxonomy (GTDB): domain Bacteria; phylum Desulfobacterota; class Binatia; order HRBIN30; family CADEER01; genus CBFGUK01. The sequence goes on along the minus strand of CBFGUK010000038.1, from coordinate 29,209 downwards.
CCGGAGGCGCCGAAGTACATCGTGCTCGACACCGACACCGGCGGCGGCATCCGCATGGCATCGGCAACCGAATCGATCGACCACGTGCGCGCGGCCGTCGCCGCCGACCCGCGCCTGGCCGCACCGCGCGACCGCTGCGTCGTCTACCACGACCTCGCCCAGTGGGGCCGCGGCATCACGCGCGCCGACTACGAGGCCTTCGCCGAGTGCCGTGAGTTCCCGTTCGACGCCTATCCGTGGAGCTGATCGCTGACGCGACGGCGCGAAGCCGCACAGATCAACACGTCGCGTCTTCGCGTCTTCGCGTTGAGATTCACGGGCGGCTGATCACGATCAGGTACGTCTGGTCAGGCAGCAGCGGGAAGCCGCGGAAGTTGCGGTCGAGCTGGGCGCGCTCCTCGCTGTAGGCGCGGTAGTCGGAGCCGTAGACCGGCGCGAGGCCGGCGGCTTCGAGGGCGGCGCGGGCGGTGTCGACGTACGCCGGCGGCGCGGCATCGGCGGCGAAGAGATAGACACCGGGCTTCATGCGGAACGGCACGTCGCGCCGGCCGCGCAGCGTCCAGCCCGCCTCGGCAAACGCCGCGGCGAGCGACTCGGCGCGGGCGCGCGCGCCGGGATCGCTCTCCTGCACCGCGAGCCACACCGGCGTGCCCGGCGCCTGGTTGCGCAGCGTCGCGAGCAGCGCCGCACGTGCCGCGCCCTCGAGTGACACCGGCGCGGCGGTCGGCAGTGCGGCGGGCTTGAGCGATGCGAGCAGCGTGCGGGCCTCGGCATCCTGCGGATTCTCGCGCAGCGCGCGCTCGAGCTCGGCGACCGCGGCGTCCGTGCGTCCCTTCTTCGCCAGATAGCGCGCCCACTGCACGTAGCGGCGCGGCATCTTCGGGTCGGTCGCCTGCGCGGCGGCGCGGGCCTGCGCCGCCTCGTCGGCGCGCCCGAGGCGCTCGAGCACCGTCGCGCAGGCTTCGTGCGCCGGGCGGAAGTCGGGCAGGATCTCGATCGCGGTGCGGCAGTGGACGAGCGCTTCCTCGAGCTTGCCCTGCTGCATCAGGATCTGCGCCCAGCGCAGCTCGCTCATCTCGTGCGCCGGATCGACCTCGAGGGCGACCTGCAGGCGCGCGATCGCGGCGTCGAGGTCGCCGGTGCGCTCGAGGCCGATGGCCCAGAAGTAATGTGCCGTCTGCGGCTTCGGGTCGGTGGCGACCGCCGCCGACCAGTAGGCGATCATCGCCTCGGGGGTCGCGTGCTGTTCCATCAGGCTGCCGAGGAGGTAGTGCGCATCCTCGTTGTACGGCCCGACGCGGATTGCCTCCTGCAGGGCGGCGATCGCCTCCGCCCAGCGCTGCTCGGCGCGCAGCGTGCGCACCTCGCGGTAGAGCGCCTGGGCGCGCGCCGCATCCGGCGTCGCCGACGGAGCGGGCGCCGCCAGCGCGGCGGAGGTGAACGCGAGCAGCAGGACGGCCGATACGAGCGGACGCATCGGCGCACCCTACCCGATGTGCAGGAGGTTTTTCACACGAAGACGCGGGATCGCGCCGCGCACCGGTTCGGCGGGGTCAGGGCCGCCTCTCCGTCACCCTGCGGGCGCGCCAGCCCCCTCCGCGCTGCCGGCCGGCACGCGGCGGCTGGCTGCCCCCTGCCCGCTCCGCGCCGCGTGCGTCCGCGTGGACCTCGGGGCGCGCGCCGGCTAAACGGGCGGCGCATGGCAGGGAAGGCGCCCAGGCGGCACCAGGTGATCGTGCAGCCCGACGACGGCGTCGCGCCGGTGCTCGCGCTCATCGGGCAGGCACGGCGGACGCTGCGGCTCAAGCAGTTCACGCTCACCGATCGCGACGTGCTCGACGCGCTCGCGGCCGCGCAGCGGCGCGGCATCGTCGTGCGCGTGATGCTCAACCCGCATCGTTCCTCGGGCGACCGCGCCAACGACGAGTCGTTCGCGGCGCTCGCGGCGGCCGGCGTGCAGGTCGAATGGACGAACCCCGCCTTCGCCGTCACGCACGAGAAGTCGCTCATCGTCGACGACACCGTGGCGCTCGTCGCGACGTTCAACCTCGCGACGAAGTATTTCACCGAGACGCGCGACTACGGCATCGTCACCAGCGACCCCGTGCAGGTGCGGCAGATCGCCGCCGGCTTCGAGGCCGACTGGCAGCGCCGGCCGTTCGAGCCCGACGAGCGCTCGGGGCTGCTGTGGAGCTCGAACAACGCGCGCCAGCAGATGGCGTGGTTCATCGACGCCGCGCGCCGCGAGCTCGTCATCCAGCATCCGAAGTTCGTCGACGCGACGATCGTCGAGCGCATCGCCGCGGCGCGCGCGCGGCGCGTGAAGGTCGCGCTGCTGTGCGGCGGCCGGCACGGCATCAGCGACTGGGACGTGCTCGACACGTTCGCCTCGCTGCGCCTGCTCGAACGCGCCGGCGTCAAGGTCCGGCGACAGAAACACCTCAAGCTGCACGCCAAGCTCCTGCTCGTCGACGACGCGCGCGCGCTCGTCGGCTCGATGAACATCGATCGCAGCGCGTTCGACGTGCGCCGCGAGCTCGGTCTCATCACCACCGACCGGCACGTGCTCAAGACCCTGCGCCGGACGTTCGACCACGACTGGAAGCACGCCAGACCCTATGCCCCGCCCGACCCGCTCGCGCCGCACACGCACCACGCCGACGAGCTCCCGCACGATCCGCACTTCTCGCATGAGTGAGGCGTCGCGCGCGCAGCCGGCGGCCACGGCGGCGCCGCCGTCGCTCGCCGCGCTCGCCGCCTGCTTCCTGCAGATTGCGCTGTCGAGCTTCGGCGGCGGGCTGTCGGCCTGGACGCGCCGCCTCGTCGTCGAGCGGCGCCGCTGGATGACCGACGAGCAGTTCCTCAGTGCGCTGACCATCGCGCGCCTGTTCCCCGGACCGAACCAGGTGAACATGGCGATCTACGTCGGCACGCACTTCCGCGGCCTGCCCGGCGCGCTCGCGGCGGTCGCCGGCCTCGTCGCCGTGCCGCTCGTGATCCTGCTCGGGCTCGGCACGCTCTACTTCCAGTACCACACCGTGCCGGCGCTGCAGGCGACGCTCACCGGCGTCGTCGCCGCGGCCGCGGGGATGGCGTTCTCGATGGGCGTCAAGATCCTCGGCAGCTACTGGCGGCAGCTCGACGCGCTGGCGTTCGCCGTCGCCGCGTTCGTCGCCGTCAGCGTGCTGCACATCCGCCTGCCGTTCGTCGTGCTGGCGCTGACGCCGCTGGCGATGTGGTGGTTCTGGCCGCGCGCGCCGCGGCCCGGCGACGGGCGATGAACGACGAGCTGCACACGCTGCTGCGCCTCGCGGCGGTCTTCCTGTCGCTGTCGCTCGTCTCTCTCGGCGGCGGCAACACGATCCTGCCCGAGGTGCATCGCGCCGCGGTGCACGACACCGGCTGGATGACCGACCGGCAGTTCGCCGATGCCTATGCGATCGCCGAGGCGGCGCCCGGGCCGAGCTCGATGATCGTCAGCCTCGTCGGCCTCAAGGCCGCCGGCGTCGCCGGCGCCTTGGTCGCCGTCGTCGCCGTCCTCGGCCCGTCGAGCCTGCTGATGTACATCGCCTGCCGCACCTGGAACCGCTTCCGCGACGCGCCGTGGCGCATCGCCTTCGAGCGCGGCATGGGCCCGGTGAGCCTCGGCCTGCTGTTCTCGAGCGGCGTCACCGTCGTGCGCTCCTCCGACCACTCGCCGGTCAGCTACGCGATCACCGCCGCCGCCTGCCTGCTGCTCGTGCGCACCAACGTCTCGCCGCTGCTCATCATGGCGGTCGCCGGCGCCCTCGGCGCGCTCGGCTGGGTGTGATGCGAAGCCGTGACCGGTTGACCGGTGACCGGTGGCGGCGCTGCGCGCCGCCGGTGCTGACGTGTGGACGTGCTGACGTGATGCGTCGCGAGGTCACGCCGTTCACCGAAGGTTGTGGATCGGGTGACGCCCCCTGATCAACAGGCGCCGACGGAGCGGCGCCCTCCAGCGCGGCGCGCCTCGAACGGTCACGGCGGGCTTTTGCTGACGTTCGCCACCGAGGCGGAGAGGACACCAAGTCGCTGGCCATTCGGCTTGATGCGACTGGATTACTCGACTTCGCGTCCTCTGCGCCTCTGTGGCTGATCGTTCTCGCCCGGCAAGGTGGAATAGTTGGGCAAGCCACCGGTCACTGGTCACCGGTCACTGGTCACCGTTCCGTCGACGTGAATACCGGCGCGAAGCCGCCGCCGGCGGTGCGGAAGTTCGTCGTCTGGCCCTGGTAGAGGCGCGCGGCGACGAGTTGCACGGTGCCGTCGTACACGTAGCAGCGCAGGTCGAGCTTGAGCGGCAGCTCGCGGCCGTCGACCAGGATGGTGCGTTCGCTCGGCGGCACGAGGCGCTGGGCGACGTACGGCCGCGCGCGGATCTGTTCCCACGTGCCGCGCGTCAGCTTGTCGCCGCGATAGGCGGCCTTGCCGCCGTACCCGTCGAGCGGCTTGAAGAAGTACTGGCGGCGCGCCGCCCACAGCGCGTCGGCGTTCTCCGCGCTGACCAGACAGGCCGCCGGCACGCCGGCGGCGAGCACCGCGATCGCCGCCTCGCCGATGCCCCACGCGCGCAGGCGTGCCGCATCGGGGAACACCGTCAGGTGGCGCTTGTCGGCGTAGAGCGCCCAGGCGTGCGGATGCGGCGTGACGACCACCTCGCCGGCGGCGTAGGCGGCGCGCAGCGCCGCACTGGCCTCGCCGGCGAGCAGGAAATCGGTCAGGCGGTTGTAGACGAGATCGATGCGCTCGCCGCCCGTCCACAGCGCACCGTCGGCGCGCTGCAGCGCGCGCGGATCGCAGATCGAGACGCGCAGCCCGGCGCTGCGGAAGAGCTCGGCGAACAGCCGGAACTCGGGGTAGAGGTACTGCGACGGCGGATCCTCGTCGACGATCGCGATATGCGCGAGCGGCGCGTCGCCACGCTGGCGGCGCCACTCGTCGCGGAACATCGCGAGCCAGACGCGCTCGAGATCGGGATCGGCGACGGCGGCGAGCGCCGTCTCCACCTCGACGCAGCACGCCTGCTGGGCGCCCGCCAGCGCCGCGTTGAGCAGGCCGCCGCCGGCATTGGTGTTGATCTCGATCAGCTGCGGGCCGTCGGGACCGAGATGGAAGTCGTAGCCGAGGAAGACGCCGCGCGCGCCCGGATCGGCGCGCGCGATCGGCGGCGCAGGCGCCAGCGCGTGCTCGCGGAAGCCGGGGCTGGCGACGACCTCCTCGATCGCGCCGATCACCGCCTGCATGCGCGCCAGCGCCGGCCGGCCGACGAACACCGGTGAGGCGGAAAACAGGTGCGGCTGCTCGCGCAGGATCGCGGCGTGCAACCCGGCCGTGACCGCGCCGCGCTCGAGCGCGGCCCGCAGCCGCGCCGGATCGACGGTGATGCAATGGCAGGCCTGGTTGAGCGCCGCGGTCGGATCGGACGACATCGCGCTGCACAGATGGCCACAGATCGTCGCGGATGACCATGAGGGCGAGGTCGGATCGCTGATGGTCGGGAGCTGCCAACCAGACCGGCGCACGGACAGGGGGTTGGGGGTTACGGGGTTATGGGGTTGGAACTTCTCAGGATTGAATGACCAACTCGACTCCGCGTCCTCCCCACCTCTGTGGCTGATCCGCCCTGGCCGCCTCAATACGGTTCCTCACACCCGCCATTCGTGGTGTAACGACGACCATGTCCACCGCCGCCGAGCCGTCGTTCGCCGAGCGGGCGCGCACGCTGGTGCACATGCAGCGGGTCGGCGCGCTCGCGACCGTCCTGCGTGACGACGGCGCGCCGTTCGGCTCGCTGGCACCGTACGGCATCGACGACGCGGGGCAGCCGATCCTGCTGCTCAGCCGGCTCGCCGTGCACACGCGCAATCTCGCCGCCGAGACGCGCGCCAGCCTGCTCGTCGCGGCGACCGGTGCCGGCGAGGCGCTCGCCGCGCCGCGCGTCACGCTCGTCGGGCGCGTCGCGCCGGTGCCCGAGGCCGAACACACCGCGCGGCGCGACGACTACCTCGCACGTCATCCGGCGGCGCGACAGTGGGTCGACTTCGGTGACTTCACCTTCCAGCGCCTCGCGGTCGATCGCGTGTATTGGGTGGCGGGGTTCGGCGCGATGGGCTGGGTCGACGGCGCCGCCTACCGCGCCGCCGCGGTGGATCCGCTCGCCGAGCACGCCGTGGGGATCCTCGCGCACATGAACGCCGATCACGGCGACGCCCTGCAGCTTTACTGCCGCGCGTTCGCCGGCGTTGCCGCCCGGGCGGCGACGATGACCGACATCGACCGCCTCGGATTCGGCGTGCGCGCCGAGCACGACGGCCCGACGCAGACGCTGCGCCTCGCCTTTCCGCGCGAGGTCCGCACCCCCGCCGAGGCCCGCACGGTGCTCGTCGAGATGGTGCGCACGGCGCGCCAGCAGCTCGCGTGATTCGCCCCCGCGCCGCCGCGCCCGTGCGCTGAAACGATCCCTGCGTGGCCGCCTTCTATCTCGCGTACGAGTGGTGGTTCGCCGCCCTGCAGCTCGGCCTGGCGATGTTCGGCATGGGCGTGACGCTGCGCGTCGACGACTTCGTCGCGATCATCCGCACGCCGCGCGCGTTCCTCGTCGGGCTGGCCGTCCAGGTCGTCGGCGTGCCGCTGCTCGCCGTGGCGGTGAACACCCTGCTCGCCCCGCCGCCCGGCATCGCGTTCGGGCTCGTGCTCGTCGCCGCCATGCCGGGCGGCGCCATGTCGAACGTCGTCACCTGGTTCGCGCGCGCGCACGTGCCGCTGTCGATCGCGCTCACCGCCGTGGTGACGCTCGGCTGCATGGTGACCACGCCCGTCGTGCTGCGGCTCCTCGCCGGCGACTTCGTGCCGGCCGACTTCACCATGCCGGCCGGGGCGATCGCCTTCGACATCGCCGTCTGCCTGCTCGTGCCGCTCGCCGCGGGCATGGCCGTCGGTGCCCGCCTGCCGACCCGGCAGCGCAGCGTGCTGGCCGCCTGGTGCGTGCGCGCCAGCCTCGTGGTCGTCGTCGGCATCGCCCTCGGCCTGCTGTCCGCCGGGCGGCTCGATCCGCGCGCCTACGGGGTGAGCGCTTTGTTCGCGGTGCTTGTCCTCGCCGTCGCCGTGCAGCAGCTCGGCACCGGCGCCGGCGTGCTCGCCGGGCTGACGCGCGCCGAGACCGGCGCGATCAGCATCGAAGCGGCGATCCGCAACACGAACCTCGCCATCCTGCTCAAGGCGTCGCTGTTCCCGGTGCGGCCGGGCATCGCCGACCCGCTGGGCGACAGCGTGCTGTTCACCGCCCTGCTCTTCGCCGCCCTCGCCGGCCCGCTGACGATCCCGCTCGTCTTCGTTCACCGCTGGCTCGCGGCGCGCACGTCAGGCTCCAACCGCCACGACGCCAAGGACGCCAAGGCCGAAATGATCCCGGATTAGCCTTGATCTGACGATGATCTTCAACGCGGAGACGCGGAGCCCGAAGGAGAGACTGCGTTCGGATGGCACCAGCGGAAACCCCTTGTTGAGGAGCTTGCGCAAGCCCAATCCAACCCGGGTTTCCCGGCGTCGCTCTGCGCCTTCGCGTCTCTGCGTAGATCTTCTTCTGTCAGACCAAGGTTGGCGTCGAGGCTCTTTCCGAACGTGGCGGACCTGGCGTTCCTGGTGGTGTCCCTACTCCGGCTGATTGAATTCCACCTGGTTCCCCGCCGGGTCGTGGACGAACGCCTGGTGACCGGCGCCGGGAATCGCGCCGGGGAGGCGGACGACGACGACGTCCGCCGCCTCGAGGCGGCGGACGATGGCATCGAGGTCGCGCGTCTGCAGCGCGAAGTGGTGCAGCCCGCGCGGCGGCGGCTCGCCGGCGAGCGTGATGTGCAGCTGCGTCGCGCCGACCTGGTACCACAGGCCGGGGAAGCCGAAGTCGGGCCGCTGCGCCTCGGGGAGCGCGAGGAGCTCGCCGTAGAAGTGGCGCGCAGCGGCGAGATCGTCGACGACGATGTTGACGTGCTGGATGATCTCGAACATCGCTCCTCCTCCAATCTCTACCAGATCCCGAACCAGTTCGTTGCGCTCGGCCCGTGCGAGAGCGGGGCGTGATAGACGTCGAGCAGCGCCAGGGCGGCGAGCGCGACCGCGACGCCGACGAACAGCGCCGCACGCCGGCCGGGCGCGATGCGGCGCGCGATGGCGCGCGCGCCGATGTAGAGCAGCGCGCCATAGAGCAGCGTCTGCACCGCGAACAGCAGCGCGATCGTGCGCGTCGTGAGGCTCGGATCGGTCCACACCAGCGGCGCGGTGAACGCCGTGAACACGGCGAGCTGCACGGCGGGGATGCGGCCCGCCTCGATCATGTAGTACGGCAGCGGCAGGAGCGCGGCGAAGAGCGCGAACAGCAGCCAGCGCAGCAGGCGTTCCGACATCGCGCTCACCCGTCCTGTCCGGCGCGCAGCTCCGCCTCGGCGGCGGCGAGCGCCCGCGCGGCGCGCGCGGCGAGCAGCGATTCGCGCACCGCGGCGCGCACCGCGGCGAGCGGCGGCAGGCGCGCCGGCTCGCGTGCCGTGACGCGCACGAGGTGGAAGCCGAGCGGCGACGCGAGCGGCGCGCTCCACTCGCCGAGCGGCAGCGCGAACGCCGCCGCCGCGACCGCCGGGCCGAGCTGCGCGGCGAGCTCGGCGGCACTCGACGACGGCAGGACGCGCGGCAGTGGCAGCGGGTCGCCGGCCACGTCGGCACCGGCACGCAGCGCCGCCTGCCAGCGCGCCGCGACGGTCGCGGCGGCGTCGCCGTGGCGGGCGCGGCTGACGTAGACGTGCGCGAGCTGCGCCCGCGCCGGCAGCGCGAACTCCTCGGGGTGCGCGGCGAGATGCGCGGCCAGCTCGCCGTCGTCGGGTTCCGGTGTGCGCGCCGCCGCCTCGATGGCGAGGCGCAGGCGCGTCGCGAGCCGGCGGCGCACGACGCGATCGTCGCCGGCGAGCGCGCGCGCCGCGGTGTCGTGCTCGTCGGCGTCGAGGAACGCGAGATTGCGCGCGCGGCGGCGCGCGATCACGGCATCACCATCGTCGAGTCCGAGCGCCTCGGCGGCGGCGGCGAGGAGCGCGTCGGGATCGCTGGCAGCCCGGGCGGGCACCGTCCCATCGGCGACCGGCGCCGCGGCGACGTCTGCGACGTCCGGGGTCAGCGCGCGGCGGCCGGCGAACAGCAGCGCGCCGAGCGCGAGGAAGTGCAGGACGCGGCGGTTCACGAGCCGGCCTCGGGCACGTACCAGATCGGCGACGTCCAGGCGCGCTCCTGGACGGTCTGCGCAATCGACGCATCGCAGCAGGCGGCGAATGCGTCGGGTACGCGGCGCGGATCGCGACAGTCGATGCCGGCGGCGTTGCAGGTGTAGGTGCTCCAGCGGCAGGTCGGCGCCTGCAGCACGCGGACGTAATAGAACGCCGGCTGCGCGGGATCGAAGGCCGGGTCGTGCCACACCGTGCACAGCTCGTCGAAGCCGCCGCCGTGCGGCACGCAGGTCGCCGGATCGACGCCGGCCTCGGGTGCGCCGCCGGCGATGTCGAACACCTGCTCGCGCGTCGTGTCGCCGTCGAGCCAGCCCTTGACGATCTGCACGCGCTCGAGCGGCGCCGCGGGCTGGCCGTCGGGATCGCGCAGCGCCCACACCGCGAAGCGCGGAGCCGCGGGGGCCGCACTCGGCGGAGCGTGCAGCTCGCCGCCCATCGGCACGCCACCGGCGTAGCCGCGCGCGACGAAGTCGGGCTGCGCGCAGAGATCGTCGGGATACGACCAGCCGCCGAAGACGCGCACGGTGAGGCGCGGCCCGCTGGTACCGTACGCCTCGCGGCGGCGCATGGCGGCGAACAGCGCCGGGCGCGAGTTCTCCTCCGCCCACAGCACGGCGAGGCCGCCGGGGTTGTACTCGATGTGATCCGGCAGGCCGTCGCGCGGCGTGTCGGGCGGCGCGCCGGCGCCGCCGTGGCCGACGAATGCGTCGGGCTCGACGGCGCCGGCGGTCCCGAGATGCGTGTCGGTGCTGGCGACCAGCCCGTACTGGAACGGATTGACCCCGAGCCGCCGCTGCTCGGCGAGGCCGGCCTTGAGCGCCCAGCGCACGAAGCTCGATGCCGGCGCCGGCTCCGCCTGCCACGGCAGGTAGTGCGCCTGGAAGTTCTGGTACGGGAGCTTCTCGAAGCCGCAGCGCTCGTCGGCGGTCTCCGGCCCGAGGCGGCACTCGGAGTCGCCCTTGTGCTGCATCACCTCGACGAGCGGCTCCCAGTCGTGGCGCAGCGTTGCGGTCTCGACGCTGAGCGGCGACCCGTCGGGCTCGGTGAGCGGAAACATCCAGCCGTCGCTGAGGTTGGAGTTGTGCGGGATCGTCAGCACGTCGCAGCCCCGCAGCTCGTCACGGCACTCGCGGCGCAGGCGGGCGAGGAAGCGGTCGAGGCGCGGCTCGTCGACGTAGCTGACCGGCAGCGCCGGCACGACGTCGCTGGCGTAGAGCACGTTGCGGTGCAGGTTGTTGCTGCCCGGCGCGCCGGTCCACTCGTAGCCGACGAAGGTCGTGAAGCGGCACGCGCTGGTGCGGTCGTCGAACGCCGCCGCGGCGTCCTGCACCACCTGCCACGGCGTGCGCGATGCGGCGCGGCAGCCGGCACCGTCCGCACCGCAGAACGCGAAGCGCCGCGGCGCGAGGCTGTTCGTCACCTGGCTGTTGGCAATGAAGAACGACAGCCGCGGCCAGTACCGGTAGATCACGCACGGCAGCGCGTCGTAGCCCGGGAGATCGGGGCTCTGGCAGATCGTCAGCTCGCCGAACAGCTCGGCGTGATCGGTCACCGCGGCGAAGTCGAGCGGCCGGCGCAGGCGCAGCGTGCGCGACGGACGGCCCTCGGCATCGAACGGCTGCACGCCGAGCGGCTCGCCGCGCGCGAAGCGGTAGGCATCGGCCGGCATGGCGCGCGTGCCCTGCGTGCTTGCGTCGAGCGACAGCGCGGTGTGCACGTGCAGATCGCCGAAGAACGGCAGGCGCAGCGGATCACGCCGCGCACAGGGCTGCCGCTCCTGGGCGGACACGCCCGCCGCCAGCACCACCACTGCCAGCCCGAGAAGGATCGCTCGCATCGCCCCTGCTTCTTACCCGTCACGACGCCAGGAACGCCAAGGCCGGCGGACCGTCCGAAACGGACCGGTGTAGCCGCGGCCCCTGTGGCCGCCGGCGACGCGCAGCGTCGCCCGAGGCGGCGGCTACATGCGCGTCTTTGAAACACTCGCGTCGGTGGGGCGGGCGAGACGCCCGCCGTTTCGACACGCGCGTCCGCGCCTCCGGCCCCGGCTGCTGCCGCAACCAACCGACTCCCGGATTCGCTTGCGTAACGGGACCCGGCGCGCCAAGCAGGACGGATGACCGGGAGGGCCGTGTGACCATGGATCAGGAGATGCCGCGCCGCAGCTCGCCGCTGCCCGCCGTGCTCGCCGGACTGTTTGCCGTCGCGCTCGCCGGCGCCGGCGTCTACATCGCGCAGCTGCGCACCGAGCTGACGACGCTGCGCGGCGAGGTCGACGCCCTGCGCGCCCAGCTCGAGCCGTTCACCGCGGCGGCGCAGTCGCTCTACCCCGACGCCGAGCCCGCCACCGCGCTGCGCTCGGTCGGCGAACGCCTCGACACGCTGCTGCGCGCGCGTGCCACCCGCGCCGCGGCGCCGGCGGCCGCCGCCGAGCCGGCCGAGCCGGTCGCGCCCGCCGACCTGCTCAACGCCTCGCAGGAAGAGGCGATGATCGCCGTGCTGAGCAACGAGATCGACACCGGCCGCAAGGCCTGGTTCCTGATCGCGCAGAACAACCGCGAGGCGGCGGCGATCCAGGCCGAGCTGCAGAGCGTCTTCGAGCGCGCCGGCTGGCCGGTGGAAATCCACCGCGCGCCCTATGCGCTCAAGGCCGGCATGTTCATGCTCGCCGGCGACGAGACGCCGCCGCAGTTCGTCGACACGGTCAACGACGCGTTCTCGGCCGGCGGTCTCGAGGTGCAGTACCTCACCGGCTACCGCGACTTCTACAAGGGCCGCCAGGCGGAGAACCCGAACTGGGTCGGCCCGACGCTCGCCGACGATCAGCCGTTCACGATCGTCATCGGCGCGCAGCCGCAGTCGTGATGGCGCGGACGCGTCAGGTCAGGATCGGCATCTCGCAGGCGCGCGCGTAGGTGCCGAGCGCGAGGCAGCGGTAGCGCGGCGCGCTCCACGTGAGGAGATCGTCGAGCGCCGCGACGAAGCGCGGGCCGGTGCGCACCGCGATCCAGCCCGGCGCGCCGAGCGCGCGCACGTCCACCGCCTCCCAGGGGTGGAAGTAGAGCTGCAAATACGGCGCCCCCGCGGCGGCGCAGTGCGCGCCCCAGCGGCCGAGCCGGCGGCCGGCGGCGCGGTACCAGAGGAACGAGACCGGCCAGCGCACCAGCGGCACGACCGAGATCGGCAGGCGCAGCAGCCCGCCGTCGCGGAACGGCCGGCGCGGCCGGCGCAGGTGGTTGTAGCGGCCCGGCACCCAGGTGGGATGGCAGGAGGCGTCGTAGGTGAAGCCGGCGGCGCGCAGCCGCTCGGCCGGACACGGCAGGAGATGCGGCGTGCGCACGCCGGCGGCCGGCTGGCCGCTGGCGCGCTGCACGAGGAGCCGCGCGGCGCGCAGCCGGGCGATCGCCTCGTCCGCCGGCAGCGCGCCGTAGTCGTCCTGGTGCTCGAGGCCGTGCACGCCGATCTCGTGACCGGCGGCGGCGAGCTCGGCGACCAGCGCCGGGCGGTCGCGCGCCAGCGTGCCGGTGACGAAGAACGTCGCGCGCGCGCGGTGGCGGGCGAGCAGCGGCAGCAGCAGCGCGAGGCCGGCGGCCGAGGCATCGAGCTGGCGGTCGCGCGACAGCGCGCGCCCCCACTCGAGCGGCAGGTCGAACTCCTCGACGTCGAAGGACAGGAGGAGCGGCTTGCGCCGCGTCACGGCGCCGCTCCCGCGCCGGCATGGCGCGCGACGCAGACGCTGGACAGCAGGCAGTCGCGCCACGGCGCGGCGAGCGTGAACCCGGCGGCGGCGAGTTCGGCGGCGATCGCGGCGTGCGAGAACAGGTGGATGCGCAGGCCGTTGCGGCGGTGATACGCGGCGTAGATCCGCCCGAGCGCGGTGCGGCGCGGGACGAGCAGCGCGAGCCGGCCGCCCGGGCGCACGCAGGCGGCGAGCTCGCGGATCGCGCGGCCCGGCTCGGCGGTGAACTCGAGCGCGCCGACGCACAGCACCCAGTCGAAGCGCGTGCGGATGCCGAGCGCCTCCATGTCCTGCACGATCGTCGGCGCGCCGCTGCGGCGCGCGCGCGCCGCCATCGCCCACACCGCGTCGACGCCCACCGGCCGGGCGCCGCAGGCGCGCAGCCAGGCGAGCGTCGCGCCGTCGCCGCAGCCGACGTCGAGGACGCGCTCGCCGGGCTGCACGGTGACCAGCGCGTGCAGCGCCCGCTGTTCGGCGGCACGCACCGCGCCGAACGGCCACCGCTCGCGCAGGTGTTCGTAGTGCGAGGCAACGCCGGCGAAGTGCCGGCGGGCGGCCGCGGTCACGGCAGCGCGTGCTCCGCGCCGGTGATCGTCAGCACCGCGGCGGCGGCGGCGCTGCGCACCTCGGGGTCGCTGTCGGACAGGAACGGGCTGACGACCGGCAGGAGGCTGCGCGACGGGACGCGCCCGGCGAGGCGCAGCGTGCGCGCGCGTTCCTCGGGCGGCACCTCGGCGAGGCGCTGCCGGACGAGCGCGGCGATTTCGGGATCGCCGAGCAGCACCAGCGCGGCGACCGCCTCCTGACGCACCGCGGGCGCCGGATCGCTGACCGCCTCGCGCAGCCGGGGGATGGCGCCGAATGCGTGCCAGTCGCGCAGCGTGCGCACGGCGACGACGCGCACGTCGGGATCGGGATCCTCGGTCACCAGCGCGCCGATGCGCTCCTCGAGCGCCGGGCGCTGATCGGTGCCGTGCAGCGCGCGCAGCGCCCGCAGGCGCACCGTGCGGTGCGGCGAGTCGAGCGCGGTGACGAACGCCGCGAAGCTCGCCTCCGGGGCGGCACGGGCGAGGATCTCGAGCGCCAGCGCCTGCTCGTAGCGGCCGTCGCTCTCGAGCTGCCGCAACGCCGGCGGGGCGAGCGCCGGATCGGGGATGCCGCGCGCCGCGCGCATCGCCGCCCAGCGCTCGAACGCATCCGGACTGTCGATGCCGCGCACCAGCACCGCACGCGCCAGCGCCTGCAGCGCCTCGGGATCGTGCTGCGCGCCGTCGCCGCGCAGCGCCGCGACGGCCTCGGCGTAGCGCCCCTCGCCGGCGAGCGCGACCGCCGCAGGCGTCGCCGGCGCGTCGTCGGCGGAGGCGACCTCGCGGCCCACCGCCATCAGTGCGACCAGGCCGACGCCGGTCGCGAGCTTCCGCATCAAGGCAATCAGGACTGCTCCTCCGTTGATCGTGATCGGCTGCATGCCGGGGTGCGTCAGTTGAACGCCGCGTCGCAGCCCTCGCGGGCCGCGCAGCGGTAGACCAGCATCTGGCGCTGGCCGCCCTGCTCGAACACTTCGCGCTCGCTGCCCGGGAAGCGATCGCTGATCGCCATGCCGATGCCGCGCGGCTCGCCGAGGACGATGAACGCGGTGTCGCCGGTCAGCCGGTCGGGCAGGTCGGCCGGCGAGAACGCGGTGATGGCGCGCGACCGGGCGGCGAACAGCCGGAAGATCGGCGAGTCGGCGAGCAGGAACGGGCCGGTGAAGAGATAGTAGTCGTAGCCGTGGCCGAGGCGCTCCATGACGCGCAGCACGTCCCACTCGCGCGGCATGGTGCGCATGAATTCGACGAAGCGCTGGTAGCCGCCCAGACTGCCGGCGGCGACGACGAGGATAAGGAGCGCCGCGGCCGTCGCCTCGAGCAGCGGGCGCGCCGGCAGCCAGCCACGCACCCGGCGCAGCGCCGCGACCAGCGCGAGGCCGGCGAAGAGATATGGCAGCGGCACGATGATGAGCAGGCGCGTGTGCGACGGCGGGTCGAGGACGACGATGCTGCCGAGCACCAGCGCCAGCACGGCCCAGAGCAGCAGGAAGCGGTAGCGCGGCGCGCGGCGGCGCCGCACGGCGATGACCAGGCCGGCGAGCGCCAGCGCCGCGGTCCACGGCGCGAGGATCGGCTGCTGCGTGCCGTACTGGCTGCTCGTGTCGCCGAGCGTCACGAAGCCGCGCAGCGTCTGCGTGATCTGGTACCAGAAGATGCCTGCCGGGGTGGTCGCGCCGCTCGTCGCCGTGACGTGCTCGCGGTTCTCCTCGGCGAGCACCCACACCGAACCGGTGCGGTCGAACTCGAGCACGTCGGGCCGCTTGACGTAGTTCAACGCCAGCGGCAGCGCGGCGAGTGCGAGCCCGAACGCATAGAACGCGCCGAGACGCAGCACGCGCCGCCAGCGGCCGCGGCCGAGGCACGTGGCGAGGAACGCCACCGTGACCAGCGGGACGAGGCGGCCGGCGGTGTAGGCATAGAGCGCCAGGCCGGAGACGACGCCGGCGGCGAACAGCGGCGCGGCGCGGCGGCGCGTCAGGCCGTGCGCGAGGCAGGCGAACGCGGTGACCTCGTAGAACAGCGTCTGGACGTTCCACAGGCCGATGCGGCTGAAGTGGATCGCGACGTGCGACACGGCGACGCCGCCGGTGGCGATCAGCGCCACGACGGTTCCGTACCAGCGCCGCGCGAAGACGTAGAGCGGCAGCAGCAGCAGCGTGCCGACGAGTGCCGAGGGCAGGCGCAGGCCGAGAATCGTCGAGCTGCTCAGCGCGTAGCTGGCCGCGTACGGCACAAAGCTCAGGTACGGCGTGTCGTACCACGGCGAGAAGTCGAACACGTCGGGCACATCGCCGCGCAGGATCGCGAGGCCGCGCAGGCCGCACTCGGCGCTGTCGAGATGCACCATCGGCGGCGTCTCGGTCAGCTGCGCGAAGCGCAGCACCGCGCCGACGGCGAGCAGCGCCACGAGGAGGCCGCGTTCGGCCCACGGCCAGCGCCGGCGCGGCGCGCGTCGCGGCGGATCGGCGCGCACGGCGAGCAGCGCGCCGCTGGCGAGCAGCGCGAGCCAGGCGCCGACCGCGACACCGCCGTGCGGCAGCACGAGGCGGCTGATCACCAGGACGGCGAGCGCAGCGAGCCCGGCGCCGATGAGCGCATTGCGCACCGCGGGCGGCCGCAGGCGGCGCGCCAGACCGCGCTCGCGGCGCACCGGAGCCGGCAGCGCGGCGCGCACGCCGAGGCGCAGCAGCAGGAGATCGCGCAGCACGGCCGCGGTGTCGAGCAGGAAGCGCACGGTGGTCGGTTCGCTGTCGTAGCGATAGAGCACGCCGACTTCGTCGATGCGCAGCCCGGCGCGGCGCGCGCGCGCCAGCAGGCCGAGGTCGAAGCTGAACCCCGGTGGCAGCGGCGTCGCGAAGAGCTGCCGCGCCGCGACGGCGGTGAAGCCCTTGAGGCCCGCCTGGGTGTCGCTCAGGCCGGGCAGCAGGATGACGCGTACGAGCGCGTTGAACAGCCGGCCGGCGAGGTGGCGCGTGTAGAGGTAGCGGAAGAACGACGGGCGGATGAGGTAGCGCGAGTCGGGATGGACGCGGCTGGCGACGGCGACGTCGGCGCCGGCGCGCAGGGCGGCGTACACCGCATCGATCTCGGTCGGCGGGTACGCGAGGTCGGCATCGATGAAGATGATGCACGCGCCGCGGGCCGCGGCGACGCCGCGCGCCACCGCCGCCCCCTTGCCCTGGTTGCGCGCCGCGCGCAGCACGCGCACCGGCACGGGGCCGGCGCTCGCGGCGGCTTCGGCGCGCGCCGCGGTGTCGTCACTGCTGCCATCGTCGACGACCAGCACCTCGGCGGTCCACGGTCGGCCGGCGAGATGCTCCACCACCGCCCGTACCGCGCCGTCAATGAACGACGCGCCGTTGTAGACTGGCAGCACCACCGAGACGGCGGGCTGCCGCTGCATCGCGTCACCCATGCCGTTTGGGCCCCGAGCGGGCCGACCGCGTCACTCAGCCAGCTCGGCTCCGCCGTGTCAAATCAAATCCGGGCGGTGCGCGACGTGTGGCGCCGCGTCCGCCGCGCCGTGGACACACGTTGCCTCTCGCATGCGGCAACGCGCCTCCGCGGCCGGGCGGACGCACGGCCCTCCCGCACGGGTCGCAGACGGCAGCGCCGACCGATCGCGCCGCCAATCGACCGGGCGCGAATGGGTTACTGCGTGCGGCCGGGCTCGGTCGGCGCGGCGAGGCCGATGAAAATCACCATGCCGTCGCCGCCCGGATCGCCCTCGAGGTCGGCGGTGAAGTTCGGCTTCCAGTTGTTCGATACCCAGACGTTGCCGGCGCGGTCGGGCACGGCGCTCACCGCGCGCATCAGCGGCGTGAACGCCGGCTGGCGGCCGTTGCCGGTCTCGCTGAGCGGCGTGCCGTCGCTGAGCAGCACCGGCGCACCGGCCGACGGCAGCGTGTAGCCGCTCGGCGGCGAGATCGGGGCACCGACCGGCAGCCCGGACGGCGAATCCGGGCCGGCGAGCACCGACAGGGCGGCGTCGCGGTAGACGTTGTTCGGCGGCAGCACCTCCATGACGCCGAAGTTCGCGACCCAGACGTTGCCCGCATCGTCGATGCGCACCGCCCACGGCGCATCGATGCCGCCGCCCTGGTAGGCGCCGACGATGTCGCCGTTCGGCGCGAGGCGGTAGACCGTGTCATCGCCGCCGGACGCGACCCAGACGTAGCCGTCGACGTCGATGTCGAGGCCCTTCAGCTCGGCGCCGACCTCGGTGAGCGACAGCATCTCGAGCTGGTCGCCGTCGAGCCGCCAGTGGCTCACGGTGGCGTGCGCGTCGCAGGGATCCTGGTTGAAGAAGGGGGCACCGATCGTCGACACCCACGCCGTGCCGTCGGCCGCGATCGCGACGCCGAACGGATGGCACGGCAGTGAGGCGGCAATCGCCCGGTCGGGGTCGCCGTCCGGGAAGACGACCAGCCGGTCGTTGCCGAAGTTCGCCGTCCACACGTTGCCGTCGCGGTCGACGACGAGGCCCTGCACGCGGTCGGTGCCGCCGTCGTAGCCGTCGTCGGGGGAGATCGGCCGTCCGTTGGCCCGGAAGTGCGACACGCTCCCGGTGCCCGTGCCCTCGGGTCCGGGGTTGAGGCCGCCCCAGCCGAAGTTGCCGACCCAGATCGAGCCGTCCTGCATGCTGCGGCTGATGCCGAAGCCGGCGCCGAGCAGGCCGCCGCCGGTCACCGGCGAACGCGGCGTGCCGTTGCGGCCGTCCGCCGGGCTGCCGTCGGGCTTGAGCACCACGACGCTCATCGCCGAGATCGACTCGCCCTGCACGGTGTTGTTGTTGATCCACGCGTAGCCGTTCTCGTCGAAGACCGTGTTCGCCGCGCCGCCGAACGGGATCTCGGCGCTGCCGGTCTGGTTGACCTTCACCGCCAGCGTCCACGCGTCGGGCGGCTCGACGAGCGGCGGCTGGAACGGCTCGGTCAGCCGCGAGCGTGAAAAGAGCGCGTCGACGTTGTGCGCCGGCGCGCGCGCGATGTTGACCAGCACCTCGAGCGTGTCGCTCGCGGCCGGGGTGACGAGCGCGAAGAGCTCGGCGCACGACGCCGGGCGGCGCACGCAGTCGGCGATGAGGTTGGCGAGGCTGCGCGTCGAGCGCAGGGAGTTCGTCTGGTCGCCGTTCGGCGAGCCGAGCAGCACGGTGGACGGCTCGCCGCTGTCGAGGTCGACGAGGTTCGCGCTCATGCCGGCGGCGATGCCGAGCGCGAGCGCGTCGCCGCGGATCGCCGCATCGTCGAGGAACTGCGCGAACGCGAACGCCGCCGCGACGCTGGTGAGCTCGTTGACGGTGACGAAGCCCGGCACGGTCTCGCCGAGCACCGCGGCGAGCTCGATGCCGCCGGCGGCGCTGGCGCGCACGTAGCGCACGATGCGCGCGCCGCGGTCCGGTACGCGCAGCGAGAACTCGCCGTCCGCGTCGGTCGTGGTGCTGCCGAGGAGCTCGGGCGCGTCGCTGCCGGCGGCGTAGAGGTCTACCGTCGCCCCGGCGAGCGGCTGCGCATCGACGTTGCCACCGGACTGGACGACGCCGCGCAGCGGCGGCGACGAATCGGAATCGGAGCACCCGGCCATGCCGAGCGCGAGCAGAACGATCGTGACGCGAACGAGTCGGATCACACGCACCCCTCCCTGACCGCCGACCGTACCCGGTTCGCGGCCACGAACCCAAACGCCCGCGCGCGTTCTCGGCCCCTGCCCCGGGAAGAATCAGCCACAGAGGCGCGGAGGACGCGGAGTCGAATGACGAGTACGAGTACGGTGATGGACGGCGGGGTCCCGCCCGCTGCGCACAGGCGCTTGCGACGCGTACGTGGACTCGTACGAGCCCGTGACGAGAGCGCGCGGTTTTCTCAGCGCGGGGTGCGGGCGGTGACCACCCAGCTGGCCGAGTCCATGCGCATGCCGTCGGCGGTGGCGTACGGGGCCAGCGCCTCGCGCACCGCGGCGTGCACGCGCGACACGAGGGTCGGATCGCCCGCCTCGCGCAGCGCGCGGGCGGTGAAGCCCATCTGCAGCATGAAGTCGACCGTCTCGTCGAGGCTGCGGCCGGCGCCGAGCAGCAGCGGCATGCGCACCGGCTCGAGCGCGATGTCGGTGAAGCCGCCGGCATCGAGGATGCCGCGCACGTGCTCGGGATCGGCGAAGGCGAACGGGCCCGGCGCGCCGGGCCCCGGCAGCTCGGGCGGCGGCAGGTGCTGCAGCGCGGCGGCCATCGGCACGAGCATCCACGGATTCTCGGTGGCGGCCTGCCAGCAGGCGAACGCGAGCCGGCCGCCGGCGCGCAGGGCGCCGCGCAGGTTGCGGAACGCGGCGCGCGGATCGGCGAAGAACATCACCCCGAAGCGCGAATAGACGACGTCGAAGGCGCCGGCGGGGAACGCGTGCGCCTGGGCATCGGCGAGCTCGAAGCGCGCGGCGACGCCGGCGGCGCGCGCCTGGGCCTCGGCACGCGCCAGCATCGGACGCGAGATGTCGATGCCGAGCACCGAGCCGGTCGGTCCGACCCGGCGCGCGAGCTCGATCGTCGAATCGCCGCAGCCGCAGCCGACGTCGAGCACGTCGGCGTCGGCGAGCGCCCCGGCGCGCTCCATCGCCAGCTGGCCGAGCGGCCGGATCTGCGCGTCGATCATCTCCTGCAGCGCCACCCATTTCGGGCCGGCCTGCTCGTTCCAGTAGGCGATCTGGTCGGCGTTGGGGTCGGTGCCATCGGGAGTCGTCACTTATACCTCACGGGAGCGTACTCAGATCATTGAAAGCGTGACCGGTAACCGGTGACCGGTGACCGGTGACCGGTGAGAGGCATGAGGCTGATGGCGCGTGGCCCATGGTCGGAGGGTTTCTGGCCATGCGCCATGAGCCATACGCCGCAAGCGAGCGCGCGTTACGCCTTCGCGCTCGGGCGGGCGGCGACCTGCTCGTGCCAGCGGCGCAGGTTTGCCTGCTCCGGCGCGACGCGGATGTCGCTGACGCGGCCGAAGTCGACGGCGCAGAGTGCGGTGATGTCGGCGATGGTGAAGCGCGCGCCGGCGATGAACTCGCGATCGGCGAGCTCGCGGTCGAGCCAGCCCATCGTCGCCGCGGCGTGCGAGCGGCACACGTCGCCCCACTCGCGCACCTGCGGGATGCGTCCGGCGAAAAAGGCGTGCTGGTTGCGGAACACCTGGGCGACCGGCAGGAAGAGCTCGATCTCCATGCGCCGCTGCCACATCTCGACCAGGGCGCGGTCCTTCGCGTCGGTGCCCATCAGCGGCGGCTCGGGCTGGATCTCCTCGAAGTAGCGGCAGATCGCGACGCTCTCCGCGATGTACGTGCCGTCGTCGAGCTGCAGCACCGGCAGGCCGCCGAGCGGATTCTTCTTCCGGAACTCGTCGCCGCGGTTCGCCGCGCTGACGATGTCGACCTGCTCGGTCGGCACGCTGATCCCCTTCTCGGCAAGGAAGATCCGCACGCGCCGCGGGTTCGGAGCCATCTGGGCGTCATAGAGAATCATAGGCGGGGCCTACATCGGCGGTGGTGGGCGGGACAAGCGGGTGGACCGGAGACGCGTGACCGGCGACCAGTAACCGGTGACCGGTCGGCCGCTGCGCGGCCGGTGCTGACGTGTTGACGTGCTGACGTGCGCGTCGCCCGAAGCGACGCGGTGTGCGACACATGTTCAACAGGAACTCTGGAGGGCACCGCTCCGTCTGCACCTGTTGGTTGAGGCGCGTGTCGATCAATCCAACAGGCGCCGACGGAGCGGCGCCCTCCAGGGGACGTTTCGGCAGCGGCACACACGTCAGCACCGGCCCGCGCGCCAGCGCGGGCCACCGGTCACCGGTCACTGGTCACCGGTCACGCTGTTGCCTGCGCCCCTCTCGCCAGCTGCGAACGGCGGCGGTAGGGTCTGGCGCATGCCGACGCCGCAGGAGATCCTCGAGGACCTGAAGCAGGTGAAGTATCCGGGCTACTCGCGCGACATCGTCTCGTTCGGGCTCGTGCGCGACATCGAGGTGGCGAGCGCCGGCATCACCGTGACGCTGGCGATGGGCAGCGCGAAGGCGGACGCCGTCGACGAGGTGTCGCGGGCGGTGCGCGATCGGGTCCGCGCGCTCACCGGGGTCGGCAACATCGAGATCATCATCCAGGAGCCGGAGAAGCCGAAGCCGGCGGCGCCGGCCCGGCCGGCGGGGCTGCCGGGCATCGCGCACGTCGTCGCGGTAGCGAGCGGCAAGGGGGGCGTCGGCAAGTCGACCGTCGCCGTCAACCTCGCGCTGGCGCTGCGCGCGCTCGGGCGGCACGTCGGCCTGCTCGATGCCGACGTGTACGGCCCGAGCGTGCCGCACATGCTCGGCCTCGAGCACGAGCGGCCGACGAGCAACGAGCGCGAGCGCATCGTGCCGCTCGAGCGCGGCGGCGTGAAGGTGATCTCGCTCGGCTCGTTCATCCAGCCCGGCCAGCCGGTGATCTGGCGCGGACCGATGATCACGAAGCTGCTGACGCAGTTCCTGCACGAGGTCGAGTGGGGCACGCTCGACGAGCTGGTCCTCGATCTGCCGCCGGGGACGGGCGATGCGCAGCTGACGATCACGCAGCAGGCGCCGCTGGCCGGCGGCGTGATCGTCACCACGCCGCAGGACGTCGCGCTGCTCGATGTGCAGCGCGGCATCCAGATGTTCCAGCAGGTCAACGCGCCGGTGCTCGGCGTGATCGAGAACATGAGCTTCCACGTCTGCCGCGGCTGCGGCACGCGCAGCGACATCTTCGGCCACGGCGGCGGGCGGCGCATGGCGGGCGAGCTCGGTATTCCGTTCCTCGGCGAGATCCCGCTGGTGCGCGCGATCCGCGAGGGCATGGATCAGGGCGCCCCGGTGGTCACCGCCGCCCCCGACAGCGAGGAGGCGCGCGCCTTCATCGACGTCGCCCGCGGAGTCGTCACGCGACTCGAGGAACGCGGCACGCAGTCGCTGCCGACCGTGCACTGAGGGGAGGGGGTTAGGGGGTTACGGGTTGGGGGTTAGGGGGCTTTGCACCTGAACTCGCCGTCGCGGACAGCGACAGGTTGTCAGGTTGTGGGTTGTCAGGTTGTCAGTGCACAGCGGCTCACAGTCTCATCGAACAACGTGAGGAGTCGGAGAGCCCGACAATCCGCCTTGCCATTTCTCCGCCCTCCGGGCCGATCTGTGAAACTCAACTCCCCTAACCCCCAACCCCGTAACCCCTAACCCCCACGGAGCGGGGGGGGGTGGGGCCGCCGCCGCCCGCACTGCACGCGGATGATCAGCTGGCGGGCGGGGCCGAGATTGCCGCCGACGTCGCGCACGCGGGCGGTGACCAGCGTGTCGCCGGAGGGGAAGGCGAGCACCTGGCCGATGAAGCCGCAGAACTGGATCGTGGCGTCGCTGGTCGCGCAGCCGAAGATGCCGTCGGAGCCGAGGATGCACGCGGTGTTGTCGCCGCACTGACGGCCGATGCGGTTGCCGCTGCCGTCGACGAAGCGGCAACCGAAGTCGTTGAGGCGGTCGGCGATCGACGGTTCGGCGGCGAAGCTCGGCGGATTGATCGCCGGCACGCCGCCGAGCAGCGGCGGCATGTCGTCGCACACCTCGGCGCTGCCGTTGCCGAGCGGGCGCGTCACCTGGATCTGCAGGTCGGGCGGGCCGAAGTCGCCGTGGGACGAGGTGCCGGCGCGCAGCCGCGACACGCCGGGCTTCGCCTCGACGATCAGCGAGAACGCGAAGCCGAAGGCGGGCTGGTAGACCGGGATGCCGTTCTCGAACCCGGCCGGCTGCAGCAGCATGTCGTCGGCGCGCGTCAGGCCGAAGAACGTGATCTGCGGGCCGGATTCCGACACGGTCGCGGTCGGCGAGGGCGACGGGGTGCGCGTGCGCGTCACGGTCCCCGTCGGTGCGGCGGTGCGGGTAATCGTCGCGGTGCGCGTCGGCGTGTGCGTGCGCGTCGGCGTGCCGCGGGTCGCGGTGCGGGTGGCGGTCGCCGTCGCGGCGCCCGGCGTGCGGGTCACGGTGCGCGTCGGCGTGCGCGTCGGCGTGACCGTCGGCCCGGTCGCGGTGCGGGTCGGCGTGCCGGTACGCGTGCGGGTCGCGGTCGGCGGGCCGGTCGGCGTGCGCGTGCGTGTCGGCGAGCGGCTCGGCGTGCGCGTCGCGGTGCCCGTCGGCGCGGCGGTCGCAGTGCGCGTCGCGGTGCCGGTCGGCGACGCGGAGGCGGTGGCGCTCGGCGTGGCGGTGGCGCTCGGCGTCTCGGTCGGCGGCTGCGGCGTGAACGTCGGCGGCATCGGGCCGGCCTCGACGCGCAGCACGATTTCCTGCACCGGGCCGACGAGCCCGCTCTCGTCGCGCACCTGCACGGCGATGCGCGTGTCGCCGGTGGGGAACGTCATCCCGGCGCTGACCGGCGCGCAGAACTGCGCCCGGCTGCCGGCGGCGACGAACCCCGGCTGGCCGAAGGCGTTCTGCGTGCACGCGGCGCTGCCGCGGGTCGCAACCTCGAACCGGCAGGCGAAGTCGTTGATCATGTCGGCGGTGGTGGCACCGTCGGCGCCGAAGTCGATCGGCGTCAGCGCCGGCACACCGAACTCGTCGCACACGGCGCGGCTGCCGTCGCCAAGCGGGCGGTCGACGAGGATCTGCAGGTCGGGACGCCGCGCCGGATCCGCGGGCGGGCGCTCGAAGGTGCGGGTGCCGATCGCGGCGCCGCTCGGCGGCGCGGCGACCTCGGCGACGAGGAGGAAGCCGCGGCCGGCGTTGCGGAAGTAGACCGGCACGCCGTCGGGCAGCGTGCCGAGCGCGCCGCCGGGCTGGCCGTCGGGGCTGGCGATGCCGAGCCAGGTGACGCGCGGGCCGAGGGCGAAGGCGACGAGATCGGCGGCGCTGGCGAGACCGTCGCGATTGACGTCGGCGGTCGCGCACGCGCCCGCGTCGGTGCCGAAGGCGCGCGCGACGAGCACGGCCTGGTCGGCCGCGTTCAGCGCGCCGTCGCAGTTCGCGTCACGAAACCCCTGCGCGCCCGCCTGAGCGGCGAGCAGGAGCAGGAACGGCAGCAGGGCGCGGCGGGGCATGGCAGGGCTTCACCAGCACAGATGCACGCCGGCAACGCTTTATTGGAACGCCGCCCGTGCGGCGCGGCGGTCAGTCGCCGAGGTCGGCGTCGACGGTGATGTCGATCTCGTCGGTGCCGGTCCCGCCGTCGGGAGCGGTCACCGTGACCACGGCGACGTAGTCTCCCGGCTTGTCGTACGTGTGGGTCGGCTTGGCGTCGTTGCCGCCGGTCGTGCCGTCGCCGAAATCCCAGCTGTACGTCACCGGCTCGGCCGTGCAGTCGATCTCGGTGATGAAGTTGACCGTCAGCGGCGGCGCGCCGAAGTCGGGCTCGGCGTCGACGATCACGAAGCAGTCGACCTCGTTGGCGGCGGGCGCACCGGCGGCGGGAGCCCCGGCGGCAGGCTCGCCGGCCGCGGGCGGTTGGGCCGCCCCGGTGGCCGGCGTGGCCGCCGGCGCGGCGGTCGGCGCCGGCGGCGCGGGCCGGTCGCCATTGCAGCCCTCGCAGCCGGCGAGAGCGGCGGTCAGCGCAACGGAAAGGAACGGGAGCAGGAATCGCTTCATGGGCGTCGCCTCGGCGCGGTTGGGGTCGGCATCGGAGTCGCCCGGCGCGGCGGCGTCGGATTCGGCTTGTTGCGCAGCACGAAGCGGCTCACCGGACCGGGATTGCCGTCGGTGTCACGCAGCCGGACGCTGACCAGCGTGTCGCCCTGCGGGAAGCGCCAGGACCGCGCGACCACGAGACAGAACTGGACCTTGGTGTCCTTGTTGAGGAACTCGAAATCCCCGTACGTGTTGAGCGTGCACGAGGCGTTGGACTCGATGAACGTCTCGAAGCGGCACGAGAGATCGTTGAGCGTGGCGCTGATGCGGGCGTCGTTCTCCGCGAAGTTCGGCGGATCGATCGCCGGGATGCCGCCGATGTTCGGCCGGCGCGCGTCGCAGACCGCCGGGCTGCCGTCGCCGAGCGGGCGGTCGACCTGGATCTCGATGTCCGGCCGCAGCGACGGATCGTCCTCGTTGTAGCGGAAGATGCTGCGCCCGACCTCGACGTTGCTGATGCCTTCCTTGCCCTCGACGACGATCATGAAGCCCGAGCCGACCGGGTGCGTGTAGATCGGCACGCCCTGCGCGGTCTTGCCGGCGGGGTCGACGCGGCGGCCGTCGGCGCGGACGATGCCGGCGTGCGTGACGACCGGGCCGACCGCCTTGCCGGCGCGGCGCGCCGCCTCGGTTGCCTGGCGGTCGCCGACCGGGCGCACGGCGAGCGTCGGTTCGGCCCCCGGCGTGATGACCGCGGTCGGGGTGTAGGCACCGACGACGCGGATCGTCGGCGCGGGCTGGCGCTCGACGGGAGCGGGAGCCGAGTCCTGAGTACTGCAGCTCACCGCACCCAGAATGAGCACACCTCCCACCGCGACGGCCCTGCGCATGCGTCCTCCGATCACCACGTCACGTTGAAACAAGCTCGCGGTTCTAACGGCGCCCCCCGGGGGAGTCAAGGTTGCCGCGCCGCCCGGCGTCAGCTAGCAGAGGTCATCCATGACATCGCATCGCATCGGCCTGCTCACCGCGCTGGTCGCACTGGTCATCGCGGGCTGCAGCGCTCGCTCGTCGCAGGATCTCGCCGGGGAAGCCGCCGCGCTGCCCAACCTGCCCGGCGCCTCGATTCCGCTCGACGTGCGTGAGTTCGATGTCGTGTACGGCGAGGGCGGCTTCCGCGGCGTGTTCCTGAAGCTGTCGCGCCTGCCGACCGGCGTCACCCACACCACGGCCACCGAGCCGCCGCGCATCATTCTCGAGATCGCGGGGCCGACGGGCAGCGAGTCGCCGCCCGAGGCGTTCGCCGCCGGCGACGATCTCGTCACGCAGATCCAGCTCGCGCGCCGTCTCGGCGGTGTGCAGGTCGTCCTCGAGCTCGCCGGCGAGCAGGTCCCGGAGTTCGAGGTGCTGCCGATGGCCGACTGGGTGCTCGTGCGGCTCAAGCCCGCCGGCCCGCGGCGTCCGTGGGCCCACCGCGCCAGCTGATGGCCGCATTCGCGCGTGACTCCGGCGCGCCGCGGTGGAACGCTGGCTGCATGATGCACACGCCGCTGCGCCTCACGGCGCTCGCCGCCCTGCTCCTCGTCGTAGCCGGCGCGCCGGCGGCGGCACAGATCTCGGCTGACTCCGTCAAGCAGCGCTACGACCGCCAGACCAAGGGCGGCAGCGTCGAGGAATGGGCGCGGCAGATGAACAGCGAGGATCCGCTCGAGCGGCTGAAGGGCGTGCGCTCGCTCAGCCAGTCGAGCGACCCCGCCGCCGTGCCGTACCTCGTCCAGGCACTCGGCGACACCGACCTGCGCGTCAAGGCGAAGGCGATCGACGCCTGCGGCCAGGTGCGCGCCGCCGACGCGACGCCGGTGCTCGTGCAGATGCTCTTCCTGCGCGGCACGAATCCCGAGGTCGAGCGCCGCATCCTCGCCGCGCTCGGCAAGATCGGCGACCAGCGCGCCGCGCAGCCGATCATGGAATACCTCGGCCGCGAGCTCGACTACGACACGCGCGGCACGGCGATTTTCGCGCTCGGCGACATCGCCGATCCCGACTCGCTCGAGTTCCTCGCCACGCTCGAGCGCACCGAGGCGCACCCGACACTCAAGCGCCTGGCGCGCGAGGCACAGGCCAAGGTCCGCTACCAGCAGAGCATCCGGCAGACCGAAGCCAAGCAGCCACTTGACACCTTCCTGCGCGCCAACGAGCCTCCCGCACAGTAGACGGCATCCGCGGCACACCACCCGCACGGCCTCGTGGTGGAACTGGCAGACACGGCAGACTCAAAATCTGCTGCCCGCAAGGGCGTGAGCGTTCGAGTCGCTCCGAGGCCACTGGGACGACATCCGCAGATGACGCAGATGACGCCGATGCGCTGATCATCTGTGGCATCGGCGACGTCTGTGGAGGGGGTCCCGAGGCTCATGGATGCCGGCGGCGGCGCGACAGGCGTGGCGAATCGAGCCGCCGGCCGCGCTGAAACCGCTGATCGAGGTCGCGACGCTGGCGCCTGTGGCGGGCGTCGCGTCGCGAGGCGTCCCGGTGACGCATGAACAGCTCGCGCACCTGCTGCGCGCCGCGCGGGGCATCTGCGAGGATGACGAATCTTTCGTCATCGGCAGCCAGGCCGTGCTCGGCCAAGGCCGCCGCCGGCGACGGCGCCTACGGCGTCAGCTTCTGCTTCGCCTTGAACTGCGCGGCGGTGTTCTTCTTCTCGGCGGTGGCGGTGAAGATGCTTTCGAGGCAGAGCGACGAGCCGTCTTTCCTGAGCTGCACGGTGACCGGATACTCGAGCGGCAGCACCGGATCGGGAAGCGCCGCGCCCGCGCCCTTGACCTGTGCCTTCGACTTGCCCGCCGCACCGCCCTTGAGCAGCGCCTGCGACAGGCCGTCCGGGCTGGCACCCTTGAACTTGAATCCCTTGCTGCCAAGCGCCTGCCAGCCGGCACCGGCCGGCAGGGCGGCCCGACCGATCGGCAGGTCGGTCGCGCCGGCATAGAGACACACGGCGTATTCGGCGTCGGCGATCGGGTCGGCGACATCGGCCTGCGACATCGCCGCGCCCTTGAGCCACTTCCACAGCAGCTTGTCCCGGGTGTCGTCGGCGCCGTCCTTGATCAGCAGGAGCGAGGTCCCGGCGGTCAGGCAGCCGCCGGCGGGCACGTCGGCGTTGACGCAGCCGCTCAGCGGCTCGCAGGAGTCGGTGGTGCAGGGATCGACGTCGTTGCAGTCGAGCGGATCGCTGCCCTGGCAGATCGCGTCCTGGCACACGTCGGTCTGCGTGCACGCATCCCCATCGTCGCATGCCGCCCCGTCCGGCAGGGTGACATCGGCCGGGCAGGCGTCGGCGGCTCCGTCGCAACTCTCGGCCACGTCGCAGCTGTCGACACTCGGACGACAGACGGCGGTGCTCTTCGCATCCGCGGGGCACGCTGTGGTGACGCCGTCGCAGGTCTCGGCGAGGTCACAGGCGCCGGCCGCGGCGCGGCAGACCGATTCGGCGGCCTCGATCTGACAGGCGGACGAGCAACAGTCGCCGTCGGCGGCGTTGCCGTCGTCGCACTGCTCGCCGGATTGCACGATGCCGTTCCCGCAGGCCGGACCGATGAGGAAGTTGGGCGCGAAGCTGAAGATCGTCGTCGTGCTCGTCGGACAGGCCAGGCTGGATCCGAAGGCGATCCGCCGCGTGTGAATGCCGGTCAGACTCGCATCGATGGACACCTCCGGCAGCGTGTTGAACTGCGGCGTGTAGTCGTTGCACCGCATCACCGCCGCGACGCGAAAGGTCTGGCCGGCGGGGAGGACGACCGGCGCGATGCCGGCGTAGCGATAGCCGTTCAGCAGCGGCGCGCCCGTGCCGGCCGGAATCGTGGTCGAGGCGAGCAGCGTGCAGCCGGCGTCGTAGAGCCCCACCGGCGTGGCGAACGACAGCCCGTCAGTGGCGTAGTCGAAGACGCCGAGCGCCGACACCGTGATCGCCGTGGTGGTCTGGAACTGCCATCCCTCGACGTTGTTCGG
>CBFGUK010000037.1:0-32116 GCA_965651925.1 uncultured bacterium | reverse complement strand
CGGCGACCTGGAAGATCGGCGCCTCCTCGTCCTTGTTGATGGCGACGATCACCTTCGAGTCCTTCATGCCGGCGAGGTGCTGGATGGCTCCGGAGATGCCGACGGCGACGTAGAGCTCGGGGGCGACGACCTTACCGGTCTGACCAACCTGCAGGTCGTTCGGGACGAACCCGGCGTCCACCGCGGCGCGGCTGGCGCCCATTGCGGCGCCCATGGCATCGACGAGCGGCTCGAGCACGGTGGTGAAGTTCTCGCCGCTCTTCAGCCCGCGACCACCGGAGACGACGATACGCGCCTCACTGAGCACCGGCCGGTCCGACTTCGTCTCGTTGAAGCCGACGAACTTCATCCGCAGCGCCGCGGCATCAATCTTTGCCTCGACCTGTTCCACCGTCCCGGCCGCGTCCCCCTTGCTGGCCGCATCGAACGCGGTGGTGCGCACGGTGATCACCTTCTTCGGGGTCTCGACGGCGATCGTGGCGATCGCATTGCCGGCGTACATCGGACGCTCGAACGTTCCGTCGGCATTGATCCCGGTGATGTCGCACGCCATGCCGGCGCCGAGGCGCACCGCGACGCGCGGCAGCAGGTCCTTGCCGGCGGCCGTGGCCGCCGCCACGACCGCATCGGCGCCGGCGTCGGTCGCGACGGCGCTCAGTGCCTGCGCGTGCGCATCGGCCGTGTACTGCTCGAGCGCCGGATGTTCGACGGCGTAGACGGTGCTGACTCCGTAGGCGGCGAGCTCGCTCGCCAGATCCCCCACCCCGGTGCCGAGGACCGCGGCCATGCAGCGTCCGCCGGTCTTCTCGGCGAGATCCTGGCCGGCGCGCACGGCAACCAGGGCGTTCTTGGAAAACTTCTTGTGCTGGTGCTCCGCGAAAACAAGCACGTTCATCGCTGACTCCTCACATCCGTCCGGCGGGGGCCCCGCTCAGATCACCTTCGCCTCGGAGTGCAGCAGCTCGACGAGCTCCTGAACCGAACCGACTTTCTTGCCCGCCTGCCGCTTCGGGGGCGGCTGCAGCGTGCGGATCGTGACCGTCGGAGTGGTGTCGACTCCGACATCGGCGAGCGCAATCTCCTTCAGTTCCTTCTTGCGCGCCTTCATGATGCCGGGCAGCGACGCGTAGCGCGGTTCGTTGAGCCGCAGGTCGGCAGTGATCACCGCCGGCAACTGCACTTCGACGTCTTCGAGGCCGCCATCGACCTCGCGCGTCACCACCGCGCTCTGCTTGTTGTCGGCCAGCTTCACCGCCGAGGCGTACGTCGCCTGGCCCCACCCGAGCATCTCGGCGACCATCTGCCCGACGACGTTGGAGTCGTCGTCGATCGACTGCTTGCCCATCAGCACGATGTCCGGCTTCTCGGTCTCGATCAGCTTCTGCAGCACCCGGGCGACCACGGCCGGTTCGACCTCCGACTCGCTGACGACCAGGATGGCGCGGTCCGCGCCCATCGCGAGCCCCGTGCGCAACTGCTCCTGGGCGACCTTGCCGCCGACGCTCACCAGCACGACCTCGGTCCCGCTCTCCTTCTCCTTGATTCGGAGCGCTTCCTCGATCGCGATCTCGCAGAAGGGATTGATCACGTACTTGACGTTGTCCGTGACGATTCCGGAGCCGTCCGGCCGGACCTTGATGGTCGCGTTCGGATCCGGAACCCGCTTCGCCGCTACCAGGATCTTCACGGGGTTCCTCCTCGTCTGAATAGGAAAAGTGAACGCCTACCACGCACCCCGCAGGGCCGACAAGCAACCCCGCCGTGCAGAGCACCGTCGCGCGTTGGCGCGGGCGGCGCCCCGTTGAAGCCGGCCGCGCCGGCGCCTGCGATGGGAGTCAGGCGTTGAAGCCGAGCCGGCTCGACAGCTCGCGCCCGGTCTTCTGGAGCAATGGCGCGAGCTCCTTCTCGATCCGGTCACCGGCCATGCGGTGCGCCGGTCCCGAGACCGCGAGACTGCCGACCACGTTGCGCGTGTAGTCGCGGATCGGTACCGCGATCGAGTGCACTTCCGCGATGTGCTCACCGAGCTCGGTCGAGTAGCCGACCTCGGCGATGTGCTTGAGCTGCTCGTGCAGCGCCTGCTGGTCGGTGATCGTCTGATCGGTGAACTTCGGCAATCCGGCGGTCAGCGCCTCGCGCAGGTCGGCATCGGAGATGAACGCGAGCTGTACCTTGCCGGCGGCGGTGCAGTGCAGCGGCAGTGCCTCGCCGACCCGCGACGTCATGCGAATCGGCCGGCTCGCCTCCACCGCATCGAGCGGCACGACGCATGCGCGCCGCAGCACTGCGACGAACGCCGTCTCATTGGCCGCACTCGCCAGGGATTCGATGATCGGATGTGCCTGACGCAGCAGGCCCATTTGCCCGACGTACGTCTGTCCGAGCTGCAGGCAGCGAACCCCGAGGCGGTAGTTCTCCGTCGCCTTGTTCTGCTCGATGTACCCCCGGGACTCCAGGGTCGCGAGCAGACGGAAGACATTATTCTTGTGTAATTTCAGGCGTTTGCTGAGCTCGGTGACGCCGAGCTCGTCATGCTCGCGGGAGAACTGCTCGAGCACGTCGAGCGCATGCGAGACGGATTGAATGATGTAGTTGGTCTTCTCTCGGCGCACGCCAGCCTCCCGGGAAGTCGGAAAAGGCGTTTTAGCTAGTCAGGACCGGCGTCGGGTGTCAACCCTCGCAGGGTCGCGGCTTGCCTGACCCGACGCGGTCTCGTACTGATGCGCTCCTGGCCGGATGCGCCAGCTTTCGATGTTCTTGCCGACGCTCGTCAGTCGCTGCTTCGCTCGCGCACGTCTTTCCCCGCCGTGAACAGCGCTCCGGTGATCCTGCCCGGCGGCGCCCATGCGCCCCTCGTGCTCACCTGCGAGCACGCCTCGGCGTACGTGCCCGGCGAGTATGCCGACCTCGGCCTCACCCCGGCTGATCTGCGCGATCACATCGGCTGGGACATCGGCGCCGCCGTGGTGACCACGGAGCTCGCGCGTCGGCTCGACGTGCCGGCGGTGCTGAGCGGCGCGTCGCGCCTGCTCGTCGACTGCAACCGCGGCCACGCCGACTGCGATCTGATCCCGCACGAGAGCCACGGCGTCGTCATTCCCGGCAACGCCAACCTGAGTGTCGAGGAGCGCGCGCGCCGGCTCGCCCGCTTCTATGATCCGTACCATGCCGCGATTGATGCGACGCTCGCGCAGCACCGCGGCGCGATGCTCCTGAGCGTGCACTCGTTCACGCCTCGCCTGAACGGCCGCGAGCGCGCCTTCGACGTCGGCGTACTGTTCGACGCGTTCGTGGATTTCGCCGAGCTGCTCGCTGCCGAGATCGCCACCGTCGGCTACCGCGTGCGGTTGAATGAACCGTACTCCGGTCTCGACGGGCTGATTCACAGCGCACGCTGTCACGGGCAGCGCCATGGCGTGCGCTACCTCGAGCTCGAGATCAATAACGGGTTGCTGCGTGAGTACGATGCCGCCCGCGCCGTGGCGGCGCGGCTCGTGTCACCCGTCAGGACGCTGCTCGCCAGCACTGCAGCGCTGATCGCGCGCCAGTCCCAGGGAGGTTCCCGATGCGTATCGTCCTGATCGGTCAGGCGGCATTCGCCGAACAGGTGCTCGATGGCCTGTGCACCCGGCACGAGGTGGTTGCTGCGTACGCGCCGCCCGATGGCGGCCGTCCCGATCCGTTCGTCGTGCGTGCTCGCGCGCTCG
This sequence comes from uncultured bacterium, assembly GCA_965651925.1. GTDB lineage: Bacteria > Desulfobacterota > Binatia > HRBIN30 > CADEER01 > CBFGUK01. The sequence continues at coordinate 28,409 of CBFGUK010000037.1, read as the reverse complement.
GCATCCCGACGCACCAACTCCGCTCGTTGAAGCCGCCGGAGGTGGCCAGCGAGGTCGCTGCCTACCAGGCCGATCTCGGCGTGCTGGCGTACGTGACCCAGATCGTGCCGCCCGCGGTCTTTGATGCGCCGCGCCTCGGCAGCATCTGCTTTCATCCCTCGCTGCTGCCGCGCTACCGCGGCGGCAGCGCGATTCCCTGGCAGATCATCCGTGGCGAGACGCGGACCGGCGTGTCGGTGTTCTGGGTCGATCCGGGCATCGACACCGGCCCGCTGCTGCTGCAGCGCGAGGCGGCGATCCGCCCGGACGACACTGCGGCATCGCTCTATTACGACACCCTGTTCCCGCTCGGGGTACGCACGGTGGTCGATGCGGTGGAGATGATCGCCGACGGCACCGCTCCCCGTGTCCCTCAGGACGAGTCACAGGCCAGCTACGACCCGCTCTGTCGGGACGAACATGCGGCGATCGACTGGTCGCGTCCGGTCGCCGAGGTCTACAACCTGATCCGTGGCTGTGATCCCCAGCCGGGTGCGTTCGTGCGGGTCGGGGGCGAAATCGTCCGCTGTCACGACGCCCGCCGCGTCGAAGGCAGCGCCGCACCCGGCACGATCGTGGCGCTCGACGATCAGGGTCTCACGGTTGCCGCCGCCGACGGGGCCGTCCGCCTTGGACGCCTGCGCATCGGCGCGAAGAAGCTTCCGGCCGCGGAAGCCGCCGCGACCCTGTCGCTGCAGGTCGGGAGCCGTTTCGGAAGCTGACGACCAGCTGACGAGGACGGCGGCTGATCGTTCACTCGGGCGCTTCGTAGGTGAGATCGATCAGCGGGGCGCCGCCGTCGATCATCTCGCCCGCCGTCACGTGCACGGCACGCACGGTTGCCGCGGCCGGGGCGACGATCCGGTGTTCCATCTTCATCGCCTCGAGGATCAGCAGCCCGGCGCCGGCCTCGACGTGCGCGCCTTCGGCCACCAGCACGTCGAGCACCTTGCCCGGCATCGGCGCGACGATCTGCGGCGGCGTGTGCGCGTGCTCGGTGGCGGCACTCGCCGATTCCGGCGCGAGCACGTACACCGCTCCGCCGATCGCGACGTGCGTCTCGCCGCCGATGCGCGCGACGTGCGCGACGGTGGCGTGCGGGCCGCCGCCGGCGTCGACCTGGATCTGCAACGTCCCGTCGTCGACCATCGCCGCCTCGACGCCGTACGACTGCCCATTGACGGTAACGGTGAACCGTCCCGGGGCATCGCGGTGCACGCTGACGGCGACGTGCTCGGTGCCGTGGCGATAGCCGATCTGCATCAGCGCACTCCGCCGCCGAGGCGCCAGGCGCCGAGACTGTCCCACGGCGTGCCGGTGCGCTGGCGCGCCGTCGCCGTCTGGCGCGCCGGGGCGAGCATCGCGTGCAGCGCGGCGGCGATCGCCGCGCTCGCGAGCTGCGCGTCGCCGGGGCCCCACGCCGGCAGGTGTTCGTCGAGGAAGTGTGTGTGCGTGGCACCCGCGGCGAACGCCGGGTGCGCGAGCACCTCGATCAGGAACGCGGTATTCGTCGTCACGCCGAGCACGACGTAGTCGCGCAGCGCGGCGATCAGCCGCTGTCGCGCCTCCTCGCGGTCGGCGCCCAGCGCAGAGACCTTGGCGATCATCGGATCATAGTGCACCGTGACCTCGCCGCCGGCGCACAGGCCGGAGTCGACGCGCAGGCCGGGGCCGTGCGGCTCGCGCAGCAGCGCGACGCGTCCCGGACTGGGCAGGAACCCGGCCGCCGGGTCTTCCGCATACACCCGGCACTCGATGGCGTGGCCGCGGGCGCGCACGTCCTCCTGCGCCAGCCACAGCCGTTCCCCGGCCGCGATGCGCAGCTGCGCGTGCACGAGGTCGATGCCGGTCACCCACTCGGTGATCGGGTGCTCGACCTGCAGGCGGGTGTTCATCTCGAGGAAGTAGAACTGCCCGTCCTCGGTGAGCAGGAACTCGACGGTGCCGGCGTTCGCGTAGCCGACGCTGCGCGCCGCGGCGACCGCGGCCGCGGTGAGCGCATCGCGCAGGGCAGGGGAGACCGCTGGCGAGGGCGTCTCCTCGATGATCTTCTGGTGCCGCCGCTGCACCGAGCACTCGCGTTCGCCGAGGTGCAGCGTCGTCCCGTGCCGGTCGGCGAGCACCTGTACCTCGATGTGACGCGGCCGGTCGAAGTAGCGCTCGAGGAAGATGCGCTCGTCGCCGAAGGCCGCGAGTGCCTCGCGCGCCGCCGCAGCGCGCGCGGCGGCGAACGCCTCCGGCGCGCGCACGACGCGCATGCCCTTGCCCCCGCCGCCCGCCGCCGCCTTGATCAGCAGCGGATAGCCGAGCGCGTCGGCGGCCTGCTGCGCTGCGGCGGGATCGGCGGGCAGGTCTTCGACCGCGGGGACGACCGGCACGCCGGCCGCGGCGACGAGCGCGCGTGCCCGCGTCTTGTCGCCCATCGCCGCGATCGCCTCCGCGTCCGGTCCGATGAACGTCAGGCCGGCGGCGGTGACCGCCCGCGCGAACGCGGCGTTCTCCGCCAGGAAGCCGTAGCCGGGATGGACGCTGTCGGCTCGCAGCGCGCGCGCCGCGGCGAGTACCGCGTCGATGTCGAGATAGCTCTCACGGCTCGGCGGCGGGCCGACGCAGGCGGCGGCGTCCGCCGCGCGCACGTGCGGCGCGGCGCGATCCGCCTCGGAATAGATCGCCAGCGGTACGAGCCCGCGTTCGCGGCAGGCGCGCGCGATGCGCACGGCGATTTCGCCGCGGTTGGCGATGAGAACGCGCTGAACCATGCGGGGATTTCCGGCCGTGACGCGCCGCCCTACATGCGGAAAACGCCGACGCGGGTCGTCGGAATCGGCGCCTGGACTGCCGCCGCGAGCGCCAGCCCGAGCACGTCGCGCGTCTCCGCGGGATCGATCACGCCGTCGTCCCACAGGCGCGCCGTCGCGTAGTACGGGCTGCCTTCCTCTTCGTACTTGGCGCGAATCGGCGCGGTGAAACGCGCCTGCTCCTCCTCGGTCATCGATTCGCCGCGCGCCGCGAGCTGCTGCAGCTTGACCGTCAGCAGCGTGCTCGCCGCCTGCTCGCCGCCCATGACGGAGATGCGCGAGTTCGGCCAGGTGAACAGGAAGCGCGGGCTGTAGGCGCGACCGCACATGCCGTAGTTGCCGGCGCCGTTCGATGCGCCGACGAGGACGGTGAGCTTCGGCACCGCCGCGGTCGCGACCGCGTGCACCATCTTCGCGCCATCCTTGGCGATGCCGCCGTGCTCGTAGCGCTTGCCGACGATGAAGCCGGTGATGTTCTGCAGGAACAGCAGCGGCACGCGCCGCTGGCAGCACAGCTCGATGAAGTGTGCGCCCTTGAGCGCCGATTCGGAGAACAGCACGCCGTTGTTGGCCACGATGCCGACCGGGTAGCCGTGGATGCGCGCGAAGCCGGTGACCAGCGTCGGCCCGTACAGCGGCTTGAACTCGTGCAGGCGGCTGCCGTCGACGATCCGCGCGATCAGCTCGCGGATGTCGTACGGCGTGCGCGGATCGGCCGGGATGATCCCGTAGAGCTCCGCAGGGTCATAGGCGGGTTCCTCGACGGCTTCGGGCTCCCAGGCCGGCACGGAGGAACGGCCGAGGTTCGCGAAGATGCGTCGGGTGATGGCAATCGCGTCCTGATCGTTGGCGGCGAGGTGGTCGGCGACGCCGGAGATGCGCGTATGCACGTCGCCGCCGCCGAGCTCCTCGGCCGTGACCTCCTCGCCGGTCGCCGCCTTCACCAGCGGCGGACCGCCGAGGAAGATCGTGCCGGTGCCGCGCACGATCACGGTCTCGTCGCACATCGCGGGGACGTACGCGCCGCCGGCCGTGCAGGAACCCATCACCACCGCGATCTGCGCGGCGCCGAGCGCCGACAGCCGCGACTGGTTGTAGAAGATGCGCCCGAAGTGATCGCGGTCGGGAAAGATCTCCGCCTGCAGCGGCAGGAACGCACCGCCGGAGTCGACGAGGTAGACGCACGGCAGGTGGTTCTCGAGCGCGATCTCCTGTGCGCGCAGATGTTTCTTCACTGTGAGCGGGAAGTACGTGCCGCCTTTGACCGTCGCGTCGTTGGCGACGATCAGCGCCTGGCGGCCGGCGATCATGCCGATTCCCGTGATGATCCCCGCAGCCGGCGCGTCGCCGCCGTACAGGCCGTGCGCGGCGAGCGGCGACAGCTCGAGAAACGCCGTGCCCGGATCGAGCAGCGCCTCGACGCGGTCGCGGGGCAGCAGCTTGCCGCGCTCGGTGTGCTTGCGCCTGGCGTCCTCGGGGCCGCCGGCCTGCGCCCACGCCAGCTGCTGGCGCAGCTCCGTGACGAGCGCCTCCATGCGGGTGCGATTGGCCTGAAATGCCGGATCGCCGGGGCGCAGCCTGGTTTCGATGCGTGCCATCGTGCGCGAGGCGGCCTACACGATCGCGCCGGCCTGCCGCAAGGCATCGCGCAGCCGCGCGATGTCGACCTGCTTCGGTGTGCTGCCGGCCAGCGCCGCGAGTGCGGCCGCCGTTCCCGCCGCCTGGCCGGTGACCATGCAGCACGGAATCTCCTTGGTCGCGTGGTGCACGCGGTGATCGACCGAGATGCAGCGGCCGGCGGCGAGCAGGTTGTCGACCTCGCGGACGAGCAGCGAGCGATACGGGATCCAGTAGCGCGCTCCGTACCGCGTCCAGTGACCGGCGATGCCGATCGCATCGGCGAACGGCCGGTCCATGTCCTCGCGGGTCAGCACGTACTCGCCGACGAGCCGCCGGCTCTCGGTGATGCCGAGCTGCGTGGCGATGCCGCAGAGGTGCGCGTCGCGGAAATGCGGATCCTCCGCGCGCAGCCGATCGACCTCGCGCATCACCAGCTTGCGGCATTCGATTTCGGCGAGCGTCAGGTCCGCGGGATCGGTCGCGTCGATCTTGCGCACGATGCGTTCGGTCGCTCCCCACGGCAGCAGCACCTGGCCGCGACCCGTCGTGCGGAAATACCAGCCGCCGGCATCGATCGCCGCCTCGGGATCGTCGACGCCGCCCATGCGGAACCAGAGCCACGGCAGCACGCGCTCGAGCTCGAATTGCGCATCGACGGCGGCGAACAGGTCGCCGTCGCCGGTCGCGTCGATCACCACGTCGGCGAGCACGGCGAAGCGCCCCGACTTGCCCTGGAACGCGACGCCGCGCACGCGCCGGCCCTCGAGCAGCGGGTCGCAGCCCCACGCGTGCAGCAGCAGCCGCACGCCGCTCGCGGCGAGCATCTCGTCGAGCGCGAAGCGCATCTCCTCGGGATCGTAGGCGACGGAATACCGGACGCGATGCGGGCCCGAGCCCCACACCAGGCCCCAGCGCCGGTCGCGGGCGACGAGCGCGGCATCCGACGACCCCCACTCGCCGCGCGGCGGTGCGAACGCGCCGCCGCGTGCGGTGATCCGCTCGACCATCTCCTGGCAGAGGCCGGCGATCACCTGTTCGCCGGCACCGTCATCGAGCGTGAGCAGCAGCGCGATGAGTCCGCCCGTGGCCAGTCCGCCGAGCCCGCCGGAGCGTTCGACGAGCATCGTCGCCGCGCCTTGGCGGGCAGCGGCAATGGCCGCCGCCGCGCCGGCGCTGCCGCCGCCGACGACCAGCACCTGCGTGCGCGCGGCGATCGGGGTACGGCGCGCCGGCTCCTCGATAGTGTCGGTCATGGCTCGGTGCGGACCCGACGGGCCGCACGCCGCGGGCGCGCGGCACGGAAATGCGGCATCACCTCGCGCGCGAACAGGGATGTGCTGCGCAGCGCACGCTGGTGCGACATGTCGCCGATGCGGCCGCCGGCGATGAACACGCCGATGCCGAGATCGCGTTCGATCTCGCGCAGCCGGTCGCGCACCGTCGCCGGGCTGCCGATCAGCACGTAGCCCTCGCGTTCGAGCTCGTCGAACGTGAGCTCGCTCGGTGGCTTCATGCCGGTGAGCAGGAAACGGCGCAGGGTGTTCTCGCTGAGATACCCCGGCGGCGCGAGGAAGTGCGGCGGGATGCGCAGCCCGCGGCGGAACAGCCAGAGCAGGTGTGGCCTCGCCTCGCGCCGTGCCGCCTCGTCCGTCTTCGCCACGTACACCGGGACCGCAAAGCCGAGCTGCCCCGGCGTTGCCGGCCTGCCGAGCCGGTCGCAGGCTTCGCGATACTCGAGCAGCAGCCGGCGCGCGTTCGCGTACGGCGTGAACACGGTGACGAACGGGTAGCCGCGCTCGGCGGCGAACTGGATCGTTTCCGGGCTGCCCTGCGACGGCAGCCAGATCGGCGGGTGCGGCTGCTGCAGCGGCCGCGGCCAGATGTTCGCGTAGCGCACGTGGAAATGGCGGCCCTCGAACGCGAACGGCCCCGGTTCGGTCCACGCGCGCACGATGAGATCGTGTGCCTCGCGAAACCGCTCGCGCGAGTGCACCGGATTGACGCCCAGCGACAGGTGCTCGCAGCCGATGCCGCGCACGAACCCCGAGATCACCCGCCCGCCGGAGAGCACATCGAGCATGGCGATCTCCTCGGCGACGCGCAGCGGCTGGTCGCGCAGCCCGATGGCGTTGCCGAGGATTGCGAGCTGGACGCGCGTCGTGCGGCGCACGAGCGCCGCCGCCATGAGATTCGGCGACGGCATCGTGCCGTAGGCGCTCTGGTGATGCTCGTTGACGCACACGCCGTCGAAGCCGAGGCGCTCGGCGTGCTCGAGCTCGTCGAGATACTCGCCGTAGAGTCGATGGCCGCGGCGCGGATCGTAGCAGCGGTTCGAGAGCGTGACCCAGGCGGAATCGTGCGCGCGGTCGAAATCGCGCGGCAGGTGCGGCCACGGCATCAGGTGGAAATGGAAGAAGCGCATCAGTCCGACAGGAACGCGAGCGCGCGCGCCGCGAAGGCGTCGGCCCGCTCGTACGGTACGAGATGGCCGCAGGACGGCAGCAGCTCGACGACGGCGCCGGGAATCGCGGCGGCAAACGCGTCGGCATGGGCGGGCGGCAGCACGGTATCGGCGGCGCCCCAGACGATCAGCGTCGGCGCGCGCACGCGCCCGAGCCGCTGCGCGAGCTTCGGGTCGTACAGGTAGGGGTTCCACGCCAGCCGCGCGAGGGCGGTGAGCTCGCGATAGCCGTGCACGATCCCTTCCGCGCCATGCTCGGTCGGCAGCAGCTGCGCCGCCCGCGCGGGGTCGTGAAAGAGGCGGCGCAGCGTCTCCTCGAACGGGTGAGCGAAGTAATCGTAGCGCGGCACGTCCGCGACGTGCAGGCCCGCCGGCGCGGCCAGCACGAGACGGGTCACGCGCTGCGGGTGGGTGAGCGCCAGTGCGGCGGCGATCCAGCCGCCGAGCGAGGTCCCGATCACCGCGACGCGCTCGAGCGCGAGCTGGTCGAGCAGGTCGACATAGTGGAACACGAGATCGTCGATGCCGTCGATCCACTCCGGACAGGCGCTGTCGCCGAAGCCGGGGTGATCGGGCGCGAACACCTGGCAGCGCGCCGCGAGCGCGTCGTGGACCGGCGCCCACATGCCGGCGGCGAACTCGGGATGGAGCACGAGCAGCGGCTGGCCGCGACCGCCGCGCAGCAGGCGTGTCCGCGTGCCGCGCACCTCGACGAGGTCGCTGCGGTGAGCCATCGCGGCCTGCCTAGCGTAGAACGTCCGGTGTGGGTAGCGCGCGGCGCGTCAGCGGGCGAGTCGCGGTGCGAGGAAGTCGTGCAGCACCGCGGCGAGTGCCTCGGGTCGATCGAGCATGACGTGATGATACGCGCCGTCGATTTCGGCGAGCGCGGTCGCCGGCGCCGCGTCGTGGTAGGCCTGCAGCGCCGCGGCATCGACGACGGTGCTGCAGGTGCCGCGCACGGCGAGCACCGGGCAGCGCACGGCGCGCAGGGCGGGGGCGAAATCGCGCGCGCTGGCGCCGGCGAGCGCGCGGCGGTCGAAGGCAAGGGTCCAGGTGCCATCCGGCGCGGCGCGGACGGCTTCGGCGGCGACGTGCGCGAGCAGCGCCGGTGCGGCGCAGGTCGCGGCCGGCATGAGGCGGAAGCGGGTGATCGCCTCCTCGCGTGTCGCGTAGCGCGGATGTGGCAGCTTGCGCAGCGCCTCGAGCAGGCGTGCGCTGCGCTGGCCGATCTGCAACCGGCTGTCGATGATCGCCAGCGCACCGATGCGCGCCGTGGGCGTCGCCGCGTGCAGCAGCGCGATCCAGCCGCCGAACGAGTGGCCGATCAGTCCGCAGCCGGCGAGCGCGAGCGCATCGATCGCTGCCGCGACGTCCGCGGCGTGGGCTTCGAGGCGGTAGTCTCCATCAAGGGGACGCGTGCTGGCGCCGTGGCCGCGCAGATCGAGCGCCACGCAGCGGTACGACCGGCCGAGTCGGACGATGACCGGATCCCACCAGTGCGCGTGCGCGGAGCCGCCGTGCAGGAAGAGCAGGGGCGGGCCGTCACCGCCCCAGTCGAGGTAGTGCAGCGTCACCCCGTGCGCCGCGATCGTGCCGTGTACGGCGGACGCGCACGGCGCAGGTTCGGGCGCCGTCACGGACGCCCGGAGGACGACGATTCCGCGGCCCACTCCTCGGGCGTGAGCGTGCGCAGCGCCAGCGCATGGATCGTCGACCGCATCGCGTCGCCGAGATGGGCATACACCGCGCGCTGGCGCGCGACCGGCGACAGCCCGCGGAACGCCGCCGAGACGATCAGCGCGCGGAAGTGCCCCCCGCCGCCACGGGCACCGGGATGGTTGCGATGACGGTGGCTCTCGTCCTCGATTTCGAGGTGATCCGGAGCGAAGCCGCGCCGCAGCTCCTCGGCGAGCCAGGCGGCGCGGTCTTCCGGCCCCGGGCTGGTCATGGCGTCGCCTCCACCAGTTCCGGCGTCGGGCCGAGCTGCCGGGCGTAGCGGGTCGGCGTGTCGTCGCCGAGGCGTCGCGCCACGAGCTCGAAGGCGGCGCCGTCGAGCGACGGCAGTGCCTGGCCGGTGTCGATCACCACATAGCCCTGCAGGGGCTGCCCCGGCCCGAACGCCCCCTCCTCGAGCAGATTGGCGCTCACCATGTCGGCAAGCGCGCTGCGCGAGTAGGCCGAGATGCCGCCGGGGAGACGCTCGGCGCGCTGCAGGTAGCCGAGATCCGCCTCGCCGAGCAGCGTGCGCGCGAGCAGGACGCGGGCACGCGTGGCATCGAAGACGCGTGCCGGCGAGCCATCGGGCAGCACGATGCCGAGGTCCTGGACGCGCGCGCTGAAGCTGTCGCTGCCGGTGCTCTCGAGGCGCACCTGCAGGACCAGCAGGCGCGAGGGGACGTCGAGCAGGTACTCGCTGGTGACCAGGCGGTACACCGGCACCGCGGCGACGAAGAAGCCGGCGGGCGGTGGTTCCGGCGCAACCGGTGCGGTACGTACCTCGCCGCCCCCCAGCCACGTGCAGGCGCCGCACCCCAGTGCCAGCGCGACCACCGCGATCCGCAGCCACCAGCCTCCCCGACCCGACGCGTTGCGCATGACCGGCTCATAGAAGCCCGAACGCCGGGGGTTGCGCAACTCAATTGCGCGGCTGCGCGCGCCACAGATGCGCGCGTCGCGGGGTGAGCCGGATCATCGGGTGGGTGAGCGGCGCGAAGGACATGGCACGGTACTGGGGATACCGGTGACGCAGCGCGTCGAGGGCCGCGGCATATTCGTCCGCGTCCTCCACCGGAGCCGCGTCGAGGTGGAGCAGCAGGTAGGCGAGGCGGCTCCAGTCGGCGTCGTAGTCGTCGACGACCAGGGCGGCGCGTGGGGTGGCGGCGAGATTGGTGAGCCGGCGCAGGCGACGCGGACCGTGACGCTTCGGCTTGTCGTCGCTGACGAAGTAGAGCCGGTCGCCGACGCGGGCGTAGCAGAGCGGAACGACGTGCGGTGTGCCGCCAGGGCCGACGGTGGCGAGGTGGCCGACCTCGTGCCGGTCGAGGAACGCGCACGCCTCCGGGCTGAGCCGCATCGCGTTCACCCGGGCTGATCGACCGGCAGCTCGCCGCGGAACACCGCCTGCGCCTCGGCACGCAGCGGCGCCGGGTCGCGGTCGTAACGCGACGAGAAGTGAAAGGTCTCGAGCCGCGCCACGCCCGCCGCGCGGGCCAGCGTGCCCGCCTGCCGGGCGGTGAGATGGTAGCGCTTGCTGGCCTGGTCGCGATCGGCATCGAGGAAGAGGGACTCGCAGAAGAACACGTCGGCGCCGCGGGCAAGCGTGCCGATCTTTTCGAGGTTCGCGTGATTGAAGAGCGTGTCGACGACGTAGGCGAGCTTCTGCCCGCGCGTCGTGACGAGCAACTGGTCGCGCAGCGCGCCGAGCGTGAACGTGCGCGTGCGCGGCGTGCCGCCCTCGCGCCACTCGGCGACGATCGGCGTCTCGTCGGGCGCGCCGGCCCGCACCGCCTCCTTGAGGGTGTTCAGCCATCGTCCGGCGGGGACCCCGAGGGCCGCGAGCCGTTCGGGACGGACATTGAGGCGCGTCTTCTCGGCGAGCGCGAAGCCGAGGCACGGGATGCGGTGATCGAGATGCACCGTGGTCACGGTGAGCTGCGGTGTGTCGACCAGGACGCCGGTGAACGGACGCGACGGCAGCGGTTCGGGGGTGAACGCGGTGCGCGCCGGCAGGTGCACGGCGTCGATGCGCTCCTCGCCGACCTCGTGCACGGTGAGCGTGAACGGGTAGCTCTCGATCAGGTTCCACGTGTAGCCGGCGAGCTTGCCGCGTACGTTGGCGATGATGCCCGGCGGACCGAACAGGTCGAGGTGCAGCTCGCGGGCGAGAAAGATGCGCAGCAGGTGGTCGAAGCCGATGAAGTGGTCCATGTGCGTGTGCGACACGAACACGTGCATCACCTTCAGCAGCGCCGCCGCCGGCTGACGGTCGAGGCGGCCGAGGTCGAAGAGCATCGCGCGCCCGAGGTGGCGCAGGCCGACGTACAGGCCGGGATCGCCGAACGGCGGGTTGAGGAGGCGGGGACTGAACGGGGCGGACGGCATGACGCGCAGCCGCGCAGCGTACCGTGGAAGTCCGGCGCGGGCCAGCCGCCCGCGAGTGGCACCACTGCCCGCGTTCCGGTAGCCTCGCTGGCGCGGATGGAGACCGAGACCGTGACGGCCATGCAGGCGGCGATCGCCGAGGAGGGCGTCGATGCCTGGCTGTTCTACGACTTCCGCGGCAGCGATCCGATCGCGCGGCGGGTGCTCGGTCTCGGCGACCGGCCGTCGACGCGGCGCTGGTTCTACTGCGTGCCGGCGCAGGGCGAGCCGTGCGGACTGGTCTCCGCCGTCGAGCCCGGCGCGCTCGGCGACCTGCCCGGCGGCCGGCGGCGCTACCGCTCCTGGGCGGAGCTCCAGGACGGGCTCGCGGCGCTGCTCAACGGGCTGCGGCGCGTCGCGATGCAGTATTCGCCGCGTGGCGAGGTGCCATACGTGTCACGCGTCGATGCCGGCACGGTCGAGCTCGTGCGTGCCACCGGCGTCGAGGTGTGCTCGGCCGCCGATCTCGTGCAGCGTCTCGAGGCGACCTGGTCGGCGGCGCAGTTCGCCAGCCACTGTCGCGCCGCGGTCGCGATCCGCGAGCTCGTTCACGCCGCATTCGCGGAGATCGGCACCCGGAAGCGGGCCGGACGGCCGCTCGACGAAGGCGGCGTGCAGCGCTTTCTGCTCGAGGGTTTCGCCCGTCACGGCCTGGTCACCGCGCATCCGCCGATCGTGGCCGCCGGGCCGCACAGCGCCGATCCACACTACGAGACGCCGGCCAGCGGCGGTACGCCGCTGTGCGACGACACGTTCGTGCTCATCGACCTGTGGGCGAAGGAACCCGAAGGCGTGTATGCCGACGTCACCTGGACGGGGTACGTCGGCGCGACCATTCCCGAGCGGGTGGCGCGCGTCTTCGAGATCGTGCGGGAGGCGCGCGACGCCGGCGTCGCCGCGGCGCGCGCCGCTGTCACGGCGGGCCGCGCGCTGCGCGGCTGCGATCTCGATGCCGTCGTGCGCGGCGTGATCGTCGCGGCCGGCTACGGCGAGCACTTCGTGCACCGGACCGGCCACTCGATCGGCACCGAGGTGCACGGCAACGGCACGAACATCGATGGCTTCGAAACTCCCGATACGCGCCGGCTGCTGCCCGGCTCGTGCTTCTCGATCGAGCCCGGCGTCTACCTGCCGGGTGACTTCGGCGTGCGCAGTGAGCTCAACGCGTTCATTGACGACGCCGAGATCGTTGTGACAGGTACCCCCGTGCAATCCGCGGTCATCGCGATACCATGATGACCACCCGCGCGAAACGGAAACCCACCATGCCTACTGCCGTCCAGGTCCGTCGTGAGCGCCGAGCGCTGTTCGCCGTCGCCCTCCTCCTCGCCGCCATGCTCGGCCTGGTCGCCGCCTGCGGCGATGACGATCTGATCTTCCCCGGCGAGTTCGTCGCCACCCCGACGTCGAACGCCGACAATACGCCGACACCGACGCCGGAGGACGGGGAAGACGAGGACGACGAGTTCGACGAGCTCTGAGCGCCCGCGCGGTTCAGCGCGACGCGCTCATTTCCTCCATCAGGTGACGGCTGGCCTCGGCCATCATCTCGACGAGCACCTCGCGCAGACTCTTGTCCGGGTTCTCGAGCTTGCCGACGAGCAGCGTCAGCACCGCGAAGTAGCGTTCCTTCGACGTCATCTCGAGTACCGGCAGGCGCTGCTCCATGGCAGTGACGAACCGCTGGTGCGTGATCGCGATATCCTGATCGAGCGCCTTGTTGAGCAGTTCGGCGTCCGAGCTCATGTGAACCTCCTCGGCGGCGCCGCGGACGCGACGCCGGTTGGCGGACGAATGCGCTCCGTCCTAATTGCGCGTGGCGCGCGGTTCAAGTTATGTCGCGCCGCGGAGGGTGCGTGGGGCGTCCGTGGGCAGCCGCGCTCGGCGCGGGACTGGCAGTGCTGCTGCTCGCGTGCGTGCCGGCGGGTGGCGTGTCGCTGGAGGTCGGCGGGCGCCCGTTCGATCTGACCGGCTGGGCGATGGTGCGGCAGGGCATCCCGGTCAACCGCTCGACCCCCGACGATCGCACCCTCGAGCAACTCTGGCTGCGCGGCAAGTACACGCCGTGGGGGCCGCTGACGCTCGATGCCACCATCAATTTCCAGAACGGCGGGCCGACCACCGAGCGGACCAAGGCGGGACTCTACAGTTACCGCGGCGTGTTCCAGAGCGTCTCGCCGTCGCTGACGTTCGAGGAGGCGTTCGCCGAGCTGGCGTTTGACACCTGGGAGGTGCGTGCCGGTCTGCAGAAGTTCGCCTGGGGGCGTCTCGATCGCCTGCAGCCGGTCGACGTCCTCAACCCCGAACGCTTCAGCGATCCGTTCCTCCTCGAGGAGGACGAGCGGAAGATCGGCGTGCCCGCGGTGCAGGGCTCGTACTATCTGCCGCCCGCCCCCTGGGTGCCGGAGGAGGCGCGGCTGACGCTCGTCTGGGTGCCACAATATTTTCCGTACTGGTTCCCGCGTCCTGGTGAGCGCTGGTACCCGCCGGCCGCGACGCCGCCGCGCACGTTCCCGGTCCCCGCGCTGATGACCGATGTCCCGCTCGCCTTCCATGTCGTGAACAGCCCGCCGCCGAGCTTTCAGCTCGCCAACGCCGGGTATGCGGCGCGTGCGTCCGCATTCACCGCCGGCATCGACTACGCACTCTATTTCTACCACGGATTCGACACCCGACCGGCATTCCTGTTGACCGCCGAGGCGGCCGGGCGGGCGGTGCCCGAGCCGCCGTTCGTTGCCGACGTGACGGCGAGCACGCGTCTGCGGCCCGCATTCCGCACCATCGACCTCTTTGGCGCGGACGCCGCCTACGCCTGGGACCGGTTCACGTTCCGCGCCGAGCTCGCGTTCGTGAGCGGCCGGCCGTTCAGCCGCGACCTGCGCTCCCTGATCGACGATCCGACGCAGCTCACCCCGGAAATCCTCCGTGCGCTCGGCGAAATCGCCCAGGGGCGCTCACCGGTGCCCATCCGGCTGCCGCAGTCGTTCCAGTCGCGCAGCGCGATCGAGTGGGGGGTCGGCGCCGACTTCACCTGGGAGGACTACTTCCTCCTGCTGCAGCTCAATCAGACCGACATCCTGAACAACGACGTCGACCTGCTGATCGACAATGTCGACACGGTGCTGAGCGCGAACCTGCGGCGCAATTTCCTGCACGATGCGCTCAGTGTGCAGCTCATCGCACTGCAGGGCTTCGAGAGCGGTTACACGCTGCTGATGCCGCGCCTCACGTGGCGATTCTGGGAACGCCTCGAGGCGCGCGCCGGCTATCTGTTCATCTCCGGGCGCGCGCAGTCGCTCATCGGCCAGTTCAAGGACAACGACGAGGCGTTCGTCTGGCTGCGACTGCTGCTGTGAGGTCGGGCTGCGGCCGGGCGACCGATGCCGTCACCGGCTGGTGCGGCGCACGGACAGCGCCCGATCGACCTCGCGGCGCACCTCGCGATCGCGGATCGCTTCGCGCTTGTCGTGCGTCTTCTTGCCGCGCGCCAGCGCCAGCTCCACCTTGGCGCGCCCGTCCTTGAAGTAGAGCCGCAGCGGCACCAGCGTCAGCCCGCGCTCCTTCACCTTGCCCTGCAGGCGCTCGATCTCCGCGCGATGCAGGAGCAGCTTGCGCGTGCGCGTCGGCTCGTGGCCGAACTGCGATGCAGGGCCGTACGGGCTGATGTGCGCGTTCCACAACCACGCCTCGCCGTTCTCGATGCGCGCGAAGCTGTCCTTGAGGTTTGCCTTCCCCTCGCGCAGGGACTTGACCTCGCTGCCGAGGAGCATGAGGCCGGCCTCGACGGTTTCTTCGATGTGGAACTCGTGCCGCGCGCGGCGATTGACCGCGATATCGCGGTAGCGGGAGTCGCTCTTCACGCGGCGGCACGCTAGCAGGCGTCCGCCGCCGCCGCCATGGCGCGCACGCGCGCCGCGAGCGCGGCGTGCGCGGACACGGGCAGGGTGAGAGCCGGCGGGGGCGGCGCCGCCGTGGGCCGCAGACGGCGCATGCGCGCGGCGGCAGCGTCGAGGCGCGACCGCGGCAGCGTGCCGCGCTGCACGGCGCCGGCGATCGCACCGGCGACCGTCTCGGCGATCGCGAGGTCGTGGCAGATCATCACCGCATCCGCCCCCGCCGCCAGCGCGCGCAGCGCGGCTTTGGGGGGCACCTGCCAGTCGCGCGCGGCCACCATGCAGAGGTCGTCGGTGACGACGGCGCCGTCGTAGCCGAGGGCCTCGCGCAGCAGGCCCGTGATGATCGGCGCCGAGCAGGAGGCGATCGCGTCGGCATCGAGGGCGGGGACACGCACGTGCCCGGTCATCACCATCGGCAGGCCATCCGCCGCGGCGGCGCGGAAGGGCACGAGGTCGACCGCCTCGAGCGCGGCACGATCGCGCGCCATCACGGCGCCGCCGCGATGCGTGTCGACGGCCGTGCCGCCCTGGCCGGGGAAGTGCTTCGCGCAGGCGACGATGCCGCTGTCGCGCAGCCCCGCGGCAAACGCGAGGCCGAATGCCGCGACAATCCGCGGATCGCTCCCGAAGGAGCGAACGGCGAGTGCGGGAAATGTCGTTGCGTCCCGCACGTCGAGCACCGGCGCGAAGTCGACGTCGATGCCGGCGTCAGCCAGCTCGCGGCCGATCGCGGCGCCCACCGCCCGGGCCGTGTCGGGATCGGTGCGCGCGAGCTCCGCTGCACCGGGAAACGCGGTGTAGGGCGGCGCGAGCCGGCTGACGCCCCCGCCCTCGTGATCGATCGCCACCAGCGGTCGCCACGGCAGCGCGTGCAGCGCATCGGTCAGCCGGCGCAGGTGCTCCGGGCCGGCAACGTTGCGCGCGAACAGCACGACCATCCCCGGTTGAATGCGTGTCAGCTGCGCGCACGTCGCGGCATCGAGCTCCGGCCCGGGAATGCCCGCGACGATGACCGCTCCGGCCGCTGCTGCGAGATCGTCCACGCAGGTTCTTCTATCGCGGTAGCCGTCAGCATTCAGCTGTCAGCGGAACCGTCTGGCTGACCGCGGACAGCTCGGCGCAACTGGACCGTGCGCCATCGGCGTGGTACTCGCCCGGCGCCCACCGGTGATCACGGTGACCAACGCCCGCTACATCGTCGTCGAAGGCCCCATCGGCGTCGGCAAGACCAGCCTCGCCCGGCTGCTCGCCGACGAGTGGCAGGCGCGCCCGGTGCTCGAGCAGGTCGACGACAACCCGTTCCTGCGGCGCTTTTACGACGCGCCCGACAAGTACGCGTTCCAGGCGCAGATGTTCTTCCTGCTGACGCGCTACCGCCAGCAGCAGGAGCTCGCGCAGCAGGAGCTGTTCCGGCAGAGCCTGGTGGCGGACTACCTGTTCGCGAAGGACCACATCTTCGCGCAGATCAACCTCGACACCGACGAGCTGGCGCTCTACCGGCAGCTCTACCACATGCTCGGCACGCGGATCCCGAAACCCGACCTCGTGGTCTACTTGCAAGCGCGGCCCGATGTGCTTATGGCTCGACTGCGCAAACGGTCGCGCGAGTACGAACGGCACGTCACGCCGGAATACGTCCGGCGCGTCGCGGAGGCTTACAAGGACTTCTTCTTCCACTATGAGGACACGCCCCTGCTGGTGGTGAACTGCTCGGAGATCGACTTCGTCGCGCACTCCGAGGAGACCGCGGACCTGATCCGCGAGATCCGCGACATGGGGCAAGGCGTGCAACACTACATACCGCTTGGATCCAGATAACTGGACCGAGACGGAAGGCCTCTCGGGCTCTGATCGTCGTCAGACCCGGCACGAGCCGAGCGGGAACTCGACCCGACTCATCCACCTCGTGACGGACAGCGCGCGGCGACCCCCTGACTGCTCCCGACGCCCTCCACACTCGGTCTCGGAGGGTGCATGGAGCAGAAAGTCACCGTTCCCGAGATCATCAAGGCCAAAGCCGCCGGTCGACCGCTGGCGGCACTGACCGCCTACGATTTCCCGTTCGCGCGCATCGCGGACGAGGCCGGCATCGACATCATTCTCGTCGGTGACTCGGTCGGCATGGTCGTGCAGGGGTTCGACACCACCCTGCCGGTCACCATGGACGAGATCGTCTACCACACGCGCATGGTGGTGCGGGCGCGCCGCCGCGCGCTGGTGGTCGCCGACCTGCCGTTCCTCTCGTACCAGGTCAGCCCGACCGAGGCGGTCGCCAACGCCGGCCGCCTGGTGAAGGAGGGCGGGGCCGAGGCGGTGAAACTCGAAGGCGGATCGGCGGTCGCCGAGACGCTCGCGCGCATCGCCGCGGTGGACATCCCGGTGATGGGCCACATCGGCCTGACGCCGCAGTCGGTGCATCGCATGGGGGGCCACAAGGTGCAGGGCCGGCGCCGCGGTTCGGCGCCCGGGCAGCGTGAGCGGCTGATCGCCGACGCGCTCGCGGTCGAGGAGGCGGGTGCGTTCGCCATCGTGCTCGAGGGCATTCCGCTCGATCTCGCCGCCGAGATCACCGACCGGCTCGCGATCCCCACCATCGGCATCGGCGCCGGCGTGCAGTGCGACGGGCAGATCCTCGTCCTGCACGACGTGCTCGGGTTGAGCGATCGGCCGTCGCCGCGCTTCGCGAAGCGCTATGCGGATCTGTGGAGCGCGGCGCGCACGGCGATCGCGGCGTACGCCGGCGAGGTGCGCGAGCGCAGCTTCCCGACCGTGGCACACAGCTTCCAGGGGCTGGCGACCGTGCCGGCGAAGGGCGCGGCCGGCAAGGGCTGAGCGCCGCATGCGCGAGATCGAGACGGCCGCCGCGATGCGCGACTGGGCGGACGACACCCGCCGGGCCGGTCGTCGCATCGGCTTCGTGCCGACGATGGGCTACCTGCACGACGGCCACCTGTGCCTCGTCGCCGAGGCGCGGCGCCGCGCCGAGACGTGCGTCGCCTCGATCTTCGTCAACCCGATGCAGTTCGGCGCCAACGAGGATCTCGACGCCTATCCGCGCGACCTCGCGCGTGATCGCGCCGCGCTCGCCGCCGCGGGGGTCGACGTGCTCTACCGGCCGGATGCCGCGGCGATGTACGCGCCCGGCTTCCAGACCGAGGTGCAGGTGACCGGCATGACCACCGGCCTGTGCGGCCGTGCGCGTCCCGGACACTTCCGCGGCGTGACGACCATCGTCACGAAGCTGTTCAACGCCGTGAAGCCGCACGTCGCGGTGTTCGGCGAGAAGGACTATCAGCAGCTCGCCGTGTTGCGGCGCATGGCGGCCGATCTCGACACCGGCATCGAGATCGTCGGCATGCCGATCGTGCGCGAGCCCGACGGCCTGGCGATGAGCTCGCGCAACGCCTACCTGGGCGCGCCCGAGCGCGTCGCCGCCCGCTGCCTGTCGCAGGCGCTCGCCGCGGCACGCGCGGCGGTGGCCGGTGGCGCGACCCAGGCCAACGACATCGTGGCGCGCGCGCGTGGCGTCATCGAAGCCGAGCCGCTGGCGCGCATCGACTACGTCGAGCTCGTCGACGCCGAATCGCTCGACGCGGTGGAGACGCTCGCGCGGCCCGGACTGCTGGCGCTCGCGGTCCTCATCGGCCGCACGCGTCTGATCGACAACGCGGTGCTCACGCCCGCCGCCCGCTGACCGAGGGGAGGACGTCCCATGTATCGCAACATGCTGCGCAGCAAGATTCATCGCGCCACCGTCACCGGTGCCGACCTCCACTACGAGGGCAGCGTGACGATTGATGCCGACCTGCTGGATCGCGCCGACATCCTGCCGCACCAGGAAGTCGAGATCTGGAACGTCACCAACGGGGAGCGCTTCCGCACCTATGCGCTGCGCGGCCAGCCGGGGTCGGGCGTCGTGTGCATCAACGGTGCCGCGGCGCACAAGGCGCGCGCCGGTGATCTCGTCATCATCGCGACCTTCGGCTCGATGACCGAGGCCGAGGCGCGCACCTGGGAGCCGAAGCTGGTGTTCGTCGATGCACAGAACCGGCCCGTGACCCGCGCCGGGAAGGAACGTGCCGGCCAGGCGGACCTCCGCCAGGTGATCTGGCAGTAGCGCGGACGCGGCGCGGCGGAGCTCAGGAGCGGCTGGCGCGCCGCCGCACGTCGGGCGGCTCGCCGCGGACCAGCCGCGCGAGCGAGCGCGTGAACGGCGGACGGGCGACGCCGCGCTCGGTGATGATCGCCGTCACCAGCCCGTGCGGCGTGACGTCGAACGCCGGGTTCATCACCTTGACGCCGCCCGGCGCGATCTGCCGCTCGCCGAGCTGCGTCACCTCCCGCCCGGCGCGCTCCTCGATCGGAATCGCCTCGCCGTTCGGGCAGGCGAGATCGATGGTCGAGGTCGGCGCGGCGACGTAGAACGGAATGCGGTGCCGCGCCGCGAGCACGGCGACAGTGTAGGTGCCGATCTTGTTCGCCACGTCGCCGTTCGCCGCCGTGCGGTCGGCACCGACGATCACCGCGCCGATGCCGCCGCGCTGCATGACGTGCCCGACCATGTTGTCGGTGATCAGCGTCACCGGGATGCGGTCCTTCTTCAGCTCCCACGCCGTCAGGCGCGCGCCCTGCAGGAACGGGCGCGTCTCGGTGGCGATCACGGCGACGCCCTTGCCCGCCTCGTGCGCCGCGCGCACGACGCCGAGCGCGGTGCCGTAGCCTGCGGTGGCGAGCGCGCCGGCGTTGCAGTGCGTGAGCACCGTGGTGCGCGCCTTGAGGAGGGCGGCGCCATGCTGGCCGAGCGCGCGATTGCTCGCGATGTCCTCCTGCCAGATCGCCAGCGCCTCCTGGCGCAGCAGCTCGCGCACGACATCGGGACTGCGCCCCTTCACGCGCGCGTACGCGCGCCGCATGCGCTCGATCGCCCAGAAGAGGTTTACTGCCGTCGGCCGGGTCGCGGCGAAGCGCCGGCAGATGCGGTCGAACGCGCGGCCGAGGTCACCGTCGGAGGTGTGCGCCATGCCGAGCGCGATGCCCATCGCCGCGGCGACGCCGATTGCCGGCGCACCGCGGACGACCATGTCCTTGATCGCACGCGCCACCTCGCGGTGATCGCGGTAGACCCGGTAAACTTCCTGCAGCGGCAGCAGCCGCTGATCGAGGAGGATGACGGCACCGCTCCGCCACTCGACCGGACGAATCATGGACAAAGCCCGACGGTTCATAGTTGCCGCTCTCCGGTCGGTCAAGCCAGGCGCGAGCGATTTGTGGTTACGCCGCGCGCAGCAACTGGCCGCTGCGCGCGGCGGTTTGCGCGCCGTCGACGATCAGCAGCTCGCCGTTGACGCACACGTGCTCGATGCCCACCGGTCGCTGGATGAGGCGCGCCGCGCCGCCGGGCAGGTCGTGCACGAGCTCGGTGCGCTCGAGCCCGAGGCGGGCGGGATCGAAGAGCGTGACGTCGGCCGCGGCGCCGACCTGCAGCACGCCGCGGTCGTGCAGGCCGTAGAGCTGTGCGGGGCGCGCCGTGACGCGGTGCACCGCCTCCTCGAGGGGCAGCACGCCGAGCTCGCGCACCCAGCGCGCGAGCAGCGTCGTCGCGAAGCCCTGATCGGCGAGCGTGTCGACGTGCGCGCCGGCATCGGACAGCGCGATGAGGCCGGCGGGGTGGCGGAGCAGCGCGCCGACCTCGCTGTCGTCGGTGTTCATGATCGGGATGCCGAACTGGCAGTGGAGGTCGGCTTCGAGCGCCAGATCGAGGAGCGTGTCGACCTCGTCGCCGCCGCGCGCCGCGGCGATCGCGGCGATCGGCTGATCGATGAGCGCGGCGTGCGCCGGGTGCGGCGACAGGCGCACGAAGATGTGCTGCCAGCTCGGCCCGAGCGCGGCGACGAAGCCGCCGCCGCCCGACATGGCCCGCAGCTCGTCGCGGAAGGCGCGGCTCGCGAGCCGCGCGCGGCGCTCGGCCTCGGGCAGGTCGAGAATCGGCTTCCAGATCGGGTTGTTTGCGATCGCGATGCCGGCGACGTCGAACGCGACGCGCACCTCGAGCGGCCGTGCGCCGACCTGCGGCACGACGTGCGCGCCGTCGCGCTGCAGCGCGGCGGCCGCCTCGATGACGCGCAGGGCCCCGCCGGGCTCGAACGGGCTGGCGAGCAGCGGCGCCCACGTCACCGGGCGGCGCGCGCGGCGCGCGACCTCGGCGTAGAACGCCTGGTCGGCGATCTTGTCGTCGGCGCCGCCGAGCAGGTGGCGCGGCGCAATCTCGATCAGCCCGCGATCGAGCTCGGCGAGCACGCCGGCGAGCGCGAGCAGCTCCTCGCGCGGCGCGCTGCGGCTCGGCACCGGGACACCGCTGCCGAAGAAGTGCGTCGGCGACTCCGAGGTCGAGAAGCCGATTGCCCCGGCGCGCAGCGCCTCGCGGACGACCGCCTGCATGCGCGCAAGCTCGTCGGCGGTCGCGTCGCGCTCGACCGCGGCACCGCCCATGACGAAGAAGCGCACCGCCGAGTGGCCGACGAACGCCGCCGTGTTGATCGCCGGCCGCGCGCGCTCGACGGCATCGAGGTATTCGGGGAACGTCTCCCATTCCCAGCGGATGCCGCGGCGCAGCGCCTCGGTCGGCATGCCCTCGACGTAGAGCAGCATCTCCATCACGAGCTCGCGGTGCGCCGGCCGGCACGGCGCGATCGTGAAGCCGCAGTTGCCCATCACCACCGTCGTGACCCCGTGCGCCGACGACGGTGTCAGCGCCGGATCCCAGGACACCTGGCAATCGTAGTGCGTGTGCGCGTCGATGAACCCCGGTGCGGCCACCAGCCCGTCGACACGCAGCTCGCGCCGCGCGCGCCCGTCCACTGTGCCGAGCGCCGCAATCCGGCCGCCGGCGACGGCAATGTCGCCGCCATACCGCGGCGCTCCGCTGCCGTCGCAGATCTCCGCCCCGCGCAGGATCAGATCGTACATGGAGTGCGACTACGCCGTCCGGTGGTGCGGTCGCAAGAGCGAACTCACGCCGTCGACACGCTCTGGAGGGCGCCGCTTCGTCGGCGCCTGTTGGATCGGGCGCGGGTCCTCTCTTCAACAGGCGCCGACGGAGCGGCGCTCCTCCAGCGGCGCGTCGGAGCATCCGCCACCCGCCGCGACGCGGCGCTCACGACAACGCCGCGAACACCTCGTCGACTGTCGCACGATGCTCGCACAGCACGCCAGGCCCGCAGGCGGGACACGCGTCACGGCGCGCCTGGATCACCCGCACGTGCGGACCGAGCGGGTGCCAGGTGCGCGCGTCGGTGTCGCCGAAGATGGCATGCGTCGCGATGCCGAGCTGGCCGGCGAGATGGCTGATGCCGGAGTCGTTGCCGAGATAGCGGCAGAGCCGCGCCAGCACGGCCGCGACGTGCGGCAGCGGGGCGTCGCGCAGTACGGCGTCGGCGGCAATGGCGAGATCGCGCGGCTCGGCGTCGCCGAACAACGCGACGACGCTGCCGCGTTCGGCGCGCCAGCGCGCCGCAAGCGCCGCCATGCCGCGCCAGTTCTTGCGCCCGGAGCCGCTGCCCGGATGGACGACCAGCGGCTCGCCGCGCAGCGCCGCTGCATCACACCACGCCCTCGCCCAGCGCCGCGCCTCGTCGGCCAGCGGCAGCCGCTCATCGCGCGGCGCGACGCCGAGACAGCGCGCGTAGTACGCGCTCGCGTGCTCGCCCGCGGCCATGCCGCGGAACGGATGGACCTCGACCGTCCCCTGGCTTGCGGCGCGCAGCCGCGCGCCGACCTGCGGCTCGGCGTGCCCGGTGAAGCTCACGATGCGCGTCCACCCGGCGAACAGCGCGGCCGTCTGCGGAGCGATCGGCCCCGTGGCGAACAGGTCGGCGATCTCGCGACGGTCGAGCGAGCCTGTTGCGATCCCCGCCGCCTCGAGCAGCGACAGCGCCGGCGTGCGCCCCAGCACCGTCACCGCAGCGTCCGCGCGCAGCGCCGCCAGCGCCGGCCAGCAGCAGAGCAGGTCGCCCAACGCACCGGGAAAGAGAATGAGCAGCCGACGAGAGGGTATTGGTTTGAATACGCCAGACATCCGCAGCGACGCAGATTACACGGATACCCCGCCCATCTGTGCAATCTGCGTCATCTGCGGCCTCGGGCCTCCGCGCCATCCTCCACTGAATTGACTTGCCGCGCCGGGCGCCGCTAGTTCTCGCACAGGCCCGCTGCATGCGCCCTGCCATCGCCCAGACGACCCTTGATCTGATCGGCAACACCCCGGTGGTGAAGCTCAACCGGCTGACCGCGGAGGGCGATGCCGAGGTGTGGGGGAAGCTCGAGTCGGCGAATCCCGGCGGCAGCGTGAAGGACCGCATCTGCCTGGCGATGATCGAGGCGGCCGAGCGCGACGGGCGCTTGCGCCCCGGCGACACGATCATCGAGCCGACGAGCGGCAACACCGGCATCGGCCTCGCGCTGGTCGCGGCGGTGAAGGGCTATCGCCTCGTGCTGACCATGCCGGAGACGATGAGCAGCGAACGGCGCAGCCTGCTCACGGCCTACGGCGCGACGCTCGTGCTGACGCCCGATTCGAAGGGCATGCACGACGCCGTGCGCACCGCCGAGGATCTCCTCGAGCGCGAGCCGAACGCGTTCATGCCGCAGCAGTTCAGCAATCCCGCCAACCCCGACGCGCACCGCCGCACGACTGCGCGCGAGTTGCTCGCGCAGTTCCCGCGCATCGATGCCTTCGTCGCCGGCGTCGGCACGGGCGGCACGATCACCGGCGTCGGCGAGGTGCTGCGCGAGACGATGCCCGGCATCCGCATCGTCGCGGTCGAGCCGGCCTCCTCGGCGGTGCTCTCGCACCGCGAGCCCGGCTTCCACAAGATCCAGGGCATCGGCGCCGGATTCGTGCCCGACATCCTCGACGAATCGGTTTACGACGAGGTCATCACCGTCAGCGACGAGGAGGCTGCGGCCTGTACGCGGCGGCTGGCGCGCGAGGAGGGCATCCTCGTCGGCATCTCCGCCGGCGCGAACTGCTGTGCGGCGCTCGACGTCGCGCGCCGGCTCGGCCACGGCAAGACGGTGGTCACGGTGTTCTGCGACACGGGCGAGCGCTATCTGACCACCGACGTCTTCCAGGGCGAGGGGATCTGAACGCAACGGCACCGGTGATGGAGCCCGCGGACAAACTCGATGCCCTGCGCGCCACGCTCGGCGCGCTGCCCGGCGCGCTGATCGCGTTCTCGGGCGGGGTCGACTCGAGCTTCCTGCTGCGCATCGCCGCCGAGGTGCTCGGGGGGCGCGCCGTTGCGCTCACAACCTGTTCGCCGACCGCGCCGGAGGACGACGAGGCGCTGGCGCGCGAGCTCGCCGCCGCGTTCGGCGTGCGGCATCTGCTGATCGACGCAAACGAGCTCGAAATTCCCGGCTACGCGGCGAACCCGGTCACGCGCTGCTACTTCTGCAAGGGCAACCTGTACACGATCTGCCGGCAGGAGGCCGACCGCCTCGGCATCGCGACGATCCTCGACGGCGTGAACTGCGACGACCTCGGCGACTACCGTCCGGGCCTGCGCGCCGCGGAGGAGCACGGCGTGCGCCATCCGCTGGTCGAAGCCGGCCTCACCAAGGCCGAGATCCGCGCGCTCAGCCGCGCCGTCGGCCTGCCGACGGCCGACAAACCGTCGAGCCCGTGTCTCTCGTCGCGCTTCCCGTACGGCACGCCGATCACGCTTGCCGGCCTGCACCAGGTCGCCAGCGGCGAGCGCCTGCTGCGCCGCCTCGGCTTCCCCGAGTGTCGCCTGCGGCTGCACGACACGATTGCCCGCATCGAGGTGCCCGAGGCGGCGCTGGCGCGACTCGTCGAGCCGGAAGTCCGCGCCGCGCTGATCGCCGAGCTGAAGGCGCTCGGCTTCCGCTACGTGACGCTCGACCTGCAGGGCTTCCGCAGCGGCAGCCTCAACGAGGGCCTGCCGGCCGCGTCAGCTGCCACTCCGCCCACTCGAGATCGGCGCGCGTCGTGATCTTGCGCGCGTCGGGCGAGCCGGGCACGACGTGCACGCGCTGTCCGAGCTGTTCGACGAGCATCGCGTCGTCCGTCGCGGCGGTGTCCGCGCCGGCGGCGTCGTGAGCGGCGCGCAGCAGCGCGGTGCGGAACGCCTGCGGCGTCTGTGCGAGCCACACCCGCTCGCGCGGCGGCGTCGCGGTGATCTGCCCCGCGGCATCAACGAGCTTGACCGTGTCGGTCGCCGGCAGCGCGGCGATGGCGGCGCCGTGCGCACGTGCCGCGGCGATCACCGCCGCCACGGTGTCCGGCGCGACGAACGGCCGCGCCGCGTCGTGGATGACGACAAGCTCGGCCTCGCCCGCCGCCGCGAGTCCGAGCCGCACCGATTCCTGGCGCTCGCGGCCGCCGGCGACGACCGTCGCCGGCTTGCGCAGCGCCGCGGCGTCGAGCAGCCGCTCGGCCTCGGCCGTCCGCGCCGGCGGCACCACGACGACGGCGCAATCGATCGCCGGCGTCGCCAGCAGCGCGCGCACGGCGCGCACGAACAGCGCCTCGCCGCCGAGCGGCACGAAGCCCTTCGGCTGTCCGGCGCCGAGCCGGCTGCCCGGCCCGGCGGCAACGACGATGGCGACGATCACGGGCGGCGCCCGCGCGGCCGGCGCCCGGCGGCGCGGCTCAGTGTGCGAAGATGTTCTTGAGCTCTTCCATGATCTTCTCCTCGGGATGGGAGCGGGCGATGGAGAGCTCCTTGACCAGCAGGTTGCGGGCGGTGTCGAGCATCTTGCGCTCGCCGAACGACAGTTCCTTGTCGCCCTTGAGCACGAAGAGGTCGCGCAACACCTTGGCGATTTCGAGCACCGATCCGGTCTTGATCTTCTCGGTGTACTCGCGGTAGCGGCGGTTCCAGGTCTGTTGATCGATCTCGACGCGCTTCTCGCGCAGGATCTTGTAGACCTTGGTGACCATCTCCCGACCGATCACCCGCCGCAGTCCGACCGACGCAACGTTCTCCGTCGGGATCATGATCGTCATGTCGCTGTCCAGGATCCGAAGCATGTAAAACGTTTTTTCGGTTCCCGACACGACGCGCGTCTGGATGCTCTGAATGACGCCGACCCCATGCGCCGGGTAGACCACCTTTTCGCCAACCTTGAACAACGACTCAGTCTTCCCTGCACGCGGCATAGGCCGGCAGTATCGCAAAGTTAGCAACAAAGGTCAAACGGGTTCTCTCAATAAACCACCGTCTCAAAATTGTCGGCTCTGATGTCCGGCCGCGCTGGCGAAACGGTTTTCGCTTCCCGCGTTGCTGGGGATCGCACTAGAGGCGTCGTGGCGGTTCCGCGCGCTCAATCGCGGCGCGGCGCCGGACTCCGCAGGGCGGGCTCGAGCATGACGGCGTGCGAGACGCCGACGGTGGCGAACACCCGCTCGTGCCGGTGGAGGGTGGCGAGCAGTTGCGCGAGCATGTGCTCGTCGCGAATGCGGTTCGACAGCCGGGAGATGCGCTGGGTCGGCAGCGTATCGCGCAGCGGGTCGGTGTCGGCTGCTGTCACGGCCTCGGTCGCGAGCGGCCGGCCGAGTAGGGCGAGATGCGCGCGTTCGATCAGCGGCCAGTCGATGGCGAGGCCGAGTGGCGGGCCGATGAGGGAGAAGAAGTCGCCGAAGTAGGCCGCGAAGTCCGGGCGGGCGGTCTTGCGGTTGTACGAGGCGAGCTGGCGGACGACAAGGTAGACGAGCGCCGCATCGGCGCCCACCGCCTCGCGCAGCCGGTGCGCCTCCTCGGGCAGCGGCAGGTCCATGCTGGCGGTGCGGATCCCGGCGCGTGCCGCCAGCAGGCGCACGAGCCCCGCCTCGCCGTGCCGGCGGATGGCGATCTCGCGATCGGTCTCCAGGGCAGGTTCGGTGCCTTCGTGCAGGGCAAAGCGCGGGGCGAGCCGCTCGAAGAGCGCCTCGATCGCGGCGAACATCGGCTCGTGCGGCTCGGTGCTGTGGCGCACGCCGAGCACCGCCAGCCGCCGTGCGCCGCGGCGCACGTGCACCAGGTACGGCGTCGCGTGTCGCAGGCGCGCGTAGCCCGCGAAGCTCATGATCCGCCCGGCGGAGGACATCTGTCCGGGGCAGATAGCCCGGCGGCGGACGGCTTGGCGAGGCGGACGACGGCGCGATGCGCACGGTTGGCTTGCACGGCGGGGCGGGGACGCAGTATGCGGACAGCCGCACCGGGTCATGCGGCCGGGTGGGGGAGTCATGCCGCAACACGGTCAGCCCGCTGGGGGGTCGTCGGTCGGGCAGGGGCCTGCGGCGTCGCCGTTCGCTCGCTACGCCCGCTTCGTCGTCCGCCGGCGCACCGCGGTGCTCGTCGGCGTCCTGCTGGTGACGGCGGCGCTGGCCAGCCAGCTGCCGAAGCTGCATCTCGAGATCCGCCGGCGCGCCAATCTGCCCGACGAACACGCCTACGTGCAGATCCAGAACCGCATTTCCGATCTGTTCGGCGGCGAGGCGGTGGTGATCATCGGCGTCATCGCCCGCGACGGCGGAGTGCTGACGCCGCCGATTCTCGAAAAGGTGCGGCGCATCACCGATCGGCTGCGCGCCTCGCCGCACCTCATCGAGCCGAGCCTCTTCAGCCTGGCGGCGCCGGGCGTGCGGGCGATCACCGCTGGCGCCGACGGCGAAGTGCGCATCGACAACGTGCTCGACGAGTCGGCGGTGCTGACGCCGGAGGTCATCGCCGCCTTGCGCGAGCGCATCCGCGCCGATCCGCTGTTCACCGACCTGCTGGTCTCGGCCGACGAGCGGGCGACGCTCATCACGGCGGACTTCGACGACCGGATTACCGACGCCGAGCTGATGGCGCTGGTCGAGAGCGCGGTGGCCCCCGAACGCGACGGCTCGGTGACCATCGCGCTTGCCGGGGCGCCGGTGCTGCGCAGCGCGCTGGCCGAGTACACCGCGATGATGCGCTGGCTGTTCCCGCTCGCCGTGCTGGTGATCGGGCTCGTGCACTACGAGGCGTTCCGCACCGTGCAGGCGATGGTGCTGCCGCTGGCGACCGCCCTGCTGAGCGTCGTCTGGGCGCTCGGCATCATGGGCGCCGTCGGTTTGCCAATGGACACCTGGAGCGCGATGACGCCGGTGCTGATCCTCGCCATCGCGGCGGGGCACGCGGTGCAGATCCTCAAGCGCTACTACGAGGAGGTGGCGGCGCGCGGCGACAACGACGCGGCGGTGATCGCCTCGCTCACCGCGGTCGGGCCGGTGATGCTCACCGCCGGCGGCATCGCCGCCGCCGGCTTCGCCTCGCTGACGACGTTCGGGATCAGCAGCGTGCGCGCCTTCGGCGCGCTGCTCGCCGCCGGCATCGTCAGCGCGCTGATCATCGAGCTGACGTTCACCCCCGCCTGCCGCACACTGCTCCCCCCACCGCGCCGCGGCGAGCTGCTCCGGGAGCGGGG